>NZ_JAAGMD010000700.1 GCF_010548465.1 Streptomyces sp. SID14436 | reverse complement strand
CGAGCCCGCCGTCCGCGACCTGCGCGGACGCGCCGGCAGCGGCCCGCACGCCCTGCTCTTCGCCCCGCAGGACGTCGTCGTGGTCACCGGACTGCCCGGCAGCGGCAAGTCCACGCTGATGCGGCGCACCGTGCGCGGCCCCCGCGTCGACTCCCAGGACACCCGCGACCGCTGGGACGCCCGGATGCCCCGCTTCCTGCCGTACGCGCTCTACCGGCCGCTGGTCCGCCTGGACCACTACGCGGGCCTGCGCCGCACCCTGCGCACAGGCGAGGGCGTCGTGGTGCACGACTGCGGCACCCAGGCGTGGGTGCGCCGCTGGCTGGCCCGCGAGGCCCGCCGCCGGGGAGCGCACCTGCGGCTGCTGCTCCTCGACGTCACCCCGCAACAGGCCCTGGACGGCCAGCGCGCCCGCGGCCGCGGCGTCTCGCGGTACGCCTTCCTGCGGCACCGCGCGGCGGTGGAGCGGCTGCTGCGCGCGGTGCGGCGGGGCGAACCGCCCGCCGGCTGCGGCTCGGTGGTCCTGCTCGACCGGGACGCGACGGACACCCTGAGCCTGATCGGGTTCACCCGTTGACGGCGGACACCCGGCCCGACGGCGGACATCCGGCCGGACATCCGGCCGGACACCGGCCCGGAACGCCGCACGGCCGGACGGCGGCCGGGCGGCAGCGGTTAGCCTTTCCAGCCACAGCAGTGGTTCCAGGCAGGCGGTAGGCAGATGGACTTCCCGGCGGGCTTCTCCGCGGACTTCCCGGCACAGGCACACCCCCATCCGCACGGCGGATGGCCCGGCAACGAACTGGAGGAGGTGCTCTCCGCCTCCCTCGGCGTCCCCTCGGCCGGCGGCCGGATCGTCGAGGTCCTGGGCCGCAGCTTCGTGTGGATACCCCTGCCGAACGGCGGCGGCCCCGACAGCGGCGCCCTGGACCTGCCCACGATGGAACTCGACGGCCAGGCCTACGTGCCGGTCTTCAGCTCCGAGGAGCAGTTCCGCCAGGTGGTCGGCTCGCACATGTCGTACACCATCGCGCCCGCCGTGGAGTTCGCCCGCGGGCTGCCCCCGCAGGCCGGGATCGCCGTGAACCCGGGCGGCGTCATCGGCATCCCGCTGCCGCCCGAGGCGGTGGCCGACCTGTGCCGCGGCGGGAACACCCCGCCCGACGGGACGCCGGGCGGCGGCGGCCGGGTCCGGCTGTTCGAGCCCGACTGGCAGGACGACCCGGTGGACTTCCTCGCGGCGGCCGGCGCCGAGTTCGAGGCGCTCGGCGTGGTGCGCACCGCCCGCCGCTGCCTGGCCGCGGTCGAGACGGCCGACCCGGTGCTCTTCATCGGCGTCGAACTGACCCGGTGGGACGAGGACCCGCACACCCTGCCGACGGACGCGCTCGGCCGCGCGCTCGGCCGCACGCCGGTGAAGTGGCCGGTCAACGTGGTCCTCCTGGACGTCGCCCAGGACCCCGTCGGCGACTGGATGCGCGAGCGCGTGCGGCCCTTCTACCAGCAGCAGTAGGCCCGGCCGGCCGGGACGGGCGGGCCCCGGGCCGCCCGGGCCGCGGCGCGGACGGCCGCACGGCCGCCGGACCGCCACCGGTCCGGTCGGCGCGGGGCGGCTTAAGCTAGGTTCATTGGCTCGGGTGAGGGCGTTGTACGGAGGGGCGATACAAAGTGAGCGCTGGCACCGCGGCGGCCGGACAGGTCGAGCACATGCTGCGCCAGGTGACGCCCGGGCGTTACGACGCCTACGAGGCGTTGCTGCGCGCGCTCGCCACGCCCGCCTCCGGCCAGGTCTGGATGCTGCTGTGGCACGGCCAGGCGGGCTCCCCGGACGCCCAGTACGGGAACATGGAGGTCGACGGCCACGGCTACGCGCCGTGCGTCACCTCCGCGCAGGAGCTGTCCGCCAGCGGCTGGAACCGGTCCTACGAGGTGGTCGACGGCCTCGACGTGGCCCGCGCCCTCTACCCCGACCGCTTCGGCCTCTGGCTCAACCCGCACGCGCCCGGCGGCGGCGTCGGCATCCCGTGGCTGGACCTGCGCCGCATCGCCACGGGCCTCGACCGCCAGCCCGCGGGACCGCTCAGACTGTCCGAACCCGGCATCGAGATCCCGCAGTTCTACGCCCTGCTCGCGCAGAACGCCCACCGCACCCCGGCCGTCCGCGCCCTGCGCCGCGCCTGGGTGCAGCCCGCGCTGGGGGCGCCGTACCTCGCCATCGGCCTGGACGTGTACGACACCTCGCCGCCGTCGGTGGACGCGGTGCGCGGCATGATGCAGCAGTCGCTCGGCGCCGTCCCGGACGGGCTGCCCGTCTCCACCGTCGCGATGTCCGACGAACACGACCCGGTCGCCATGTGGCTGCGCGTCAACGCCCGTCCGTTCTACGACCGGGAGGCCCACGCCCCCGCCCCCGCGGCCGGCTACGGCTACCCGCCCGCGCACCGGCACTGACCGGCACCGACCGGCGACGACCGGCACCGACAGACCGGCACCGACCGGGCCGGATCCGCCGCTCCGGGGGCCCGCGCCGAGGCCCGCAATCCCATCATGCGGACGCCCGGCCGCCGGCGGACACGCGCCGACGCCGCCCGGAGTCCCGCCCGCTGAACGCACGTCAGCTTGTCTCGACCACGCACCCCGTGCGCGGTGAGCTATCAGTGATCACCCGCCTGTCACCTGCGGTTTCGCGATGCTTTCCGCTCCGGGGCGCTGTCCTGAGGGGGCTTCGGGACGGCCGCGGACGCCTCCCGCGCCCGGATTTCCGGCACCGGGCGCCTGATGCGTCCCTTATGTCGAGCGTTCAGATCTCAGGTAGGTATCACCGCTATCCGGACTGTTCCTGACTCCCTGCGAACGTGAGTAGTGTTCGGGCGGTCATCTTGCATCCACATAGCGGACCCGGAGTGGCCCCATATGCGCATATCCAAGTCCCGAGCCGCTCGGGTGATCACGGCCGCGGTCGCGGTCGGTCTGATCGCCACGGGCTGCTCCAGCGACCGGGACAGTGACAACGAAGGCAGTGGCGACAAGGACACCTTCGTCTTCGCCGGCGCCGGTGATCCGGGTTCCCTGGACCCTGCCCTGGCCAGTGACGGTGAAACCTTCCGCGTGACCCGGCAGGCCTTCGAGGCCCTGCTCGAGCACGAGTCGGGCGGCAGCGAGCTGGTCGGCGGCCTCGCCGAGAAGTGGTCCAGCAACGACGAGGGCACCGTCTGGACGTTCAACCTCCGCAAGGGCGTGAAGTTCCACGACGGCGAGGAGTTCAACGCCGACGCGGTGTGCGCCAACTACGACCACTGGTTCAACTGGAAGGGCACCTACCAGTCGAGCGCGGTCTCCTACTACTGGCAGACCATCATGGGCGGGTTCGCGAAGAACGAGGACCCGGAGACCCCCGAGGCGAACTACAAGTCCTGCACCGCCAAGGACGAGAACACCGCCGTCATCGAGGTCAAGAAGCCCTCCGCCAACCTGCCCGGCGGCTTCTCCCTCAACGCCCTCGCGATCCACTCGCCGAAGGCCATCGAGGAGTACAAGAAGCAGGACGCCTCCGCCAAGGGCGACGCCATCACGTACCCCAAGTACAGCCAGGAGGCCGGCACGGTCGCCGGTACCGGCCCGTACAAGATCACGAAGTGGAACAAGGGCAACAAGGAAGTCTCCCTCGAGCGCTTCGACGACTACTGGGGCGAGAAGGCGAAGATCAAGAACCTGGTCTTCCGCACGATCTCCGACGAGCAGACGCGCCGTCAGGCCCTTGAGGCCGGTGACATCGACGGCTACGACCTGGTCGCGCCCGCCGACGTCAAGACCCTCGAGGACAAGGGCTTCGTCGTCCCGACCCGTGGTGTCTTCAACCTCTTCTACGTGGGCATGAGCCAGACGGCGAACCCGGCCCTGAAGAAGAAGGAAGTCCGCCAGGCGATCGCGCAGTCGATCGACAAGGAGAACCTGGTCAAGACCCAGCTGCCCGAGGGCGGCAAGGTGGCCGACCAGTTCATGCCGGACACCATCGAGGGCTACTCCAAGAACGTCACGCAGTACCCGCACGACGTGAACAAGGCGAAGGACCTGCTGAAGAAGGCCGGTGAGGAGAAGCTCGAGATCGAGTTCTGCTACCCGACCGAGGTCACCCGCCCGTACATGCCTGCCCCGCAGGACCTGTTCGAGCTGATGAAGGCCGACCTGGAGAAGGCCGGCATCACCGTCAAGCCGAAGGCCATGAAGTGGGCCCCGGACTACCTGGACGCCACCGAGTCGGGCTCCTGCGCCCTGCACATGCTCGGCTGGACCGGTGACTTCAACGACGGCTACAACTTCATCGGTACCTGGTTCGCCGAGTACGACAAGCAGTGGGGCTTCAAGGACCAGAAGGTCTTCGACGCCGTGAACGCCGGCTCCAAGCTGGGCAACCACGACGAGCGCGTGGCCGCCTACACGAAGGCCAACGAGGTCATCATGGACTACCTGCCGGGTGTCCCGGTCTCGTCGTCCCCGCCGGCCATCGCCTTTGCCAAGAACGTGAACCCGCCGAACGTCTCCCCGCTGACGCAGGAAGTGTTCGCCGAGGCCTCCTTCAAGTAGGCACACGCGGTGTGAAGCACCAACGGGGGGTCCGCCCGGCCGTCGCAACTCGGCGGCCGGGCGGTTCCGTTCAGTAAGACATCACGCTAGAAAGGGGCATGCGGGGTGCTGCGTCTCGTCGTACGAAGACTGCTTCAGCTCATACCCACGCTGCTCGGCCTGTCGGTACTGCTCTTCCTGTGGCTCGACCGGCTGCCCGGTGGACCCGCCTCAGCGATCCTGGGGGAGAAGGCCACCGAGGCCGAAGTGGCGCGCATCAACCGTGCGCTCGGGCTGGACCAGCCCGTCTACGTTCAGTACTGGCGCTTCCTCAAGCGCATCTTCGAACTCGACCTGGGCACCTCGGTCCAGACCGGACAGCCGGTGTGGGAGGAGTTCACGCTGCGGTTCCCGGCGACCGTGGAACTCAGCGTCGCGGCGATCCTCATCGCCGTGCTCGTCGGCATCCCGCTGGGCTACCTCGCCGCCAAGCGCCGCGGCGGCTGGATCGACGTCGCCTCGGTGTCCACGTCGCTGGTCGGCGTCTGCATCCCGGTGTTCTTCCTGGCGATCCTGCTGCGGTCCATCTTCTCCGTCCAGCTGGGCATCTTCCCCGCCTCCGGCCGGCTCACCACCGGGATCAACGCGACCGAGGTCACCGGATTCGCGGTGCTCGACGGCGTGCTCACGGGCGAGTTCGACGCGAGCTGGGACGCCATCTGGCACCTCATCCTGCCCGCGATCGCCCTGGCGTCCATCCCGCTCGCCGTCATCGTCCGCATGACCCGGGCGAGCGTGCTGGAGGTGCTGGGTGAGGACTACGTGCGGACCGCGGAGTCCAAGGGACTCGAGAAGCGTGTGGTGCGCGGCCGTCACGTGCTGCGCAACGCGCTGCTGCCGGTGATCACGGCGGTCGGTCTGCTGACCGGCAGCCTGCTGTCCGGCGCGGTGCTCACCGAGTCCGTGTTCGACTTCGGCGGCATCGGCTCCTTCATCCGCACGGCGATCGACGGCCGTGACTACCCCGTGCTCGTCGGGTTCATTCTCTTCATCGCGATGGTCTACGTCCTCATCAACCTCCTCGTCGACATCGCGTACAGCATTATCGACCCGAGAGTGCGGGTGCACTGACGTGACGACCGTGACCAAGAAGGCCGACAAGATCGACCGGCTCGCGGAGCTGATGACGACCAACGAGGTCACCAGCGGTGCCAGCCTGTGGCGCGAGGCGATGCGCCGGCTCCGGGCGAGCAAGATGGCCGCCATCGGTGCGGTGATCATCGTCCTGTTCGTGGTCCTCGCGATCATCGGACCGTGGGTCGCCCCCCACGCGCCCACCGCCCAGACCTGGCGCGGTGACGTCTTCCCCAACCGCGGTGAATTCGTCGGCATGCGCGGCGGCAACTGGTTCGGCCTGGACCACCTGGGGCGCGACCTGTTCAGCCGGTGGCTCGTGGGGGCCCGTCAGACCCTGCTCGTCGGTGTCGTCTCGATGCTCATCGGCCTCATCGTGGGGGCCACCATCGGCATCTGTTCGGGCGCCGCCGCGACCCTCGGCGGACGCGCCGGACAGCGGATCGACACGGTGATCATGCGGTTCACCGACATCATGCTGTCGCTGCCCTCGCTGCTGCTGGCCGTCTCCATCGCCGCGGTGATGGGACAGTCGCTGACCACGGTGATGATCGCCGTCGGTGTCGTGCAGATCCCCATCTTCGCGCGGCTGCTGCGCGGATCGATGCTGGTGCAGGGCGGTTCGGACTACGTGCTCGCGGCCAAGTCGCTCGGCCTGCGCAAGAAGCGGATCGTCCTCACCCAGATCCTGCCCAACTCGCTGAGCCCCGTCATCGTCCAGGCGACGCTGTCCCTGGCCACCGCGATCATCGAGGCAGCAGCCCTGTCCTACCTCGGCCTCGGCAACCCGGACCCCGCCATCCCGGAATGGGGGGTCATGCTCGCCCAGGCCCAGCGCTTCTTCGACAACGAGCCGATGATGGCGGTCTACCCCGCACTCGGGATCATCATCACCGCTCTCGGCTTCACCCTGCTCGGCGAGGCCCTGCGCGAAGCGCTCGACCCGAAACTGCGAGGCTGAACTCTCATGGCACTACTCTCAGTCGACGAACTCAGCGTCACGTTCACGGCCAAGGGCCGCAAGGACTCGATCGCGGTCGACGGTGTCTCCTTCGACGTCGCCGAGGGCCAGGTCGTCGGTCTCGTCGGCGAGTCGGGCTGCGGCAAGTCCGTGACCTCGCTCGCCCTGATGGGACTTCTGCCCGGCAAGGGCGTCCGGGTGGGCGGCAAAGCCCTCTTCGACGGCCGTGACCTGCTGACCATGTCGCCGCAGGAACGCCGGGACCTCCGCGGCAGCGAGCTCGCGATGATCTTCCAGGACCCGCTGTCGTCGCTCAACCCGGTCGTGCCGATCGGCGTCCAGATCACCGAGATCCTCCAGCGCCACCGCGGCATGAAGGGGGAGGCCGCCCGCAAGGAGGCCGCCCACCTGCTGGACCGGGTCGGCATCCCCGACCCGACCCGGCGGCTCAAGGAGTTCCCGCACCAGCTCTCCGGCGGCATGCGCCAGCGCGCGCTGATCGCCATGGCGGTGGCCTGCGCCCCTCGGATGCTCATCGCCGACGAGCCCACCACCGCCCTCGACGTGACCATCCAGGCGCAGATCCTGGAGCTCCTCAAGGAACTCGTGGACCAGGAGGGCACCGCCCTGCTGATGATCACCCACGACCTCGGCGTGGTGGCCGGCCTGTGCGACCAGGTCAACGTGCTCTACGCGGGCCGGGCCGTGGAGTCCGCCGGGCGGCGCGAGTTGTTCACCCACCCGACCCACCCGTACGCGCACGGGCTGCTCGGTTCCATCCCGCGGCTCGACGCGCCGCGCGGGGAGCCGCTCAACCCCATCCGCGGCTCCATCAACGACCGGATCGCCTGGACCGACGGCTGCGCCTTCGCACCCCGCTGCGACCGGTACACCATGGAGTGCCTGACCGGCACGCCCGAACTGACCGAACCGCGTGCCGCCGGACACCAGGTCCGCTGCGTCAACCCGGTCCTTCCCACGTCCCAGGCGGAGGTCTCGGCATGAGCCTGCTCGAACTCTCGGACGTGAAGGTCCACTTCCCCGTCAGGAAGGGCGTGCTCTTCGACCGGACGGTCGGCCACGTCTATGCCGTCGACGGCGTCTCCCTGAAGGTCGAGGCCGGTCAGACCTACGGCCTCGTCGGCGAGTCCGGCTGCGGCAAGACGACCCTCGGCCGTGGCGTCCTGCGGCTGGTCGACATCACCGACGGTGAGGTGGTCTTCGACGGGACCGATCTGGCGAAGCTGCCGGAGGAGGAGATGCGCCGGTTCCGCCGGCGGCTCCAGATGGTCTTCCAGGACCCGCTCGGCAGCCTGAACCCGCGGCAGAACATCGAGTCGATCCTCAGCGAGGGCATGGCCGCGCACGGGATCGGGGCGAACCAGGAGGAGCGGCGGAAGCGGATCAAGGACGTCCTCGCCAAGGTCGGCCTCCCGGAGAATGCGCTCTCCCGCTACCCGCACGAGTTCTCCGGCGGCCAGCGGCAGCGCATCGGCATCGCGCGGGCGCTCGTCCTGGAACCCGACGTGATCATCTGCGACGAGCCGGTCTCCGCGCTCGACGTCTCGGTCCAGGCCCAGGTCATCAACCTGCTGGAGGACCTCCAGAAGTCGCTCGGGCTGACCTACCTGGTCATCGCCCACGACCTGGCGGTGGTGCGGCACATCTCGGACGTCATCGGGGTCATGTACCTCGGCTCCCTGGTGGAGGAGGCGCCCAGCGACGCCTTGTACGCCGCCCCCAAACACCCGTACACCAAGGCCCTCATGTCGGCGGTGCCCCTTCCGGACCCCGAGGCCGAGGACCGGCGTGAGCGCATCCTGCTCCAGGGCGACCTGCCGTCCCCCGCGAACCCGCCGTCGGGGTGCAGGTTCCACACGCGCTGCCCGTGGGCCCAGCCGAGGTGCGCGACCGAGCGTCCCGCGCTCGTCGACGCGGGTGACGGGCACAAGGTGGCCTGCCACTACGTCGCCGAGATCGAGTCGGGAGCCCTCCAGCCCACCCGGCCGACGGACATCGGGGCCGTCACGCAGACCGACGAGGCGGTGACCGAGCAGCCCGAGGAGGTCACCAAGGCCCCCACACCCCTGCTGCCGGCCGACTCGACGACCAAGCCGGACGCCGAAGCGGTCAAGGAGAAGGTGCCGGCCGCCGAGACGGCGGCCGGCGGTGCCGCCGAGGCCGAGGCCGAGGTCCAGGACGCCGAAGCCGCGGGCCCGGCGGCCTCCGGTCCTTCCGTCGACAAGACGGACTGACCGGCCGCGGGACGCGCCGCGGGGGAGCGCCGGGCGACGAGCCCGGCGCTCCCCCGTCTCCGGACGCGGCACGCGCGCCGGGGACCCAGGCCGCGTCGGGCGCGGTGGGCCGGCTCGGCCAGAATGGCCGGGTGCTCCAGCAACTGTTCAGCCCGTCCGTCCTGCACGCACTCGATCTGATCGGCATCTTCGCCTTCGCGATCTCGGGTGCGCTGCTGGCCGTCCGCAAGAACTTCGACGTGTTCGGCCTCGCCGTGCTCGCGGAGGTCACCGGCCTGGGCGGCGGTCTCTTCCGGGACCTGGTGATCGGTGCCGTGCCGCCCGCCGCCTTCACCGACCTCGGCTACTTCGTCACCCCGCTGATCGCCACCGTCCTGGTGTTCTTCTTCCACCCCCACGTGGAGCGCCTCCAGCGCGGCGTCAACGTCTTCGACGCGGCGGGGCTCGGCCTGTTCTGCGTGGTCGGCACGGTCAAGGCGCACGACTACGGGCTGAACCTGGCCGCCTCCGCGGCCCTGGGCCTGATGACCGCCGTGGGCGGCGGTGTGCTGCGCGACGTCCTCGCCAACGAGGTGCCCTCGCTGCTGCGCTGGGACCGCGACCTCTACGCGGTGCCGGCCATCGTCGGCGCCACCATGACCGTGGTGTGCCTGCGCCTCGACGTGCTGAACCCGGCCACCAGTGCCCTTTCCGCGGTCACCGCGTTCCTGATCCGGCTGCTGGCCCTGCGCTACCACTGGCGGGCGCCCCGGGCGTGGCAGCGGCGCTCCTCGGTCCGGGAGGAGTAGCGGCGGACGGCGACGGCGTGGGCTGGGCCCCGAGTTCCTCGGTCAGCCAGCGGAACGCCGGGACCACCTGGGGCCGCCACAGCGCCATGGTGTGGCCGCCGGCGCTGCGGGGCAGGCGCACCACCTGCACGCTCGTCGGGGAGGTCGCCGCGCGGGCGAGGGCGGTGGCGTCCTCGTAGCCGTCCTCGCGCTGACCGGAGAGGTAGAGCGAGACCTCCGGCGGAGTGACCGCTTCGCGCAGCAGCGTCAGCGGGTTGTTCGCCTCGCGCAGCACCGGGTCGCGGCCGGTGAGGGCCGTGTGTTCGGCGGCCGGGTCGTTGTAGCCGGACAGGCTGACCGCGGCCCGGTAGCGGTCCGGGTGGGCCAGGGCCAGTTTCGTGGCGCAGTGCCCGCCCGCCGAGTACCCGGCGACGGCCCAGCCCTCGGGCGCGGCCTGGGCCCGGAAGTTGTCCCGGACCATTCGCGGGACGTCGACGCTCAGCCAGCTCTCGGCGTTGACCCGGCCGGGCAGGTTGGCGCAGCCGGTGTCCGCGCCGGGCAGCAGGGAGGTGCGCGGGGCGACCAGGATGAAGGGGGCGACGCGGCCGCTGCGCATCAGCGGCAGCAGCTGCTCGTGCGCGTCGAGGGTGCCGAACCAGGCCTTGGCCGAGCCGGGGTGGCCCGGGAGCAGTTCGACGACCGGGAATGCGTGGTCGCGCCAGGCCGGGTCGTCGTACTGCGGCGGCAGCCACACGTACACCTCGGCGCGGACGCCCGAGATCCGGCCGTCGAGCCGGGTGACGCGGACCCCGCCCGCCTCCCGCATGCCGGGCCCGCCGGCCGGCCGGAAGCGCTGGCCGACCCTGGGCAGCCGCTCCACCACGACGCCGCCGGTGCCGTCGCTGCCCAGGTCGGCGGCCTCGCGGACGTGGTCGCCGGTGCCGAGCAGGTCGGCCCAGCTGTCGTAGAGCTGGTTGCTGTTGTTGACCAGGGTGAAGACCAGGGCCACCGCGGTGAGCTGGGCGAACAGCAGCATCAGGATCCGGGTGCCGGCGCGCACGGCGCGGGGTCCGCCGACCCGTGTCCACAGCACGAGCGGCAGCACGAGGGCGACAGCGGTGAGCACGGCCAGCGTGCACAGAAACGGGATCCCGGTGAGGCTCATGCCCGGGAAGAGGGCGGGAACGGCGCCCGGGTTCAGCCCGAACCGGGCTGCTTGGGGACATCGCCCCTCATGTCGCCCGCACCACCCGCCCAAAGCTACCGCTTAGTAGGTGACTCTTGTACTGTTCAGCCATGCCAGATGCAGCCTTCGCCCCGGCCACCGTCCGGGCCCCGATCGGCGCCGCCGAGTTCGACCGCGACACCGCGGTCGTCCGCCGCGAGCCCGGCGTCTACGACATCGACCTCTCCGCCGGCTGGACGATCATCAACGCCGTCAACGGCGGCTATCTGCTGGCCGTCCTGGGCCGTGCGCTCGGCGACACCCTGCCGCACGCCGACCCGTTCACCATCTCCGCCCACTACCTGACCGCCTCCCAGCCGGGCCCGGCGGTCGTCCGCACGGAGACGGTGCGCACCGGGCGCAGCCTGTCGACCGGCCAGGCGTCCCTCCTCCAGTACGACGAGCAGGGCCGCGAGGTCGAGCGCATCCGCGTCCTCGCCTCCTACGGCGACCTGGACGCCCTCCCCGACGACGTGCGCACCACCGCCGAACCGCCCGCGATCCCGCCGATGGACCAGTGCTTCGGCCCCGAGGACGGCCCCGCCCCGGTCGAGGGCAGCTCCGCCATCACCGACCGGCTGATGCTCAAGCTGGACCCGTCCACCCTCGGGTGGGCCCTCGGGCAGCCCTCCGGCCGGGGCGAGATGCGCGCCTGGTTCGGCCTCGCCGACGGCCGGGACCCCGACCCGCTCTCCCTGCTCCTCGCGGTGGACGCGCTGCCGCCCACCGCCTTCGAGCTCGGCCTGTCCGGCTGGGTGCCCACGGTGGAACTGACCGCGCACGTGCGCGCCCGTCCCGCTGCGGGCCCGCTGCGGGTGGCCGTCACCACCCGCAACCTCGCGGGCGGCTTCCTCGAGGAGGACGCCGAGGTGTGGGACTCCGCCGACCGCCTGGTGGCCCAGTCCCGCCAGCTCGCCCGCGTCCGGCTCGGCTGAGCCGCCGGGCCCCGCACGGCGCAGGGCGACGGCCGGGACGGACCGCTCCGTCCCGGCCGTCGCCGTCTCGTCCCCCCGCGTGCCGCCGGTCCGGCGGGCCGTCTCAGGCGGTCACCGGCGCGTCCAGCCAGTGCCGGCGTCCGATGCCGATCAACCGCAGGCGGCGGGAGGCCAGCCGGGCGACCCGCTCGCGCTCCCGCGGCGCGTCCGCCGGCGTCTCCAGGAACAGCGACGCCGTGCTCAGCATCAGGTCCACGTAGATCTGGGCCAGCATCAGCAGGTCGTCCCGGCCCCAGCCCTCGGACACCGGGTCCGCGGCCAGCGCCTCGGCGACCTCCTCGGCGAACCGGGCGAGCTGGTCCCGTATCGCCTCGCGCACCGGCTGCACCCCGCCGTGCCGTTCCCGGGCGATGAAGCGCACGTGGGCGGGGTACCGGTCCACATGGCCGGCGATCAGCCCGACGGCGCGCGTGATGCGCCGGTCGGTGTCACCGGGCGTCGAGACGATGGTCCGGATCATCGGGTGCAGGCTGTCCAGCGCCTCCTCGACCAGCGCCACCCCCAGGTCGGGGATGGAGTGGAAGTGCCGGTAGAAGGCGGTCGGGGCGACCCCCGCGGCCCGGGTGACCTCGCGGAGCCCGAGGCTGCTCAGACTCTGCTCCTCCAGCAGTTCCAGAGCCGCGTCCAGGAGGGCCCGTCGGGTCTTCAGCTTCTGGGCCTGCCGGGTGCCGAGGGTGTGACTCATGCCATGCAGTCAACAACTGTTCTCCCGGATTGCAAAGTGACGAGCCCGCTAGACTGGGTAGTCAGTGAACAAGTGTTACTGCGACCGTTCACCGAATCTGGGGGATCCCGACCATGCTCTTCCTCGTCGCCGCACTCCTGCTGCTCGGAGTGGTCCTGGGCACCGTCGCCCACGCGCCGCCGGCCTTCACGCTCGCCGCGGGACTCGTCATCGCCGTCTGGCTCGGCGTCTTCGCCCTGCGCGAGCGCCACGGCCGCGGCCGCCGCGGCCCGGCGCACTGACCCCGCACGGGGACCCGCCGGGCCCGCCCCCGCACCCCGTGCCGACCACCGACCGTCCGACCTCTCGTCGACCGAGGGAGCCGATCCTCATGCAGCTCACCGCCGGGGCCACCGACCGCACCGGAGTCCGCGACGCCGACGGCATGGCCGTCGCGTCCTTCGTCCTGGGCCTGCTCGGCCTGCTCGTCCTCAACGTCGTCCTCGGACCGCTCGCCATCGTGCTCGCGGGCCTGGCCCTGACGCGCGGCACCGCCCGGCGCGGGCGCGCCGCCCTGGGCCTCGGCCTCGGCATCGCCGACCTGCTGGTCCTGCTCGCCTTCATGCAGGCGGACAACACCCTCTCCTGGAGCCTGTGACCGGACGGCGCGAACCCGGCCCCCCGGCGGCCCGGGACGGGTGCCCGGCGCCCCGTAGAATCGGGCCCACCATGGCATACCTCGACCACGCCGCGACCACCCCGATGCTTCCCGAGGCAGTCGAGGCACTCACCGCGCACCTCGGCGTCACCGGCAACGCCTCCTCCCTCCACGCGGCCGGCCGGCGCGCCCGCCGCACGGTCGAGGAGGCCCGGGAGACCCTCGCCGAGGCCCTCGGCGCCCGGCCCAGCGAAGTGGTGTTCACCTCCGGCGGCACCGAGGCCGACAACCTCGCCGTGAAGGGCCTGTACTGGGCCCGCAGGGACGCCGACCCGGCCCGCACCCGGATCCTCGCCAGCCCCGTCGAGCACCACGCCGTCCTGGACGCCGTCCACTGGCTCGGCGAGCACGAGGGCGCCACCGTCGAGTACCTGCCGGTCGACGGCCACGGCCGGGTGCACCCCGACGCCCTGCGCGAGGCCCTGTCCCGCAACCCCGACGACGTGGCCCTCGCCACCGTGATGTGGGCCAACAACGAGATCGGCACCGTCCTGCCGGTCCGCGAACTCGCCGAGGTCGCCGCCGAGTTCCAGGTCCCGCTGCATTCGGACGCGGTCCAGGCGTTCGGCCAGGTGCCGGTCGACTTCGGCGGCTCCGGACTCGCCGCGATGACCGTCTCCGGCCACAAGATCGGCGGCCCCTACGGCATCGGCGCGCTGGTCCTCGGCCGCGACCGGAGCCCGGTGCCCGTCCTGCACGGCGGCGGACAGGAGCGCCACGTCCGCTCCGGCACGCTCGACGTCCCCGCCATCGCCTCCTTCGCGGTCGCGGGACGGCTGGCCGCCGAGCAGCGGGAGTGGTTCGCCCGCGAGATCGGCGCGCTGCGCGACGACCTGGTCGCCGCGGTCCGCGAGGCCGTCCCGGACGCCGTCCTCGGCGGCGACCCCGCGCCCGGCGGGCGGCTCCCGGCCAACGCCCACTTCACCTTCCCCGGCTGCGAGGGCGACTCGCTGCTGCTGCTCCTCGACGCCCAGGGCATCGCCTGTTCCACCGGCTCCGCCTGCACCGCCGGCGTCGCCCAGCCCAGCCACGTCCTGCTGGCCACCGGCACCGACCCCGACCTGGCCCGCGGCACCCTGCGCTTCTCCCTCGGCCACACCTCCACCGCGGCCGACGTGGCGGCCCTCGCCAAGGCCATCGGCCCGGCGGTGGAACGCGCCCGCGCGGCCGGACTGTCCTGACCGCGAGCACCCTTCAGGGAGAGGCGGTCGCCTCCGGGGTGTTCAGTGACGTGCGGGCGCGGCGGACCAGCTTCATGTAGCGGTCCCAGTCCCAGTGCGGGCCCGGATCGGTGTGGTCGGCGCCCGGCACCTCCACGTGCCCGATGATGTGCTTCCGGTCGACGGGTATCTCGTAGCGCGCGCAGATCCGCGCCGTCAGCCGCGCCGACGCCGCGTACATCTCGTCGGTGAGATCCTGCGGCCGGTCCACGAACGCCTCGTGCTCGATGCCGACACTGCGCTCGTTGTAGTCGCGGTTGCCCGCGTGGTACGCCACGTCCAGCTCGCGGATCATCTGCGCCACCCGGCCGTCCTGCCCCACGATGTAGTGCGTGGCCGCCCGGTGCCCCGGGTCCTGGAACGCCTTCACCGCGCTGTCGAAGCTGCCCTGCGTGACATGCACGACCACCATGTCGATGCCGTAGTCGTCGGGCCGGTCCGCGCGGCGCCAGTTGGCCTCCGAGGCGGCGATCCAGCGGGCGCCCGCGAAATCGACCTCGCCCGGTGTGCGCGGCTTCTCCACCCCCGGCGCACGCCACCACAGGCGGGCCAGCTCGTCCCGGGCCAGCACCGCCGTGCCCGCCGCGGCCGCCACCCCGCCCACGATCAGGGCCCGCCGCCCGATGCGCCGGTCCCCGTCCTCGGATGCTCTTCTGGCCCCCATGCGATCTTCAACGGATACCCGGCGGCCGTGGTTCCCGCGCCCCCGTACCCTGGAGGGGTTATGACTGACACCCCGCAGCGCTCCCGCCCCCTCCGCGTCCTGGCCGCCATGTCCGGCGGAGTCGACTCCGCCGTCGCCGCGGCCCGTGCCGCCGAGGCCGGCCACGACGTGACCGGCGTCCACCTCGCGCTCTCCGCGAACCCGCAGTCCTTCCGCACCGGCGCGCGGGGTTGTTGCACCATCGAGGACTCACGCGACGCCCGTCGCGCCGCCGACGTCATCGGCATCCCCTTCTACGTGTGGGACCTCGCCGACCGGTTCCGCGAGGACGTCGTCGAGGACTTCGTCGCCGAGTACGAGGCCGGCCGCACCCCCAACCCGTGCCTGCGCTGCAACGAGAAGATCAAGTTCGCCGCCCTGCTGGACAAGGCGCTGGCCCTCGGCTTCGACGCCGTGTGCACCGGCCACTACGCCCAGGTGATCGTCCGCGAGGACGGCACGCGCGAGCTGCACCGCGCCTCCGACATGGCCAAGGACCAGTCCTACGTCCTCGGGGTGCTCGACGACCGGCAGCTCGCCCACGCGATGTTCCCCCTCGGTGACACCGTCACCACCAAGGAGGAGATCCGCGCCGAGGCCGAGCACCGCGGACTCGCCGTCGCCAAGAAGCCCGACTCGCACGACATCTGCTTCATCGCCGACGGCGACACCCGGGGCTTCCTCGCCGACCGCCTCGGCCGCTCCGAGGGCGACATCGTCGACGAGACCGGCGCCAAGGTGGGCACCCACGAGGGCGCCTACGGCTTCACCATCGGCCAGCGCAAGGGCCTGCGGATCGGCACCCCCGCCCCCGACGGCAAGCCCCGCTACGTCCTCGACATCTCCCCGGTCGACAACACCGTCACCGTCGGCCCTGCGGACGCCCTCGACGTCACCGCCCTCACCGCGATCCGCCCCCGCTGGTGCGGCGCCGCCCCCGTCGGCCCCGGCACCTACACCGCCCAGTTGCGTGCCCACGGCGGCGAGACCGAGGTGACGGCGGAGCCCGTCGACGGCGAACTGCGCGTCCGCTTCACCGAACCGGTGCGCGGTGTCGCCCCCGGCCAGGCGATCGTGCTCTACGACGGCACGCGCGTGGTGGGCTCGGCGACCATCGCCGCCACCGAGCGGGCGACGGCGGGCGTGGCCTGAGCGGGCCCCCGCCCACGGCCCCGCCGCTCGCGGCTCACCGCCCGAAGAAGTCCGCCAGTACCGGCGCCAGCACGTCCGGTTCGACCATGTGCGTCTGCCCCTGGAGCGTGCGGCAGGTGCCGTGCGGCACCCCGTCCGCGATCGCCCGCGCGGCATCGCGCATCCAGGCCGGACTCGCGTCGCCCGCGATCGACAGCACCGGCACCGGGATGGACGCCAGCAGCTCCCGGGGGACGCCCCCGCCCCCCATCACGGCGTCGTCGTGGGCGAGGCTCCCCGCCATGGACTCCATGCCGGCCCACATGGGGGACTGCCGGGCGCCCTGGATGACCGCCTCGCCCAGCCCGGTCAGCCGCAGGAACAGCTCCACCGCGTCCCCGCGCCTGCCCTCGGCCAGGGCGGCGGTCAGCTGCTCGGTGTACTCGGCGCGCTCCCTCAGGTCCTCCTCGGACAGGACGAACGGCGTCTCGTACACGGCGACATGACGCACCGGCAGCCCGCTCGCCGCGGCCCGCAGCGCCAGCGCGCCCCCGGAGGACACCCCGTACAGCGACGCCTCGCCGCCCAGCTCCTCGATCAGCGCCGCCAGGTCCTCGACCTCGCGTTCCACCGCGTACGGCTCGGTGTTCCCGCTGCCGCCGCGGCCCCGGCGGTCGTAGACCACCACCCGGAACCGCTCGGAGAGCGGCGCGGCCAGCGGTGCCACCGTCGCCCCCGTCGACATCGCGCCGCTGACGAGGACGACCGTCGCACCCCGCCCGGCCGTCTCGTACGCGATCGGGGTGCCGTCGCGCGAAAGAATGTTCTTGTCCATGTCTCAGCAGACTGCCGCACCGCGCCGAATTCGTCGGTGAGGCGGGCGGCGCGTCCACCGATCGCCCCGGATTGGTGTCACGCCCCGCCCGCCCCCGCCGCCGGGGGTCAGCTCACGTCGGCCTCGTAGAAGCACAGGTGGTCCCTGATCCGCTCGACCCCGGGCTTCGGGTCCGGGTACGCCCACACCAGGTCCGCCGCGTCCGGCACCGACCAGTACGACGCGGTGCCCTTGAAGGGGCAGTGGGTGGTCGTCGCGGAGGGCGTCAGCAGGTCCAGCCGCACGTCCTCCGGCGGGATGTAGTAGCGCGGGGGACAGCCCGTCTCCCGCAGCACCAGGGCCCGGTCCGTGCGGGCCAGTTCCCGGCCGTCGCGCACCACGCGCACCTGCCGGCCGCTCTCCTCGATGCTGATGCGATGTCCTGCGGTCACGATCGGCCCTCCCGGAGGATGCGACGCCGCCGGCCGGACGGCCGGCGCGTGCCGGGTACAGCGCGCGCCGGCCGCCCGTTTCTTCCCGCCCGGGGGCACCGGAGCGCACCGGGAGGGCCGGGCCGTACCGTGGGGCCGTGAACATCTGCGTCTTCCTCTCCGCCGCCGACCTCGACGAGCGCTACACGCGCCCCGCGCGGGAGTTCGCGCGGCTGCTCGGCAAGGGCGGGCACACCCTCGTGTGGGGCGGCTCCGACGTCGGCCTGATGAAGGTGGTCGCCGACGGGGTGCAGGAGGCGGGCGGCCGGCTGGTCGGCGTCTCCGTGGACTTCCTGGCGGCCAAGGCCCGCGAGGGCGCCGACGAGATGGTCGTCGCCCCGGACCTCGCCGAGCGAAAGCGGCTGCTGCTGGAGAAGGCCGACGCCGTCGTGATCATGGTGGGCGGCACCGGAACCCTCGACGAGGCGACCGAGATCCTGGAGCTGAAGAAGCACGGCCGCACCGAGAAGCCGGTGGTCCTGCTGAACACCGCCGGCTTCTACGACGGGCTCAAGAAACAGTTCCGCCGCATGGACGCCGAGGGCTTCCTGCCCCGCCCGCTCACCGACCTGGTGTTCTTCGCCGAGGAACCCGTCGGGGCGCTGGCCCATCTGGAGGAGAGCCGGGGCATTCGCTGAGCCCGCGGTGATGCGAGCATGGCCGTCATGGCTACCCATGTGATCACCGGAGCGGGCTCCGGCATCGGCGCGGCCGTCGCCCGCCGCCTGCACGCGCGCGGCGACGACCTCGTGCTGCACGCCCGCAGTGCCGGGCGGGCCAAGGAGCTCGCCGCCGAGTTCCCCGGCGCCCGGACCCTCGTCGGCGACCTCGCGGACCCCGACCGGCTCAGCTGGGCCTTCTCCCACCAGTCGCTCCCCGAGCAGGTCGACTCGCTGCTGCACATCGCGGGCGTCGTCGAACTCGGCCGGGTCGGCGAGCTGACCCCGAAGACCTGGCGGCACCAGCTCGACGTCAACCTGATCGCCCCCGCCGAGCTGACCCGGCACTTCCTGCCCCAGCTCCGCGCGAGCCGCGGCCACGTGATCTTCGTCAACTCGGGCGCGGGCCTCAACGCGCACGCCGAGTGGTCCGCCTACGCGGCCTCCAAGCACGGCCTGAAGGCCCTCGCCGACTCCCTGCGCCACGAGGAGCACGCGGCCGGCGTCCGCGTCACCTCGGTCTACCCGGGCCGCACCGCCAGCCCCATGCAGGCCAAGGTGCACCGGCAGGAGGGCAAGGACTACGACCCCGGCCGGTGGATCGACCCGGAGTCGGTCGCCACGACCGTCGTGATGGCCCTCGACCTGCCCAGGGACGCCGAGGTCAACGACCTGACGGTGCGCCCGGGCCGTCCGTAGCGGCCGGCGGCCGGGGACGTGAATCCCCGGCCGCCGCACTGCGTACGCTTCTCACGTGAGCGAAGAAAGCCAGATCAGGTTCGGTCCCGCGACCGGCGTCGGCTCCCTGCCGGGCACCGACGCGCGCGAGGCCGCCAAGACGGTCACCGGGAGCTTCGAGGACTTCCCGCACCTACCGGAACTGCCCGCCCGCGGCCCCGGCGCCGACATGATCGGCCGGACCGCCGGGATGCTCGTCGAGCTGTACGCGCGCGTGGAGCCCAGCGGCTGGCGGATCGGCGACCGGCCCGGCCGCGACACCCGGCGGGCCCGCTCCTGGCTCGGCGAGGACCTGGACGCCCTGGAGGAGTTCACCCAGGAATACCGGGGCCCGCTCAAGGTGCAGGCGGTCGGCCCCTGGACGCTCGCCGCCGCCCTGGAGCTGCGCAACGGCGAGGCCGCCCTCTCCGACCCCGGTGCCTGCCGCGACCTCGCCGCCTCCCTCGCCGAGGGGCTGCGCCTGCACCTCGCCGAGATCCGGCGGCGGGTCCCCGGCGCCCGCCCGGTCCTCCAGCTCGACGAGCCGTCCCTGACCGCCGTCCTGCGCGGGCAGGTGCCGACCGCCAGCGGATACCGCACGCACCGGGCCGTGGACCGGCAGACCGTCGAGGCGGCCCTGCGGGACATCGTCTCGGCGCACGACGGCGGCCCCGTGGTGGTGCACTCCTGCGCCCCGGACGTGCCGTTCGCCCTGCTGCGCCGGGCGGGCGTGGCGGGCCTGTCCTTCGACTTCTCGCTTCTCACCGAGCGTGACGACGAGGCGATCGGGGAGGCGGTCGAGGACGGCGTCCGGCTGCTCGCCGGTGTCGTGCCCGGCACGGACGGCCCATTGTCGGACCCTGGCGGTAGCGTCGTGGGTGTCAGAACGTTGTGGCGCAGGCTGGGGCTGCGGCCGGAGCTCCTCGCGGAGGCGGTCACCCTCACCCCGGCGTGCGGACTCGCGGGAGCCTCCCCGCAGTACGCGCGGTCCGCCTACGCCCACTGCGTCCGGGCCGCGAGATCCCTCGCGGACAACCCAGAGTAACGGGAGGACCCACGGTGGCCGGCGACCAGCAGGCGGAGACGACGAGCGTGCCCGCCGAGGCGCGCGAGAAGCACGTACAGCTCGCGGAGCAGATCGAGGAGCACCGCTTCCGGTACTACGTGAACGACGCGCCCGTGATCAGCGACGCCGAGTTCGACCGGCTGCTGCGCGAGCTGGAGGCCCTGGAGGAGGAGCACCCCGAGCTGCGCACGCCCGACTCGCCGACCCAGAAGGTCGCGGGGGCGTACGAGACGGAGTTCACCTCCGTCCAGCACCGCTCGCGGATGCTCTCCCTGGACAACACCTTCAACGACGAGGATCTCGCCGCCTGGATCGAGCGCATCCACCGGGAGCTGGGCGACCAGAAGTTCCACTTCCTGTGCGAGCTCAAGGTCGACGGCCTGGCCGTCAACCTCACCTACGAGCGGGGCCGCCTCACCCGCGCGGCGACCCGCGGCGACGGCCGCACCGGTGAGGACATCACGCCCAACGTCCGCACCATCGCGGAGATCCCCGACCGGCTCACCGGCGAGGAGGTGCCCGACCTGGTGGAGATCCGGGGCGAGGTCTTCTTCCCGATGGAGAAGTTCCAGGAGCTCAACGCCCGCCTGGTGGCCGCCGGCGACAAGCCCTTCGCCAACCCGCGCAACGCGGCGGCCGGTTCGCTGCGGCAGAAGGACCCGCGCGTGACCGCCACCCGCCCGCTGCACATGGTGGTGCACGGCATCGGCGCGCTGGAGGGCTTCTCCGGGCGCATCACCCGCCTGTCCGAGGCGTACGACCTGCTCAAGTCCTGGGGCCTGCCCACCTCTCCGCACAACAAGGTGGTCGACGGCATCGAGGGCGTCCGGGAGTTCATCGCGTACTACGGCGAGAACCGCCACTCCGTGGCGCACGAGATCGACGGCGTCGTCGTGAAGCTGGACGAGATCCCGCTCCAGGGCCGCCTCGGCACCACCTCGCGCGCCCCGCGCTGGGCCATCGCGTACAAGTACGCGCCCGAGGAGGTCAACACCAAGCTGATCAACATCCGCGTGGGCGTGGGCCGCACGGGCCGGGTCACGCCCTACGCCCAGGTCGAGCCGGTCACCGTCGCCGGGTCGGAGGTCGAGTTCGCCACCCTGCACAACCAGGACGTCGTCAAGGCCAAAGGGGTCCTCATCGGCGACACGGTGGTGCTGCGCAAGGCCGGCGACGTCATCCCCGAGATCCTCGGCCCGGTCGCCGACCTGCGCGACGGCAGCGAGCGCGAGTTCGTCATGCCGTCCGAGTGCCCCGAGTGCGGCACGCCGCTGAAGGCGATGAAGGAGGGCGACGTCGACCTGCGCTGCCCCAACGCCCGCACCTGCCCCGCCCAGTTGCGCGAGCGGCTGTTCTACCTCGCCGGCCGCAAGGCCCTGGACATCGAGCACTTCGGCTACGTCGCCGCCGCCGCCCTCACCCGGCCGCTGGAGCCCGCCGAGCCGCCGCTGCGCGACGAGGGCGACCTGTTCGACCTGACCATCGAGCAGTTGCTGCCCATCAAGGCGTACGTGCTCGACCAGGACAGCGGTCTGCCCAAGCGGGACCCGAAGACCGGCGAGGAGAAGATCGCCACCGTCTTCGCCAACCAGGAGGGCGCCCCCAAGAAGAACGCGGTGGCGATGCTGGAGAACATCGCCGCGGCCAAGGACCGCCCGCTCGCCCGCATCCTGACCGCCCTGTCGATCCGCCACGTCGGACCGGTCGCGGCGGAGGCGCTGGCCCGCGAGTTCCGCTCCATGGACCGCATCGAGCAGGCCTCCGAGGAGGAACTGGCGGCCACCCCCGGGGTCGGCGGGATCATCGCCGCCTCGCTCAAGCAGTGGTTCGCCGAGGACTGGCACCGCGAGATCATCCGGAAGTGGAAGGCGGCCGGGGTCCGGATGGCCGACGAGACCTCCGGCGAGGACGAGGGCCCGCGCCCGCTCCAGGGACTCACCGTCGTCGTCACGGGCACCCTGGAGCGCTTCACCCGCGACGGGGCGAAGGAGGCGCTGCAGAACCAGGGCGCCAAGGTGACCGGATCGGTGTCCAAGAAGACGTCCTTCGTGGTCGTCGGTGACAACCCGGGATCGAAGTACGACAAGGCGATGCAGCTCAAGGTTCCGGTCCTGGACGAGCAGGGTTTCGAGATCCTCCTCGCGGACGGACCGGAAGCAGCCGCGGAGGCCGCGCTTTCGGCCGACGGGTAACGGTTGAAGACGCCCCGATCGGCGCATACCAGATGCATACGGGTGGCCGGGGCGCATTCGGGCAACCGTCGGCGACCGGTGCCCGAGGAAGCCTTCCGCGGCCTACTGTTGAGAGGTGCACCTGCCGTGCCCAGCTGCGGTCGGGGCATCCCCGTGTGCGCAAAGGGTCCGGGGAAGGGCTTTCCATCGCGGAGCCGCTGAGAGTTGTCGGGCATCGGGCCGCGTGGCGTGGGCACCGCCGGCTGTGAGAGGGACGGGAATGGAACCGACCGAGAGCGCCGCCCCGGGCTCACGGCTGCGCCTGTGCCGCCTGGCGGCCGTCCGCCGGCGCGGCCGAGGGGACGCGCGGCCCGCGGCCCGGC
>NZ_JAAGMD010000674.1 GCF_010548465.1 Streptomyces sp. SID14436 | reverse complement strand
CGGCCCGCGCGTCCGTCTTCGGTGCCGGCTGCTCCGGCGGTGCCCGCAGGTGGGCGACGGCCACCGCGCCCAGCGCGCACAGCACGGCGGCGGCCAGGTGCCGCCCGGGACCGTCCTCGGGACTCAGCAGCGCGGCCACGCCCCACACGACCAGACCGGCGACGACGCCCACGACCAGGTTCCTCCGCCGCCGCGACACGGGCGTCCCCCGCCGGTGTCCGGCGGCCCCGCGGGCCAGGTCCGGCCTGTCCGGGGCGTCGGGCGGCTGTGCTGTGCTCATGGAAGCCCCCTGAGGGAGTGGACGGTCGGGCGTCGGCCGTGGTGTTCGGCTTCCGGGCGGCATACCTGGTGGCGAGCACGTCAACAGGGCGGATCGCTCGGCCGAGTGTGGGTGTCGAGCTCCCGGAGTACGTCGAGTTCCCGGAGTACGTCGATGGCTAAGGCGAGCGCTGTGCCGGGCCGCTCATCGATCAAGGCGCGGGCGTGGTCGAGCCGGTCCCTGATGCGGCTCAGTTGCTGTCCCGTCTTCCCGTCGACCGTCATGTCCACGTGCAACCGCTCCCACAGGCCGGTGGCTTCGGTGAGCAGGTCACGGGCCGGCTCCTCCAACCTGGGACTGGTCAGGACCGGTTGCCGGTACAGGGACGCGGCAGCGACGAGGCCGTCGGTGAGATCCGAGGTGAGCAGCCAGAGCGGCAGGCGGTCGGTCCCAGGCACGTCCGGGTGATCCGCCGTCCGGCCTTCCCGGAGACTCACGGCCCCTCCCCGGTTCCGCCACCGCTCCCACAGGTGCGCGTACGTCTGCTCGGCCAGGGACAGCAGGCGGTCCCGCGCGGCGCTGTCCTCCACGCGTGCGGCCAGAGCCAGGGTGCGCCTGAGCAGCTGGGCCGAGAAATCGTCCGTGCGCCACCCCAGAAGCGGACCGGACCGCTCGGACCCGGTCAGCGGCAGGGTGACGCCCGGGTCGTGCAGGGCGAGGGCGGGGCCGTGGCGCACGGCTCGGCTGGTGATGCGGGCCCGGTCGGCGAGGCGCTCCAGGACGGTGACGGTACGCGGCACGTCGTGGCGGTGGACGGCCCGGCGACGGAGCAGGTCGTGAACGACTATGCCCGCCACGGAGAGGGAGTGGTGCTCCGACTCCGGCCCCTGGCCGGGGATGCGCCAGGGGATGTCCTCACGGGGCCGGCGCCGGTCGCTGAAGCGGGCGGCGAGCGACCAGTACCGCTCGGCGAGTTCGCACCGCAGGCGCAAAGCCTCGGCGAAACGCTGCTGGACCGGGTCGAGCAGTCCCAGCGTGAGGGTGCGTTCCGAGAAGAGGCCCTGCACGGCGTCCAGCGCGACGAGGGTGAAGTACGGGTGGGGCGGTGGGGCGGCGATACCGTCTCGCTGGCCGGGGAAGGGCACGTCCTTCTCCCCGGTGATCCGGGGCGCGTCCCGTACCACTCCCCAGGTCCAGCCGCACTCGAAGAGAGTGTCTCGGTGCATGAGCTCATCGACCTGGATACCCAGGGCGAGACTCTGCACGATCACGTCGCGCAGGGGGCGGGACCTGCGGTGGAACTCCCGGAGTACCTCATGGTCGGCAGCCTTGTTCGGTCCGAAGAGCACGAGCAGCCGGCGCGCCCGCGCCGATTCCGGGTCGACGACGTCGACGGTGAAGGAGCGCAGCAGGCCGATCATCGCGGCGGTCAGCCGGGCGGACGTCGCTTCCATCAACACGTCGATCCTCACGCCTGGTTCGGACGGGGAGGAAGTCTCCCGGAGGACCTTCAGGAAGCCGAGGGCGGCGAGGCAGAGGGTGACGGAGCGGGCGCAGGAGCCGACGACGTCCAACGCGCGCTGCCGGTCGGTGGGTTCGGCGCCACATCCGGGGTCGGCGTGCAGGCAGGATCCCGCGGTGAAGGAAGGGGTGCCGTCGTCCGCCGTGTGGGTGTGCAGGAAACGGCTCAGCTCGGTGATCAGGTGGGCGGGGACGGCCCGTCGGTCACCGAGCGGTGCGAGGGCGGCCAGCACGTCCCGCTCGGTGAGGTCCGGCTGGTCGAGGCGGAACGTGGGGACCTCGGTCGCCGGGTACAGCAGGCACAGCAGCCGCTCGGCGTCCGTGAGGCTGTCGGGGTGCTCGGTGCCGAGGCCGACGGGTTCCTCGCCGATGGCGTGGTGGCGGGCCACCGCGGCCCAGATGTCCAGCAGATGCCGGCGCGGCTCGATCCGCATCCCGTAACCCCCCGTACAGGTTGCCTTGCCCTGTGTGAGGGAATCGTCCCCGCGACGGGGCCGTCGCAATCCCGGACTTCCCGGCCGGTGCGTGCGTCGGCGCCGACGCGCTACGACGGTGTTCTGGCCGCCGTGAGGAGCCGGGTGACGTCGTCGGAGCAGATGGTGAGGGCGGCGCCGACGGTGGCGAGGGCGTCGCGTTCGGCCGGGGTGTAGGGGCCGTCGGCGAGGGCGATGCGGGCGCCCTGGAGGAGGATCGATTCGCGGCCGGCGGCGGCGAGGTGCGGGGCGAGCGGGTCGAGGGCCTCGTGGAGTTCGATGGCGAGGCCGGCCGCGCAGGGTTCCCCGGTGAACCGGCCGGTGTCGGCGGCCAGGTCGTCGACGAGGGAGGCCAGCTGGTCCTCGGTGCAGTCGTCGAAGCCGGCGGCGCGGACGGCGGTGACGGCCGTCTCAAGGGCGGCGCGCGAGCAGGTGCCGCCGGCGGCCAGGACGGCGAGGGCGACGGTGTGCACGGCGTCGCGGAGCATCGCGGAGAAGCGGGTGGTGGTCGGGTGGTCCAGGACGTCGGTGCCGAAGTGGCGGCGGCAGGCGGCGCACTCGACGACCGGGCCGGTCGCGCCGCGGGGCAGCACGGGCACGCCGAGGAGGGAGAAGCGGCGCTGTCCGGTCAGCCGCTGGTAGTTGCGGTCGCCTCCGCAGCCGGGGCAGAAGAACTCGCCGTCGCCGACCGGGGTCCACGCCGTGCGGGTGCCCAGCAGGCGCGACAGCCCGGAGGCAGCAGCGGCACGGCCGTTCGGTTCCCGTCCTGGCAGCACGTCGCACCTCCACAACTCCCCCGCTGCCGGACGGCGCGGGCGGTGCCCCCACGGCACCATTGCCGCTTGCGTGATGTTAGCCACATCTGTGAGCCGGAGTCAGCACCTCGGACGAGACCTCTCCGTGACCTCCACAGGTCTTTGGCCGGTATACGACGGGGGCTCCGCCCGCCCACGGGGGCGGACGGAGCCCTGGGGTCCGTCGAAGCGGCTGGTCAGCGGGCCACGCGGTTGACGGCCGAGACGACCGCCTTCAGCGAGGCGCGCGTGGTGTTCGCGTCGATTCCGATCCCCCACAGAACCTTGTCGCCGATGGCGCACTCGATGTAGGAGGCGGCCTGCGCGGAGGCGCCCTCGCTCATGGTGTGCTCCTGGTAGTCCAGCAGGCGCACGTCGACCCCGATGGCCTGGAGGGCGTCGAAGAAGGCCGAGATCGGACCGTTGCCGGAGCCCGTCAGGGTCGTCTGCTCGCCGTCGACGGTGGCCTCGACGGTGAGGGTGTCCACGCCGTCGCGGTCGGTGGTGGACTGGCCGTTGGCGACCTGGATGCGGCCCCAGGGGTTGTCCGGGTTCGGCAGGTACTCGTCCTGGAAGACGGCCCAGATGTCGGCGGGGGTGACCTCGCCGCCCTCGGCGTCCGTCTTCGCCTGGATGATCTTCGAGAACTCGATCTGCATCCGGCGCGGCAGGTCCAGCTTGTGGTCGTTCTTCAGGACGTAGGCGATGCCGCCCTTGCCGGACTGCGAGTTGACGCGGATGACGGCCTCGTAGGAGCGGCCGACGTCCTTGGGGTCGATGGGCAGGTACGGGACGGCCCACTCCAGGTCGTCGACGGTGACGCCCTTGGCCTTCGCGTCGGCCTCCATGGCGTCGAAGCCCTTCTTGATGGCGTCCTGGTGGGAGCCGGAGAAGGACGTGTAGACCAGGTCGCCCACGTACGGGTGGCGCGGGTGGACGTCCATCTGGTTGCAGTACTCCCACGTGCGACGGATCTCGTCGATGTCGGAGAAGTCGATCTGCGGGTCGACGCCCTGCGAGAACAGGTTCATGCCCAGGGTGACCAGGTCGACGTTGCCGGTGCGCTCGCCCTGCCCGAACAGGCAGCCCTCGACGCGGTCGGCGCCGGCCATGACGGCCAGTTCGGCGGCGGCCACGGCGGTGCCGCGGTCGTTGTGCGGGTGGACGGACAGGCAGACGTGCTCGCGGCGGGACAGGTTGCGGCCCATCCACTCGAACCGGTCGGCGTGCGTGGAGGGGGTGGAACGCTCCACGGTGGCGGGCAGGTTGAGGATGATCTCGCGGCCCGGGCCGGGCTGGTAGACGTCCATCACCGCCTCGCAGACCTCCAGGGCGAAGTCCAGCTCGGTGTCGGTGAAGATCTCCGGGCTGTACTGGTAGCCGAACTCGGTCTCCTCGCCCAGCAGTTTCTCCGCGTACTCCATCACCAGGCGGGTGCCGTCCACGGCGATCTGCTTGATGTCGTCCTTGGAGCCGCGGAAGACCACGCGGCGGAAGACGGGCGCGGTGGCGTTGTACAGGTGGACCGTGGCGCGCCGGGCGCCCTTCAGGGACTCCACCGTGCGCTCGATCAGGTCCTCGCGGGCCTGGGTCAGTACGGAGATGGTGACGTCGTCCGGGATGGCGTCCGGGTCCTCGATGATGGAGCGGACGAAGTCGAAGTCGGTCTGGCCGGAGGCGGGGAAGCCGACCTCGATCTCCTTGTAGCCCATCCTGACCAGCAGGTCGAACATGGCGCGTTTGCGGGCGGGCGACATGGGGTCGATCAGCGCCTGGTTGCCGTCGCGCAGGTCGGTGGAGAGCCAGCGGGGGGCTTGCGTGATCCGGTTGTCCGGCCACGTACGGTCGGGGATGTCGACCTGGTCGTAGCGACCGTACTTGTGGAACGGCATGGGGCTGGGCTGCTGGCGGTTTGCCATGGTGCGTGGGCTCCTCGGGGGTCCGCGGGGTGTCCGGATGGACGGCCGACGGCGCAGCGCCAAACTCCGCGGGGAGGGGGTCGGCCTCTACTACAGGCCCTCGCCGCGGCAGCTAAGGAGAAGCAGCCCGAAACGCATGATGCTCCGCAGCTTAACCGAGTCGTGCTGCGTGCGGGGGCGTGTATCAGTATGCGGGACCGGACCGGCAAAGCGGGCAAAAAGTGCTCGATACCACGCTCAGGGTGGACAAGACGGGCGTTGAGGGTTCATTTCACCCGTCATTGTCGCGGGTAGTGACAGTGGGATCACGCAGTGCGATGGTGCGCGTATGACCCGTCACGGGGGCTTCGAGCCCGTCTTCTGCACCATCGTCCCGCCCCACGTCCTCGACCGGCTGGCGCAGGCCGGCGACCCGGTGCTCGCCGGACCCGCGCGCCGCACCCTCCAGCGCGACGCCTACGAGCGCACCCAGCGCCGTCTGACCACGGTCGTCGGCGCCCGCGCCGTCGCCCCGCTCGCCGCCGAGCCCGGTACGCCGCACCGCACGGTCCACGACGCCGGTCACGGCACCGGGCTGCCCGGCCGGGCCGTGCGCGCCGAGGGCGACGAGCCCGGCCAGGACGCCACCGTCAACCGCGCCTACGCGGGCCTGGGCGCCACCTTCGAGCTGCTGCTGTCGGCGTACGGGCGCGACTCGATCGACGGCGCCGGGATGCCCCTCGTCGCGACCGTGCACTACGACCGCGACTACAACAACGCCTTCTGGAACGGCGAGCAGATGGTGTTCGGCGACGGGGACGGGGAGATCTTCCTCGACTTCACCCTCCCGATCGACGTCATCGGCCACGAGCTGGCGCACGGCGTCACCCAGCACACCGCGAACCTGGACTACTTCGGCCAGTCCGGCGCGCTCAACGAGTCGGTGTCGGACGTCTTCGGCGCGCTCATCAAGCAGTACTCGCTCGGCCAGACCGCCGCCGAGGCCGACTGGCTGATCGGCGCCGGGCTGCTCGCCCCGCGGGTCACGGGCACGGCGCTGCGCTCCATGAAGGAGCCGGGCACGGCCTACGACGACGACGTCCTCGGCAAGGACCCGCAGCCCGCGACGATGGACGACTACGTCCGCACCGGCCGGGACAACGGCGGCGTGCACATCAACTCCGGCATCCCCAACCACGCCTTCTACCTCGCGGCGACCACGCTGGGCGGGCACGCCTGGGAGCGGGCCGGGCAGATCTGGTACGACGTGCTGACCGGCGGGGAGCTGCGGCAGGACGCCCTGTTCACGGACTTCGCGACGCTGACGGTCAAGGCGGCGCGGGCCCGGTTCGGTCAGGGCGAGGAGCTGCTGGCGGTGACGAAGGCGTGGGAGCGGGTCGGCGTGCGGACGCTGTAGCCCGCGCGCCCCGCCGGCCGGACCCGCGGGCGCACGCCGGAGCCGTGCGCCCCCGCCCGGGTAGGCGTGACGTCCCTTCTCGTACTAGACAGGAACCCATGCGTATTCAGGTGCGGCGCACGGGCGGGTTCGCGGGCATCGAGCGGGAGGCCGAGGTGGACACCGCGGGCCGGGCCGACGCCGGGGAGTGGCACGCCCTGGCCGAGCGGGCGCTGGCCGCGGGCAGCGGCTCGCCCCCGGCGGGCGTGCCGGACGGCTTCGGCTACCGGATCACGGTCGACGGCCGCACGGTGTACTGCGCGGACCCCCGGCTGACCGACGAGCAGCGCGCGCTGGTCGCCCGCGTGCTGAAGGAGGGCGCGTAACAGCCGTTCGCCGCCGGGGCGTTGACTTCGATTACCGGCGGTACGGATGATCCGTGGCATGGCGACGACGAACCCGGTCCCCCGTTTCCCGGACGGCTTCCTGTGGGGTGTGTCGACCTCGGCGCACCAGATCGAGGGGGCGGCCGACGAGCGTGAGGCGTCCGTGTGGGACGTGTTCACGGCCGAGCCGGGCCGGATCCGGGACGGTTCGACCGCCGAGGTGGCCTGCGACCACGTGCACCGGCACACCGAGGACGTGGCACTGCTGGCCGGGCTGGGCGTGGACGCGTACCGCTTCTCGGTGTCCTGGCCGCGGGTGCGGGCCCGAGGCGGGCTGGACTTCTACGACCGGCTGGTCGACGACCTGTGCGCGGCGGGGGTGCGGCCGGTGCCGACCCTGTTCCACTGGGACCTGCCGGCCGGTCTGGACTGGCGGGAACGGGACACGGCCGAGCGGTTCGCCGCGTACGTGGCCGAGGTCGCCGGGCGGCTCGGCGACCGGGTGACGAAGTGGATCACCCTCAACGAGCCCGCCGAGCACACCCTGCTGGGCCACGCCCTGGGCATCCACGCGCCCGGACTGAGGCTGCTGTTCGACGCGCTGCCGGTGGCCCATCACCAGCTCCTCGCGCACGGTCTCGCGGTCCGCGCGCTGCGCGCGTCCGGCGCCCGCGACATCGGCATCGCCAACTCCCACGGCCCGGTCTGGCCCGCGTCTCAGGAAGCGGCGGACGTGGAGGCGGCCGGCCTCTACGACCTGCTGCTGAACCGCCTGTTCGCCGACCCGCTGCTGCTCGGGAGCTACCCGGACGGCCTCGGTGAGCTGATGCCCGGGGACGTGACGGCGGACCTGGAGATCATCGCCGAACCCCTCGACTGGTACGGGATCAACTACTACGCGCCGACCCGCGTGGGCGCCCCGCAGGGCACCGAGATCGACTTCGGAGGGGTCCGGATGCCGGCCGAACTGCCCTTCTCCGTACGGGAGATCACCGGCCGGCCGGTGACCGACTTCGGCTGGCCGGTGGTCCCGGAGGCCCTGACGGAGATCCTGACCGCCTTCCGCGACCGCTACGGCGACCGGCTCCCCCCGGTCGTCGTCACCGAGAACGGCTGCTCCTACGAGGGCGTCGACGACCCGGAGCGCATCGCCTACCTGGACGGCCACATCCGCGCCCTGCACCGGGCGCTGGAGGCGGGCGTGGACGTGCGGGGCTACTTCGTGTGGTCGCTGATGGACAACTTCGAGTGGGCGGAGGGCTACGCCCGCCGCTTCGGGCTGGTCCACGTCGACTTCGACACGCTGGAGCGCACCCCGAAGGCGTCGTACGCCTGGTACCGGGAGCTGCTGCGGGAGCAGCGCGGCTGACCCGCCGCCCGCCTCAGAACCCCAGCCGCCGCAACTGCTTCGGATCCCGCTGCCAGTCCTTGGCGACCTTCACGTGCAGGTCCAGGAAGACCGGGGTACCGAGCAGGGCCTCGATCTGCTTGCGCGACCGGACGCCGACGTCCTTGAGGCGCTTGCCCTTGGGGCCGATGACGATGCCCTTCTGGCTGGGGCGCTCGATGAACAGGTTGGCGTGGATGTCGAGCAGGGGCTTGTCGGCGGGGCGGTCCTCGCGGGGCAGCATCTCCTCGACGACGACCGCGATGGAGTGCGGGAGTTCGTCCCGGACGCCCTCCAGGGCCGCCTCACGGATCAGTTCCGCGACCATGACCTGCTCCGGCTCGTCCGTCAGGTCGCCCTCGGGGTAGAGGGCCGGGCCCTCGGGCATCAGCGGGATGAGGAGGTCGGCCAGCAGGCCGACCTGCTGGTTCGCGGTCGCGGAGACGGGGACGATCTCCGCCCAGGTGATGCCCAGCTCCTGGCCCAGCCGGTCGACGGCGATCAGCTGCTCGGCGAGCGCCTTGTTGTCCACCAGGTCGGTCTTGGTGACGACGGCGACCTTGGGGGTCTTCTTGATCCCGGCGAGTTCCTTGGCGATGAACCGGTCGCCGGGGCCGATCTTCTGGTCGGCGGGGAGGCAGAAGCCGATCACGTCGACCTCGGCCCAGGTGGTGCGGACCACGTCGTTGAGCCGCTCGCCGAGCAGGGTGCGCGGCTTGTGCAGCCCGGGGGTGTCCACCAGGATCAGCTGCGCGTCCGGGCGGTGCACGATGCCGCGCACGGTGTGCCGGGTGGTCTGCGGCCGGTTCGAGGTGATCGCCACCTTCTGCCCGACCAGCGCGTTCGTCAGGGTGGACTTGCCCGCGTTGGGGCGGCCCACGAAGCAGGCGAAGCCGGCCCGGTGAACAGCTTCGACCGGCGGCTCGGATGACTGGGTACGAACGCTCATGCCGCCCATTGTCCCTGATCCCCCGACCCCCGCGGCACCATGCACGCCCCGCGCACGCGCGCCGGGCTCCGGCGCGGGGCCGGGCCGGACACCCGTGGGGTTCCGGCCCGGCGGTCCGCCCGGGCGGATCAGTCGAAGACGAACGGGCCCGGCGACTGCGGTGCCGTCGCCGTGCAGGTGATGGTGATGAAGCCGAACGCGGTCACCTTCAGGGTGCCGCCGAAGGCCTCCAGGGTGTCCCCGGAGGCGACGGTGCCGGTGAGGGGACCGACCTCGAGGGCGTCGCCGGTCGACATGGCCGGGTTCTTGGTGCCCTTGAAGACGACGGTGCCGCCGCCCTCCTTCACCATCTTCAGCTCGGACGCCAGGGAGTCCTTGCCGATGGCCAGCGGCGCGGTGACCGCGGAGGTGTTGATGGTGACCGTGGCGGACGTGCCGTTCTGCGTCGCCGTCAGGGTGGCGTCGCCGCCGCCCCAGGTGCCGCAGTCGGCGTTGACGGTGGCCGACCCGGGGGCGACGGCCGCCGCGGCGGGGGCGAAGGCGAGTCCGCAGACCGCGAGGGTGCCTGCCGCCAGGGACAGGCCCAGTCCGTATCGCTTGCCTCTCATGGGATTCCGGCTCCCTTTCCGTGTGGGGGGAGTCCCGTGGGGGGACTCCGGTGGGGGAACTGTGCGGGGAACTGATCGGCTGACGGGGTCCGGACCCGCTGCACACCGGACCGGCCTGACGTGGCATCAGGTCGGCCCGGTTCCATTGATGCGCGAGAGGCAGCGCGCGACAAGGTTGAAATCTGGCCTATTTACCGCCGGTAACAGCAGGCGGGTCAGCCCGCCGGAACCGTCTCCCGCACGGTCCCGTCGGGACCGGCCAGCAGCACCGGAGTGGCGGGCCCGCCCAGGTCCCGTACCGCCGCGCGGTCCTCGTCCGTCACCGCACCGGCCTCGGTCACCACGGCCGCCGCCTCCAGGGACGTCGCCCCGGACGCCACCGCCATCGCCACCGCCGTCCGCAGGGCGCTCAGGCGGAGGGAGTCCAGGGCCACGGTGCCCGCGGCGTACGTGCGGCCGTTCCCGTCGCGCACGGCGGCACCCTCGGGCACGCCGTTGCGGGCCCGCGTGGAACGGGCCAGGGTGACGATCTTGTGGTCCTCGGGGTCGAGCGCGCTGCTGTCGGTCATGCCCCGAGCATACGGATCACGGCCGGTCCAGGCGCAGCCGGTCCGCGCGCGGCAGCCCGGCCACGACCAGGTCGTAGGAGTCCTCCACCAGCTCCCGGACGAGCCGGGCGGGCAGCGGGCCGTCCACCGTGACGGTGTTCCAGTGGCGCTTGTTCATGTGCCAGCCCGGGACGATCAGGCCGGGGTGCTGTGCCCGCAGGCGCACCGCGTCGTCCGGGTCGCATTTGAGGTTGACCTTCAGGGGCCGCGCGTCCAGGGCGGTCAGCGCGAACAGCTTGCCCAGGACCTTGAAGACGGAGGTCTCCGGGCCGAAGGGGAAGTCCTCGACGGCCGCGCCGAAGGACAGGCACAGGGCGCGCAGCTCCCGCGGGGTCATCCGGCCGGCTCCACGGGCTCGGGCGGCGGGGGCGGCGGGGCCACCGGCTCCACCAGCACCGTGACGATCTTGTTGCGGCGGCCGGCCGCCGCCTCCGCCGTCAGCCGCAGGGAGCGGCCGTCGGGGAGCTCGACCACGGACGATGCCTCGGCGATCGGCACCCGGCCGAGCGCCTTGGCGAGCAGGCCGCCGACGGTCTCCACGTCCTCGTCGTCGTACTCGTCCAGGTCGTACAGCTCGCCGAGATCGGTGATGTCGAGGCGGGCGTTGACCCGGTAGCGGTCGTCGCCCAGTTCCTCGACCGGCGGGATCTCCCGGTCGTACTCGTCGGTGATCTCCCCGACGATCTCCTCCAGGATGTCCTCGATCGTGACGATGCCCGCGGTGCCGCCGTACTCGTCGACCGCGACGGCGACGTGGTTGCGCTCCTTCTGCATCTCGCGCAGCAGGTCGTCCGCGTTCTTGGTGTCCGGCACGAAGAAGGCCGGGCGCATCGCGGTGGACACCAGCTCGTTCTCCGCGTCGCGGCTGATGTGCGTCTTGCGGGCCAGGTCCTTGAGGTAGACGATCCCGACGATGTCGTCCTCGTTCTCCCCGGTCACCGGGATGCGGGAGAAGCCGGAGCGCAGGGCGAGGGTGAGGGCCTGGCGGATCGTCTTGTAGCGCTCGATGACCACCAGGTCGGTGCGCGGCACCATCACCTCCCGCACCAGGGTGTCGCCCAGCTCGAAGACCGAGTGCACCATGCGGCGCTCCTCGTCCTGGATCAGCGACTCCTTCTCCGCGAGGTCCACCAGCGCGCGCAGCTCCGCCTCGGAGGCGAACGGGCCGCGCCGGAAGCCCCGGCCCGGGGTGAAGGCGTTGCCGATGAGGATCAGCAGGGAGGGGATCGGGCCCATGATCCGGGCCAGCGGCAGCAGGACGTACGCCGCGGCGGTGGCGGTGTTCAGCGGGTGCTGCCGGCCGATGGTGCGCGGGGAGACACCGACGGCCACGTAGGAGACGAGCACCATGACCGCTATGGCGACCAGCAGGGCCTCGGCGGTGCCGTCGAACGCCTGCAGACAGGCGTAGGTGACCAGGGCGGCGGCGGCCATCTCACAGGCCACGCGGACCAGCAGGGCCACGTTGAGATACCGGGTGGGGTCGGCGGCGAGCTGCGCGAGCCCGGAGCTGCCCCGCCGGCCGGACCGGACGGCCTCCTCGGCACGGAAGGTGGAGATCCGCGCGATGCCGGCCTCGGCGCAGGCGAACAGCCACGCGACGACGACCAGCGCGACCGCGCCGAGGAGGAGTCCGGGACTCATGACACGGTCGGCGCCGGGGACGGGCCGGTCAGGCCCTTCTCCGCACGCCAGCCGTCCACGATGGCGGCCTGCAGGCCGAACATCTCGGCCTTCTCGTCGGGCTCCTCGTGGTCGTACCCCAGCAGGTGCAGCACGCCGTGGACGGTCAGGAGCTGGAGCTCCTCGTCCATGGTGTGCTGCGTCGGCGCCTCCGCGCCCTGCCGGGCGGCGACCTCGGGGCACAGCACGATGTCGCCGAGCAGGCCCTGCGGGGGCTCGTCGTCGTCCTTGGACGGCGGACGCAGTTCGTCCATCGGGAACGACATGACGTCCGTGGGCCCCGGCAGGTCCATCCACTGGATGTGCAGCTGCTCCATGGCGCCGGCGTCCACGACGATCACCGAGAGCTCGGAGAGCGGGTGGATGCGCATGCGCGCCAGGGCGTAGCGGGCGATGTCGAGGATCGCCTGCTCGTCGACCTCGGTTCCGGACTCGTTGTTGACGTCGATCGACATCTGGTGCTCGGTCTACTTCCCCTTGTGCCCGGACCTGCCCCGGCCGCCCTTGTGGACGCCGTTCTGGGTGCCGTGCTCGCTGTCGTACTGCTCGTACGCGTCGACGATACGGCCCACCAGCCGGTGGCGGACGACGTCCTGCGAGGACAGGCGGGAGAAGTGGACGTCCTCGACGCCCTCCAGGATCTCCTGCACCTGCCGCAGACCCGACTTGGTGCCGGTGGGCAGGTCGACCTGGGTGACGTCGCCCGTGATCACGATCTTCGAGTCGAAGCCGAGGCGGGTGAGGAACATCTTCATCTGTTCGGGGCTGGTGTTCTGGGCCTCGTCCAGGATGATGAAGGCGTCGTTGAGTGTCCGGCCGCGCATGTACGCCAGCGGGGCGACCTCGATGGTGCCCGCCGCCATCAGGCGGGGGATGGAGTCGGGGTCGAGCATGTCGTGCAGGGCGTCGTAGAGCGGGCGCAGATACGGGTCGATCTTCTCGTACAGGGTGCCCGGCAGGAAGCCGAGCCGCTCCCCCGCCTCGACCGCGGGCCGGGTCAGGATGATGCGGTTGACCTGCTTGGACTGCAGGGCCTGCACCGCCTTGGCCATGGCGAGATACGTCTTGCCGGTGCCGGCGGGGCCGATGCCGAAGACGATGGTGTGCTTGTCGATCGCGTCCACGTAACGCTTCTGGTTGAGCGTCTTGGGGCGGATCGTGCGCCCGCGCGAGGAGAGGATGTTCTGGGTGAGGACCTGCGCGGGGGTCTCCTGGCCGTCGCTCTCACCGCTCTCACTCGCCTTGAGCATGGCGATCGAGCGTTCCACCGCGTCCTCCGTCATCGGCTGTCCGGTGCGCAGCACCAGCATCATCTCGTCGAACACGCGCGACACGAGAGCGACCTCGCCCGGATCACCGACCGCGCTGATCTCATTGCCCCGGACATGGATGTCGGCCCCCGGGAAGGCCTTCTCGATCACGCGCAGGAGGGAGTCGCCGGAGCCCAGCACGGTCACCATGGGGTGCTGGGCGGGGACGGTGAGCTGAACTCTCGCCTGCTCCTGCGCGGGGGTGTGAGCTGTGGGTGTCTGAGTCATGGGCCGGCGCTGAAGGCCTGCGATTCCTCCTCGTCAGGGCCGCGCAGCTGAGGGCGGCCTCGCGACTCCCAGGGTACGACGCGCGGGTGACAACGCCGAAGGGCTTTTCCGGGGGGGGTGTTCCCGCGTCAGGACGAGCTGCGGAAACCGATCGTGGGAACGGCCCGGCGCAGCGGCCAGCCGGGCACCGGCTCCTCGGGGAGCAGGTCCTGGAGGAACGCGTAGCGCCCGAGCTCCGCCGCGTCCTCGCCCTGCACGGACCGCACCTCGTGCCACCACGCCGCGATCTCCGCCCAGCCGGGCGCGGACAGCGAACCGCCGAACTCCTGGACGGACAGCGCCGCGGTGAGGCCGCCGAAGGCGAGCCGGTCGGCCAGCGGCCAGCCGGCCAGGCTGCCGGCCACGAAACCGGCCACGAACACGTCGCCCGCCCCGGTGGGGTCCAGCGCCTCGACGGCGATGGCGGGCACCTCGGCCGTCTCCCCGGTCCGCCGGTCGACCGCGTACGCCCCGTCGGCGCCGAGGGTGACCACGGCGACCGGTACGTGGGCGGTGAGGGCGTGTGCGGCGGTGCGCGGACAGTCGGTGCCGGTGTAGCGCATGGCCTCCTCGGCGTTCGGCAGGAACGCCTCACAGTGGCGCAGGTCGGGCAGCCCGGCCAGGGACCAGGTGCCGGTGTCGTCCCAGCCGACGTCGCCGAAGACGCGGGTGCCGCGGCTCGCCGCCTGCGCGATCCAGGGGGCGCTGCGGCCGGGGGTGAGGGAGGCGACGGCGGCCCGGGCGTGGGGCGGGCAGGTGGGGGCGGGCTCCTCGGGGGGCGGTTCGTGGCCGTGGGAGACCATGGTGCGCTCGCCCTCGTAGGCCATGGACACGGTGACCGGGGAGTGCCAGCCGGGGACGGTGCGGGAGGAGCCGAGGTCGATGCCCTCGCCCTGCTCGAGGGTGTCCCAGCAGTACTCGCCGTAGTGGTCGTCGCCGAAGGCCGCCGCGAGGGAGGTGCGCAGGCCGAGGCGGGCCAGGGCGGTGGCCATGTTGGCGACGCCGCCGGGGCTGGAGCCCATGCCGCGCGCCCAGGACTCGGTGCCGCGCACGGGGGCGGAGTCGAGGCCGGTGAAGATGATGTCGAGGAAGACGGTGCCGGTGAGGTAGACGTCGCAGCGCGGATCGGCGGGGGTGCGCAGGGCGGCCAGCGGGTCGAGGTGGGTGCGGCGGTCCGCCCCACGCGCCCGGCGGGCGGCGGTGTCGTCGCTGCTTCGTTCTCCGGCCGGCACGGTGGACGCCATCACGATGCGCTCCCTGACATGGTGCGGATCAGGCCAGTCTGCACCACGGCACCGACATCGCCACGGCGATCACCCCGGGAGCCGCTCCCACCTGGCGGAACGGGCCCCGGGAGGGGATTCGGCGACCGCTGCTACCCGGCCACGTGATCAGCAAACCAAATGTGACATGGATCACTCCAATGATCCTCCCGAATCGCTTCCTCCGCTTGATACAAATTGCCGGCGCGTTCCTGTCCGTCGACGGCCGTCGCTCCCACCTCGCCTTTCGTACCGTCCCCTTCGCACGCCCCGGGAACGCCCGTGTTCGCCCCTCGCACCACTCCCTGGCCCCTCGTCGCCCTTTTCACGGCCGGGTACCTCGCCCCGTACCTGCTGCCCACCACCGTCGGACGGCTGGAACGCGGGCTGGACCTGTCCCCCACCCAGGCCGGCGCCGTCGGCAGCGCGCTGCTGCTGAGCTCCGCCCTCGCCGGCTTCCTGCTCGCCGCCCGCGTCGAACGCTTCGGGGCCCGCACCCTCGCCCGGCTCGGTCTCGCCCTGGCCGTGCTCGGGTACGGCGGGGCGGCGCTCACCTCCGCCGTCCCGGCCGTCGTGGCCGGCGCGGTGATCGGCGGGTTCGGCTCCGGCACGGCGACGACCGTGGCGGCCACCCGGATCGCCGCCGAGCCGGACCCGCACCGCGGCTCCACCCTCGGCCTGCTGAGCGTGTCCGCGCTCGCGGGCGTCGTGTACCTGACGGTGCCCCACCTCCCGGGCCACGGCCTCACACTGGCCGCCATCGCCCTGACCGCGCTCGCCGTGTGGCCGCTGACGTCCCGGCTGCCCGGCCCGGCACCCGTCGCCCACCGCGCCGCCCCCGGCACCGGCCGGCTGCCGTACCGGCGTTCGGGTCCGGTCCTCGCGGGCGCCATGGTGTTCTGGTCCCTCGCGCAGAACGCCCTGTGGGGCATGAGCGGACGGATCGGCGTCACCCAGGCCCGCCTCAGCGAACCCACCGTCGGTGCCGTCTTCGCGGTGTCGCTGGGCGCCGGACTGCTGGGCGTCCTCGCGGCCGGCGCGCTGGGCGCCCGGCTGGGCCGGGCGCTGCCGATCGGCGGCGGCACGGTCCTCATCGCGGGCTGCATCGCGCTCACCGCCTCCGCGACCGGGCCGGCCGGCTTCGCCGCCGGGGAGATCGCCTGGAACGCCGTCTACCCGGCGGTGCTGTCCTATCTGCTCGGGCTCGCCGCCTCGCTGGACCCGCGCGGCCGCTGGGCGGTGCTGGTCGGGTCGGCCTCCTCGCTGGGCACGGCGGCCGGTCCGCTGACCGGGAGCGTGCTGTCCGCGCAGGCCGGCTTCCCGGTGATGGGCGCGGTGCTCGGCGCCGGCCTGCTGCTGGTGGCGGCGCCGCTGACCGCGGTCGCCCTGCACACCGGCGGGCGCCCGCTGCTGCCGGGCGCGGTCCGCCGCC
>NZ_JAAGMD010000654.1 GCF_010548465.1 Streptomyces sp. SID14436 | reverse complement strand
GCTCGACCAGGGCCTGCTCCAGCAGGGCGACGAGGCGCTCGCCGGCACCCGGCACGCCGCACGCGCCCGCGTGTCGGCCGCCACGGCCGCCGAGGCGGGCGTCAAGGACGGCGACCTGCTCGCGGTCACCGGCACCGCCGGGACGGTCGCCCTGCCGCTGGCCGTCACCGAGATGCCGGACCGCGTGGTGTGGCTCCCGCTGAACTCGGCCGGCGGCGGCGTCGCCTCCGACACCGGGGCGCTGCCCGGATCCCTCGTCCGCATCGGCCCGGCGACCGGCGCCGGCGAGGCCCCCCAGGAGGTGGAGGCATGATGTACCTCTCCGCCGAAGACCTCTCGATGTTCGGCCGCGACCCCTGGTGGCTGGTCGTCGTCAAGGCGGTGTTCTGCTTCGCGTTCCTGATGGTGACGGTGCTGATCGCCATCGTGATGGAGCGCAAGTTCGTCGCCTGGATGCAGCGGCGCATCGGCCCCAACCGGCACGGCCCCTGGGGCATGCTCCAGTCGCTCGCCGACGGCGTGAAGCTGATGCTCAAGGAAGATGTCGTCGTCAAGCGCGCCGACAAGGCGGTCTACATCCTGGCGCCGATCGTCGCCGCCATCCCGGCCTTCATGGCGATCGCCGTGATCCCCTTCGGGCCGGCGGGCAACGAGATCTCCATCTTCGGCCAGCGCACCACGATGCAGCTCACCGACCTGCCGATCGCGATGCTCTACATCCTCGCGGTCGCCTCGATCGGCATCTACGGCATCATGCTGGCGGGCTGGAGCTCCGGCTCCACCTATCCGCTGCTGGGCGGTCTGCGCTCGTGCGCGCAGATGATCTCCTACGAGATCGCGATGGGTCTCGCCTTCGCCTCCGTCTTCCTCTACTCGGGGTCGATGTCGACCTCGCAGATCGTCGAGCAGCAGACCGACCGCTGGTACATCCTGCTGCTGCCCATCTCCTTCATCATCTACATCGTCACGATGGTCGGGGAGACCAACCGCGCCCCGTTCGACATGCCGGAGTCCGAGGGCGACCTGGTCGGCGGCTTCAACACCGAGTACTCGTCGATCAAGTTCGCGATGTTCATGCTCGCCGAGTACATCAACATGGTGACCGTCTCGGCCGTGGCGACCACGCTCTTCCTGGGCGGCTGGCGGGCCCCCTGGCCCATCAGCACCTTCTGGGAGGGCGCCAACCACGGCTGGTGGCCGCTGCTCTGGTTCGTTCTCAAGGTCCAGATGCTGCTGTTCTGCTTCGTCTGGCTGCGCGGCACGCTCCCGCGGGTGCGCTACGACCAGCTGATGAAGCTGGGCTGGAAGGTGCTCATCCCGGTCGCCCTGGCCTGGCTGATGCTCGTCGCCACCGTGCGCGCGCTGCGCAACGAGAACGTGGGCTTCAGCGACATCGCCCTCTACATCGGCGGCGCGGTCCTCGCCCTGCTGCTGCTCTCCTTCGTCGCGGACCTGTTCCGCGACAAGGCCAAGCGGGCGGAACAGGCCGCCGCCGAACCCCCGGCCGCGTTCGACCCGATGGCGGGCGGATTCCCCGTGCCCCCGCTGCCCGGACAGGAACTGCCGCCGGTGCCCCGCCGCCGTCCCCGCCGGGAACGGGAACTGATTGTCAGTGGTGGGCCCGACACTCAGAGTGACGAATCTCTGGGCGGATCTACGGATGGAAAGGAGGCGTCCGATGGCTGAGGAGCCCAAGGAGACCAAGCCCGGTTTCCTGAACCCCGTGGCCGGCTTCGGCGTGACCTTCAAGGCCATGTTCAAGAAGCGGCTCACCGAGCAGTACCCCGAGCAGCAGAAGACCACCGCTCCGCGCTTCCACGGACGGCACCAGCTCAACCGTCATCCGGACGGCCTGGAGAAGTGCGTCGGCTGCGAGTTGTGTGCCTGGGCCTGTCCCGCCGACGCGATCTACGTGGAGGGCGCGGACAACACCGAGGAGGAGCGCTACTCGCCGGGCGAGCGGTACGGCCGCGTCTACCAGATCAACTACGCCCGCTGCATCCTGTGCGGCCTGTGCATCGAGGCGTGCCCCACGCGCGCGCTCACGATGACCAACGAGTTCGAACTGGCCGACTCCAGCCGCGCCAACCTCATCTACACCAAGGAGCAGCTGCTCGCCGGTCTGGAGGAGGGCATGGTGGACAGCCCGCACGCCATGTACCCGGGCACCGACGAACAGGACTACTACCGGGGCCTGGTGACCGAGGCCGCGCCCGGCACGGAGCGCCAGGTCGCCCACTCGAAGGGGGAGGTCGTCCAGGAGGCCGACTCCACGTTCGGCCCGGACGAACCGGCGTCGGAGCAGGTGATCGGCCGATGACCCAGCTCGCCGCCTACACCACCTCCACCGGCGAGGCCGTCCAGTTCTGGATCCTGGGCACGATCGCGGTGATCGGCGCCCTGTGCACCGTCTTCATGAAGCGGGCCGTGCACAGCGCGCTGTGCCTCGCGGGCACGATGATCATCCTGGCGGTCTTCTACCTCGCCAACGGCGCCTACTTCCTGGGCGTCGTGCAGATCGTCGTCTACACCGGCGCGGTCATGATGCTGTTCCTGTTCGTGGTGATGCTGGTCGGCGTCACCGCGGCGGACTCCCTGAAGGAGACCATCAAGGGCCAGCGCTGGCTGGCCCTGCTGTGCATGGCCGGCTTCGGCATCCTGCTGATCGGCGGCATCGGCAACGCCTCCCTCACCGAGTTCAACGGCATCGGCGCGGCGAACGCGGGCGGCAACGTCGAGGGCATCGCCGCCCTCCTGTTCACCCGTTACGTGTTCGCCTTCGAGATCACCGGCGCCCTGCTGATCACGGCCGCCGTCGGCGCCATGGTGCTCACCCACCGGGAGCGCACCGAGCGCGCCAGGACCCAGCGGGAGCTGGCCGAGCAGCGGGTCCGCGAGGGCACGTACCTCCCGCCGCTGCCCGCCCCCGGCGTGTACGCGCGGCACAACGCCGTGGACATCGCCGGCCTGCTGCCCGACGGCACGCCCTCCGACCTCACGGTCAGCGCCACGCTGCGCGAGCGGGGCCAGATCCGTGACGTGTCGCAGGAGGCGATGAACGATTTGCGGGCGCTGGAGCAGCGCGCGGAGGAGCGCCTGGGCCGCACGGCGATCGAGACGGCACCGTCCAAGGGGACCGAGGAGGGGCAGAAGTGAACCCGGTCAACTACCTCTACCTCGCCGCCCTGCTCTTCACGATCGGCGCCACCGGCGTACTGATCAGGCGCAACGCGATCGTGGTGTTCATGTGCATCGAGCTCATGCTCAACGCCTGCAACCTCGCCTTCGTCGCCTTCTCCCGGATGCACGGCAACCTCGACGGCCAGATCATCGCCTTCTTCACGATGGTCGTGGCCGCCGCGGAGGTCGTGGTCGGGCTGGCGATCATCGTGTCCCTGTTCCGTTCCCGCCACTCGGCCTCGGTCGACGACGCCAGCCTGATGAAGCTGTGAGGGGCTGCTGAATCGTGGAGAACCTGATTGCGCTGCTGGTGGCGGCGCCCCTGCTCGGAGCGGCGGTCCTGCTGTGCGGCGGCCGCAGACTGGACGCCGTCGGCCACTGGATCGGCACGGCCCTGGCCGGCGTCTCCTTCGCCGTCGGCCTGGTGCTGTTCACCGACCTGCTCGGCAAGGACGCCGCGGACCGCACCGTCACGCAGCACCTGTTCAGCTGGATCCCGGTGGAGGGTTTCCAGGCCGACATCGCCTTCCGGCTCGACCAGCTGTCGATGACGTTCGTCCTGCTGATCACCGGCGTCGGCTCGCTCATCCACCTCTACTCGGTCGGGTACATGGAGCACGACGAGCGGCGCCGCCGCTTCTTCGGCTTCCTGAACCTCTTCCTCGCGGCGATGCTCCTGCTGGTCCTCGCCGACAACTACCTGCTGCTGTACTTCGGCTGGGAGGGCGTCGGTCTCGCCTCCTACCTGCTGATCGGCTTCTGGCAGCACAAGCCCAGCGCGGCGACCGCCGCCAAGAAGGCCTTCCTGGTCAACCGGGTCGGCGACATCGGCCTGTCCATCGCGATCATGATGATGTTCGCCTGGTTCGGCACCTTCGCCTTCGGGCCGGTCCTCGGCTCCGAGGGGGAGCCGGGGCTCGCCTCGGCCGCCGGTGAGGGCAAGCTCACCGCGATCGGCCTGATGCTGCTGCTGGCCGCCTGCGGCAAGTCCGCCCAGGTGCCGCTGCAGTCCTGGCTCGGCGACGCGATGGAGGGCCCGACCCCGGTCTCGGCCCTCATCCACGCCGCCACCATGGTGACCGCCGGCGTCTACCTGATCGTCCGCTCCGGAGCCATCTTCAACGGCGCCCCGGACGCGCAGCTCGTCGTCACCATCGTCGGCGCGGTCACGCTGCTGTTCGGTGCGATCGTCGGTTGCGCCAAGGACGACATCAAGAAGGCGCTGGCCGGCTCGACCATGTCGCAGATCGGCTACATGGTCCTGGCCGCGGGCCTCGGCCCCATCGGCTACGTCTTCGCGATCATGCACCTGGTGACGCACGGCTTCTTCAAGGCCGGCCTGTTCCTCGGCGCCGGTTCCGTCATGCACGGCATGAACGACGAGGTCGACATGCGCCGTTACGGCGGCCTCAGGAAGTACATGCCGGTCACCTTCGTCACCTTCGGCCTCGGCTACCTCGCCATCATCGGCTTCCCGGGCCTGTCCGGCTTCTTCTCCAAGGACAGGATCATCGAGTCGGCCTTCGCCAAGGGCGGCACCGAGGGCTGGATCCTCGGCGCCTGCGCCCTGCTGGGCGCGGCCATCACCGCGTACTACATGACGCGCGTGATGCTGATGACGTTCTTCGGCGAGGAGCGCTGGCGCAACGCGCCGACGCCGTCCCCGGCCGCCCCGGACGTGGAGCCCGCGGCCGGGACGAGCGGCGAGGCTGTTTCCGGACATGCCGCTGCCGCGGCGGGCCCGCCGCACCCGCACGAGTCGCCGAAGGTCATGACGATCCCGATGATCGTGCTGGCCGTCGGATCGGTCGCCGGCGGTGCCTTCTTCAGCATCGGCGACCGCTTCCTGAACTGGCTGGAGCCGGTCACCGGGTACGACCACGGCCACTCCCCGGTCAGCGCCCTGACGGTCACGCTGGCCACGGTCGCCGTGATGGTCGTCGGTGTGGCCGTCGCCTGGGCCCAGTACGGGCGCCGCCCGGTCCCGGCGGTCGCCCCGCGCGGTTCGCTCCTCACCCGGGCCGCCCGCCGCGACCTCCTCCAGGACGACTTCAACCACGTGGTCCTGGTCCGCGGCGGCGAACACCTCACGCGCTCGCTGGTGTACGTCGACCACACCCTGGTCGACGGCGTCGTCAACGGAACGGCGGCCTCGTTCGGCGGCCTGTCCGGCCGCATGCGCCGACTGCAGAACGGCTTCGCGCGCTCCTACGCGGTCTCCATGTTCGGCGGCGCGGCGGTCCTGGTCGCCGCGACCCTGCTGATGAGGGCGGTCTGATACCGATGTCCTTTCCTCTGCTGACAGCGACGGCGGCGCTCCCGGCCATCGGGGCGATCGCCACGGCCGCCGTACCGGCCTCGAAGCGCACGGCCGCCAAATGGCTGGCCCTGCTGGTCTCGCTCGCCACGTTCGTGCTGGCGGTCGCCATCCTGGTGCGCTTCGAACCGGGCGGCGACCGCTACCAGCTCACGGAGTCGCACGCCTGGATCGCGGACTTCGGGGTCCGCTACGACCTGGCGGTGGACGGCATCTCGGTCGCGCTCATCGCGCTGACCGCCCTGCTGATCCCGTTCATCGTGCTGGCGTCCTGGCACGACGCCGACCCGCTGGAGACGGGCAGCAGGCGGTGGCGGCCGACGCAGGGCTTCTTCGCCCTGATCCTCGCCATCGAGGCGATGGTGATCCTCGCCTTCACGGCCACCGACGTCTTCCTCTTCTACATCCTGTTCGAAGCCATGCTGATCCCGCTGTACTTCCTGATCGGCGGCTTCGGGGACCGGGCGCACGAGCACGGCGAGAAGGCCGGCGCCACCCAGCGGTCCTACGCGGCGGTGAAGTTCCTCCTCTACAACCTGGCCGGCGGACTGATCATGCTGGCCGCGGTGATCGGGCTGTACATGGTCGCCGGGAACTTCTCCCTCACCGAGATCGCCGAGGCGCGGGCCAACGGCTCGCTGGAGATGGCGCAGAGCACCGAACGCTGGCTGTTCCTCGGCTTCTTCTTCGCGTTCGCGGTGAAGGCGCCGCTGTGGCCGCTGCACACCTGGCTGCCCAATGCCATGGGGGAGTCGACCGCCCCGGTCGCCGTGCTCATCACGGCGGTCGTGGACAAGGTGGGCACCTTCGCGATGCTGCGCTTCTGCCTCGGGCTGTTCCCGGAGGCCAGCAAGTGGGCGACCCCGGTGGTCCTGGTGCTGGCGGTGATCAGCATCATCTACGGGGCGCTGCTCGCGGTGGGCCAGCGCGACATCAAGCGGCTGATCGCCTACGCGTCGATCTCCCACTTCGGCTTCATCGTGATGGGCATCTTCGCGCTGACCAGCCAGGGCCAGTCCGGCGCCACGCTGTACATGGTCAACCACGGCATCTCGACGGCGCTGCTGCTGCTGGTCGCCGGGTTCCTGATCTCGCGGCGCGGCTCCCGGCTCATCGCCGACTACGGCGGGGTGCAGAAGGTGGCCCCGGTGCTGGCCGGCACCTTCCTGATCGGCGGTCTGGCGACGCTGTCGCTGCCGGGTCTGGCGCCGTTCGTCAGCGAGTTCCTGGTCCTGGTCGGCACGTTCACCCGCCATCCGGCGATCGCCGTCGTCGCGACCCTCGGCATCGTGCTCGCCGCCCTGTACACCCTCGTCCTCTACCAGCGGACGATGACGGGCCCGGTGAAGCCGGAGGTCGCGAAGCTGCCGGATCTGCGGCTGCGTGAGATCGCGGTGGTGACACCGCTGATCGTGCTGCTGCTGTTCCTGGGCGTCTATCCGAAGCCCGTCACGGACATCGTGAACCCGGCGGTGCAGCACACCATGTCCGACGTGGACCAGAAGGATCCCCAGCCCGAGGTGGAGGCGGCGAAGTGAGCTCAACAGCCATCCACAGCCTGTGGACAACGGCGGCCGAGCCGATCGCGAAGATCGACGCGCCGAAGATCGAGTACGCCCAGCTGGCGCCCACACTGATCGTGGTCGGCGCGGCCGTCGTCGGGGTGCTCGTCGAGGGCCTGGTGCCGCGGAAGTCGCGGTACTACGCGCAGATGTTCGTCACCGCGGTCGCCCTCACCGCCGCCTTCGCCGCCGTGGTGGCGCTGGCGGTCGACGGCTACGGCACGACGAAGGCGGGCATCGCGGCGATGGGCGCCATCGCCGTCGACGGCCCGGCCCTGTTCCTCCAGGGCGTCATCCTGCTGACCGCCCTGGTCGGCCTGTTCACCTTCGCCGAACGCCGGCTCGACCCGGAGGCACACGGCAACCGGGTCGACTCCTTCGCCGCCCAGGCCGCCGCCGTACCGGGCAGCGACCAGGAGAAGAAGGCGGTCAAGGCGGGCTTCACCACCACCGAGGTGTTCCCGCTCCTGCTGTTCGCGGTCGCGGGCATGCTGGTCTTCCCCGCCGCCAACGACCTGCTGACGCTGTTCGTGGCGCTGGAAGTGCTCTCCCTCCCGCTGTACCTGCTGTGCGCGCTGGCCCGCCGCAAGCGGCTCATCTCGCAGGAGGCGGCGGTCAAGTACTTCCTGCTCGGCGCCTTCGCCTCGGCGTTCATGCTGTTCGGCATCGCCCTGCTGTACGGCTACGCCGGCTCGATGTCGTACGCCACGATCGCGCAGGTCGTCGAGGGCACCGTGCAGGACGTCAGCCCGGCGCTCGCGGGCACCATGGGCAACGACGCGCTGCTGCTCGTCGGCAGCGCCCTCGTGGTGATGGGCCTGCTGTTCAAGGTGGGTGCCGTCCCGTTCCACATGTGGACCCCGGACGTGTACCAGGGCGCTCCGACGCCGGTCACCGGCTTCATGGCCGCCGCCACCAAGACGGCCGCCTTCGGCGCCCTGCTGCGCATCCTCTACGTGGTCCTGCCCGGACTGCGCTGGGACTGGCGGCCGGTGATGTGGGGCGTCGCGATCGCCACCATGCTGATCGGTGCGATCGTCGCCATCACGCAGACCGACATCAAGCGGCTGCTGGCGTACTCGGCGATCTCCCACGCGGGCTTCATCCTCGCGGGTGTCATCGCCGCCACCCCGGACGGCGTGTCGTCGGTGCTCTTCTACCTGGCGGCGTACTCCTTCGTCACGATGGGCGCCTTCGCCGTGGTCACCCTCGTCCGCGACGCGGGCGGCGAGGCCACGCACCTGTCCAAGTGGGCCGGTCTGGGCCGCCGTTCGCCGCTGGTGGCGGCGGTGTTCGCGGTGTTCCTGCTGGCCTTCGCCGGCATCCCGCTCACCGCGGGCTTCACCGGCAAGTTCGCCGTCTTCAAGGCGGCGGCGGAGGGCGGCGCGGTGCCGCTGGTCGTGGTCGGTGTGATCGCGTCGGCCATCGCCGCGTTCTTCTACATCCGGGTGATCGTCCTGATGTTCTTCAGCGAACCCCGCCCGGAGGGCCCGACCGTCGCCGTGCCGTCGCCGCTGACGATGACGGCGATCGCGGTCGGCGTGGCGGTCACGGTGGTGCTCGGCGTGGCGCCGCAGTACTTCCTGGACCTGGCCGGCACGGCGGGCGTGTTCGTGCGCTGACGCGCGCCGCCGCCCGCGCGCACACGGAAGGGGCCCGGGTCTCCGGCTGGAGACCCGGGCCCCTTCGTGCCGGGACGCCCTGGGCGGGCGCGTCACTCGCCCTTGGCCCACCACGCCTCGAAGCGGCGGCCGCGCTGCGCGGCGCGTTCACCGACGATCAGGCTCGTCTCGTAGATCCTCGACGGGTCGTTGTCCTCCGTGGTCATCTCGTAGCTGATGGCGTCGTCGAAGACCACGAAGTTGCGCACCGCGTCCCGCCGGTCCCGGGCCTCCAGGGTCGACAGGACCAGCACCCGCACGTCGACGCCGAGGCTGCGCTGGCGGTCGCGGATCTCGTCCACGTCGGCGTCCAGGTCGCCGGGTGAGTTCAGGATGATCAGACGGCGCACCCGCACGCCCCGCCGCACCGCCTCCTCCTGCGCGTCCTCGTAGCGCCACCCGAGGTCGGTCTCCCAGAAGCCGCGGTCCACGGAGGTGCTGACCGCGTCGACGGACGCGCTCGCGCAGCGGGTCAGGTTCAGCAGCCAGTCCCGGTCCTCCCCGGGGTAGTCCGCGTGATGCCCCTTGAGGTCCTCCAGCAGCTTGGCGGTGCGCCGGATCTCCCCGCGGACGAAGGCGTAGAAGAACGGGTCGCGCCCCGACTCCAGCGACGCGACGTTGCGCGCGAGCTGCCGGACCTCCTCCGCGCCGACGGGCGAGACGTCCAGTTGCGAGAACAGCAGGGCCGTCTCGTTGAACTCCGACAGGCCGCGCTCCAGACGCCGTTCGAAGTCGGCGAGCTGCTGCACGATCAGGGCCGCCCCGGCGAGGAACACCGACAGCGTGATCTTCCAGATCTCCGGCTGGTCCGTCAGGTTGGTGACGCCGTAGGTGACACCGCCGGCGAGGGCGGTCACGAACACTCTCACCAGGACATCGGGTATTCGGCGCGTGGGCCGCATGGCTTCCCCCGGATTTCGTAGCGGTAGGCGGACTGCGGTGTGCACGGCTCCGTGGCCGTCAGGGCGACGGCCGGCCCCGAGGGGGGCGCGCCGCCCGGTCTCTCACTCGCTGGGCGAGGGTCTGCCACTGCCGGGTGAACCCGGGGGTCCGCTCCAGGACCTCCCACAGCCCGGCCAGCGGCGCGGCCACCCGCGCGCCCGGCATCCACAGGTGCAGCAGGTGGTCCACGGCCGTGTGCAGGACCGTGCCCGCGGGGGCGTCGGCAGGGTGGTCGTCCAGGAGCTGGATGAGGGTGGTCAGCAGCCAGTCGTGCAGGGCGAGGTCGGCGCAGAAGGCGGCGACCTCGCGGGGCACGGCACCGTCCGGGAGCCGCAGTTCGACCGTCCGCAGCCCGTCCTCCTCCAGCGTGAAGCGCTCCAGCCGGGGCCGGTCGGCCTCCGCGGCCCGCAGCGCCACCCAGCGCAGCCGGGTGCGCGGCGCGGGCAGCGCTTCGCCGGGCTCCGGCAGCGGCTGCCGCAGCACCTCGGTGAGCAGGGACTCGGCGAGGAGCCCGGGATCCAGTCCGGTCTCCCGGCTGCCCGCCAGGAACCCCCGCGCGGTGGCCGGTTCGGGCAGTTTGCCGAGCGGTTCGGTCACCCCGGGCCGGCTGAGGTAGTGGCCCCACGGGCGCCGGGCGTCGGGCCCGGCGGCGGTCACCCCGGTGTAGGCGTTCACCTGCAGCACGTGCCCCTCCGTGACCGACGCGCAGGAGATCACCGTGCCGATGCCGCGGACCTTGCTGCCGTCGTCGGTGGGCAGGGCGCAGTCGACGCCGGTGAGCCGGGGCGGCGACACGACGTGGAGGTTCGGGCGCCGCGAGACGCGGACCGGCTCGTCGAGCCGCAGCCGCAGCAGCTCCGCCGCCTCGGCGGGGCGCAGGGCCCGGGCGGTCGGCAGCAGGCGGGTGCGTACCTCCCCGCCGAGGAGGGCGACCTGGGCCGCTTCCGTGGGGCCGTCCATGTCAGGGCCCCGGATAGAAGACGTAGGAGGTGCGGTCCGTGATCGCCTCGGGCAGGCGGACGCGTTCGCCCGCCGACCGCTCGGCCACCTGCTGGAGCGCGCCCGGATCGACCTCGATCTGGTCGAGCAGGACCAGCACGGCGTGCTCGACGGGGAGGTACCGGGACGGCAGCAGGGAGCAGGTGCGGTAGGCGGCGAAGGGCGGGGCCGCCGGGTTGAGCTGGAGCAGCGGGGGCAGGTCGTCCCAGTCCTGGGGGAAGCCGCCGCCGTCCCAGAGCCGCGGACGCAGCACCGGGCGGCCGTCGTTGCGCAGCAGTCCCAGGCGCAGCAACTGCCAGACGGCCGCCAGGAACGCGCAGGAGAAGGTCTGGCCGGGGCCTTCGCCGTCCCAGAGCTCGATGTCCAGGAAGACCGAGTGCCGCCGGGCCGCCGTCTCGTGGGGCGGCCGCCAGCCGGGAGCGGCGCCCGCCACCGGGCTGCGGCTGCCGTTGGCGATCCAGCCCGTCTCGGTGACCGGCGGGCGCACGCCGGTGCTCCCCCGGGGCGGTGACTCCACGAGGCGGTGCGCCACCGAACGGGCGAGCGGGAACCCGTCGGCCTCCGCGCAGCCGGACTCGCGGACGAGGTAGTCGATGGCCAGCCCGGCCCGTTCGGCCTCGGCGAGCAGGGCCGGGACGACGTCGGCGGGCGAGGAGAACCGGGAGAAGTAGTCGTCGACCAGGAAGCAGGTGCTCATCCGCAGCCGCTTGCCGCCCGTGTCGAGCGCGGCGGAGGCGGCGACGGCGTCCACCCACGGCCGGGCGTGCGCGAAGTGCGCCCGCAGCCGGGCCGCCCCGTAGTCGAAGTCCTCGGCGTACAGGTGGCCTATTTCGAGCGAGAGGTGGGACAGCGGAACGGCCTGGGTGCGTGGCTCCGCGGTGACCTCTCGGAAGACGGCCTCGGTCACACTTCCCCCTGAACTCGTCCGTGCGTCCTACCGGGTGGCCCGGCGCCGGCCGCAGGCCAGGATCATTCCCTCGTAGCCGTCCCGCAACGCGTGCCCCTGCCGGAAGCGCCGGATGCGCAGGCCCTCGGCGTACGGTCCGAAGGCCGCGGCCACCGTGTGCTCGTCGACGTCGCAGGACGGGTAGCGCTCCCGGCCCACGTAGTAGCAGGCCCGTGACTCGGCCATGAAGGCGGCGGCGAAGGGGGCGCCCGGGAGCAGGGAGCGGACGAAGCAGCGCACGGCCTCCTGGAAGACGGTGACCGAGGCGGTGATGGACTCGGCGGTGAAGAACATGGTCCCTATGTCCCAGCGCGCCTCGGGGAGTTCGAAGACGTCGCCCGTCTCCATGCGCGTGCTGCCCCGGAGGTGGCCGCGGGGGTCCGTGATCTCCGCGTAGGGGCTGCGGTCGCGCAGCACGTCCCAGAAGGGGTCCCAGTTGGCGCCGTAGGACTGGTCCCGGTGCAGGGTGTTGCGCAGCCAGGCCACGTTGTTCTCGGCGAAGTCGAGGAGCGTGATCTCCTTGCACCACGGCAGCAGCATCAGCGTCGGGTAGAGGTTGGCCCCGGTGCCCACGTCGATGCCGGTGAGCGGCGCGGGCAGGCCGTGGCGGCCGAAGTGCCGGCACAGGTGGTCGCGGCCGGCCCGCAGGATCGCGGCGTCCGCGGGGTGGAGCCGGAGATAGTTCTGGCGGACGTAGGCGTCCGGATCGAAGGCGTCCCAGCGGGGGGCCTCGGCCTCGACGAGGGGGGCGGTTCGTGGTTCCGCTGCTCCGTGCGTCGCGTGTCGATCCACCCGTCGAGAGTAGGGGACCGGGGCGGCCGTGTCCGGAGGTCCGCCGGACATCCTCGGGAGCACGGGGGCGCACGCGGGGAGCACACAGCGCATACGGCGGTGAGCGAGGAATCGGGAGAGGCCCATGGTGCACATGAGACCGATGAGGGAGAGCGACCTGGCCGCGCTGGCCCGCCTGGACGAGGAGCTTTTCCCGGACTGGGCCTACCCGTACTTCGTGCTGCGGCAGCTCCACGACCTCTGCGGCGCCCGGATGCTCGTCCTGGACGACGACGGCGACGGCCTCGTCGGGTACGCGGTCGCCGCCCGGACATCCGACGGACGCCGCGGCTGGGTGCTGGCCCTGGGCGTGACGCGCGGGGCGCGCGGGTGCGGCTGGGGGCGTGCACTGCTGCGCGCGTGCGTGGACGGGCTGCGGGAGGACGGCGCCGAGGAGATCCGGCTGACCGTCGAACCGGCCAACGACTCGGCGCTGGCGCTCTACCGCAGCCTGGGCTTCACCGAGGTGGAGCGGCGCGCGGACTACTACGGGAGGGGCGCGGACCGCCTGGTCCTGGCGCTCCGCCCGACGCGGCCGTGAGGGCGCTCCCCGGACGGCCGGCGAGGGCGTCCCCGCCGGGCGCCTGTGGAAAACTCCGGGCCTGTCGGCGGGGGCCCCTATCGTGGACACCGTGGTCGAGGGACGACGCACGGGGGACGGGTCGATGGGTGGGATGGGCGGTATCGCCGAGATGGCAGTGACGGAGAGCGAGGCACGGGCCACGCTGCACCGGGTGTTCGGGTACGAGACCTTCCGCGGTGAGCAGGAGGCCGTCATCGAGCATGTGGTCGCCGGCGGCGATGCCGTGGTGCTCATGCCCACCGGCGGCGGCAAATCGCTGTGCTACCAGATCCCGGCCCTGGTCAGACCGGGTACGGGGGTGGTCGTCTCCCCGCTGATCGCGCTGATGCAGGACCAGGTGGACGCCCTGCGGGCGCTGGGCGTGCGCGCCGGGTTCATGAACTCGACGCAGGACTTCGACGAGCGCCGGGTCGTGGAGGCCGAGTTCCTCGCCGGGGAGCTGGACCTGCTGTACCTCGCGCCGGAGCGGCTGCGGCTGGAGGGCACACTGGACCTGCTCTCGCGCGGCAAGATCTCCGTCTTCGCGATCGACGAGGCGCACTGCGTGTCCCAGTGGGGCCACGACTTCCGCCCGGACTACCTCATGCTGTCGCTGCTCGGCGAGCGGTGGCCGGACGTGCCCCGCATCGCGCTCACGGCCACGGCCACGCACGCCACGCACCGCGAGATCACCGAGCGGCTGGGGATGCCGGACGCGCGGCACTTCGTGGCCAGCTTCGACCGGCCGAACATCCAGTACCGCATCGTCCCCAAGGCCGACCCGAAGAAGCAGCTGCTGCACTTCCTGCGCGAGGAGCACGCCGGCGACGCGGGCATCGTCTACTGCCTGTCCCGCAACTCCGTGGAGAAGACCGCGGAGTTCCTGAGCCGCAACGGCGTGGAGGCGGTGCCGTACCACGCCGGCCTCGACGCGGGCACACGGGCCGCGCACCAGGCCCGCTTCCTGCGGGAGGACGGCCTGGTGGTGGTGGCGACCATCGCCTTCGGCATGGGCATCGACAAGCCGGACGTGCGGTTCGTCGCCCACCTCGACCTGCCCAAGTCGGTCGAGGGCTACTACCAGGAGACCGGCCGCGCGGGCCGTGACGGCCTGCCCTCGACCGCGTGGATGGCCTACGGGCTGAACGACGTCATCCAGCAGCGCAAGCTGATCCAGTCCGGCGAGGGCGACGAGGCGTTCCGCCGCCGGGCCGCCCAGCACCTGGACGCGATGCTCGCCCTGTGCGAGACGGCCCGCTGCCGGCGCGGTCAGCTCCTCGCCTACTTCGGCCAGGAGCCCGGCCGGGAGAGCTGCGGCAACTGCGACACCTGCCTGACCCCGCCGGAGACCTGGGACGGCACGGTCGCGGCCCAGAAGGTGCTGTCCACGGTGGTGCGGCTGCAGCGGGAGCGCGGGCAGAAGTTCGGCGCGGCGCAGATCGTGGACATCCTGCTGGGCCGGCGGACGGCCAAGGTCATCCAGTTCGACCACGACCAGCTGTCCGTGTTCGGCATCGGCGAGGAGCTCGACGAGGGCGAGTGGCGGGGCGTGGTCCGCCAGCTGCTGGCCCAGGGCCTCCTCGCCGTCGAGGGCGACTACGGCACGCTGGTGCTGACCGAGGCCAGCTCGGCGGTGCTGCGGCGCGAGCGGGAGGTGCCGCTGCGCAAGGAGCCGAAGCGGCCGGCCACGGCGAAGGCGCGCGGCGGAGCCTCGGGCTCCGGGCGGGGCGAGCGCCGGGCCCGGGCCGCCGCGGAACTGCCCGAGGAGCTGGTCCCGGTCTTCGAGGCGCTGCGCGCCTGGCGCGCGGAGCAGGCCCGCGAGCAGGGCGTCCCGGCGTACGTCATCTTCCACGACGCCACGCTCCGGGAGATCGCCACCGCCCGCCCCACGTCGGTGGCCGAGCTCGGCGGGATCGGCGGGGTCGGCGAGAAGAAGCTGGCGACCTACGGCGAGGGGGTGCTTCAGGTGCTGGCCGCGGTGTCCGGAGGGCCGGACACGGCCGCTTCCGCGCCGCCGGACAGGGCCGCGGCCGACGCCTCCGACCCGGCCGGCGTCTGGCCCGAGGAGGAGCCGGAGCCCGACCCCTGGGCGTGACCCCCGGGCAGGGCCCCGCGCGTGCTTCCGGGGCAACGGGGCCCGGCCGGGGCTACGGCAGCGCGGTCAGGCCCGGCGCGAAGGTGATCAGCAGGGGCAGCAGGGGCACCAGCGCCGCCGCGGTCGTCGTCATGGCGCGGTGCCGGCGGCCGAGGCGGGGCGGCGGCTGGAGCAGGCGGTCGACGCGCTCGCCGAGCAGGCGGTGACTGGAGGCGCAGGACAGCACACCGCGGTGCTGGTTCAGCTCGATCAGCGCCAGCGCCGTCGTCAGGTGACCGCAGCGGCGCGAGGCGGTGTCGTCGGCGGCCAGCTCGACCAGGCGGTGGGTCTGGTCGCAGAAGTGCGCGAACAGCGGGATGCGCGGGAACCCGGTGGCGAGCGCGGTGGACAGGTGCAGCAGCCAGTCGTGGCGGGCCCGGGCGTGACCGCGCTCGTGGGTGAGGACGGCGTCGAGCTGGTGGTCGGTGAGGCGGTGCAGCGCGCCGGTGGTGACGATCAGCCGTGCCGGGCTGCCCGGCATCCACCAGGCGTCGGGGTACTCGTCCTCCAGCACCAGCAGCGGGCCCCGGCCCCGGGGCAGCCCGGCGGGCAGG
>NZ_JAAGMD010000626.1 GCF_010548465.1 Streptomyces sp. SID14436 | reverse complement strand
CCGGCCGCGCAGCAGGTGGCCGGCGCCGATGCAGCCGGCGACGATCAGCCCGCCGGCGATCAGCGCGCCGCGCGGCCCGGCCAGCTCCATGAGCAGGCCGAGGGCGGGCGGGCCGCCGAGGCCCCACACGGTGCCGATGCTGCCCCAGACGCCGAGGACCCGGCCCCGCAGCCGGGCGGGCGGGTCGGTCTGCAGCACGGCCGTGCCGGCGGTGTCGGAGACGGACTCGACCACCGCCATCGGCAGCACGAGCACCAGCAGCACCGCCAGCGACGGCGACAGTCCCGCGACCACCTGCAGCAGCCCGCCCGCCGCCGCGAGCGCGCCGACCAGGCGCACGGACGGCTTGCGCAGCCGGGCGCCGAGCACCGCGCCGACGATGCCGCCGACGGCGAGGACGGTGGACACCGTGCCGAAGGCACCGGCACCGCCCGCGAGCGGACCGGTGACGAGGACGGCCAGGGTGAGCGCGTAGTTGCGGCCGAAGACCGCGCTGACCCCGGTGACCCCGGCGAGCGCCAGCAGGCGGGGGCGGCGGACGAAGAAGGCCAGGCCCTCGCGGATGCCCATGGCCCGTTCGCCGCTCCCCCGCTCCTCGGCGACGCGCCGGGCGGCGCCGCGCGCGGGGCGCAGGAAGGGGATGACGGCGGTGACGAAGAGGAAGGAGATCCCGTTGGCGAAGTAGGCGGCGGCCGTGCCGAGGAGGCCGACGGTCACCCCGGCGAGCGCGGCGCCCGCGAGGCGTCCGGCGTTGTGCACCAGCGCGCCCACGCCGATGGCCGAGGGCACGTCCTCGGCGGGCACCAGGTCGTTTCCGAGCAGGGCGCAGGCCGGCCCGTCGACGGTGGCGACGATGCCGGTGACGGCGGCCAGGGTCATCAGGGACGTCAGGTCGAGCCGGTCCAGGGCGACCAGGACGGCGGTGGTGAACGCGATCGCGCCGAGCAGGGCCTGGCTGACGGCGGCCGTCAGCTTCCGGGGCCAGCGGTCGACGACGGCGCCGCCGAGGAGGCTCATCAGCAGGGCGGGGGCGGCCTGCACCGACATGGACAGGCCGGTGGCGGCGGCGGACCCGGTGATCTCCAGCACCAGCAGGTTCTGCACCGTGAGCTGCATCCAGGTGCCGGCGTTCGACACGAGGTTGGCGACGGACCACCAGCGCATGCTGCGGTGGCGCAGGGACCGCCACGGCGAGTGGGACCCCTTCCCGGCGGGCGGCGGAGCGGCGTCGCGGGCAGGGGCGGGCCGGGCAGGGGTGGAGGAGGAAGACACAGGGCGCTACTCGGGGACGAGCCGGAGGACTCCGGGCGAGGGGGCGCGGGAGGCGGAGCACCGGCTGCGTCGCGCGGCGGCCCCCGGCACCGGGACACGGCGCGGACCATCGTGGCAGACGAGGTCGCCGAGTCATGTCCGGTGGGCGGTGCCGTGGGGCCCCGCGAGCGCCAAAAGCGCGGGCGCGTACGGGCCTTGGGGTGTGAGTGGGGTTGCTCACAAGGGGGCCGGGGGCGGTTCACGGGGTCCCGGGCACGCGGGAGGGGCCCGTCTCCCGGACGGGCCCCTCCGTGTGTGTCGCCGGTACCGTGACCCGGAGGTCAGTCGGCCTTGCCGCGGCCGCTCAGCGCGTCCCGGAGCCGGTCCACCATCCCGGCGCCCGGCGCCAGCAGCTTGTTCGCCGGGGGCTTGTCCGGGGCGGCCGGGTGCGGCCGGGTCGGCGCCGTCTTCTTCGCCTGGCGGATCTTGTCCCCGAGCCGGTCGAGTTCCTCGGGGCCGCAGGCCGCGCGCAGCAGGGGGAAGAGGTTCTGCTCCTCGTCCGCGATGTGCTCGCGGATCTCGCTCATCAGCATGCCGATGAGCCGGTCGAACTCGGCGTCGCCCGCGTCGCAGCCCTCGAGGTCCTTCATCATCTGCTCGGCCTCGGCGTGGTCCCGCAGCTCCCGGTCCGCCAGGGCGTCACCGTTGGCCACGTGCTCGCGCACCGCCGGGTAGAGGTAGGCCTCCTCGGCCACCGAGTGCCGCACCAGCTCGATCGTGGCCTGGTCGGCGTACAGCTTGCGGTCCTTGTGGCCGGGCGGCAGCGCCTCGATCTTGCCGAAGAGTTCCTCGACCTCCCGGTGGTCGGTCACCAGCTCGTCGATGACGTTTCCGCCGTGTCCCATCGTCTTCACCTCCGTATCGCAGCGGCACCCCGGCCGGGTCCCGCTGAGCCCCCGGGTCCCCAGGGCCCCGCCGGACTAACCCGGCACCCGGCCGTGCGGCACTCCGGCTCCGGTCAGGCCGGCAGCTTGGCGCGGACCCGGCCCATCGCGGCGGCGGGGCGGGCACCCGCCCGGACCGACCGGCGTACCAGGTGGGCGTCGCGGCGCAGGTCGTGCGCGGCGTGCCGGCCGCGCCACAGCAGGGAGGGGGCGGAGCCGGTGTCGTCGGCGGTGATCAGCAGGCCGCCGAGCATGGACAGGTTCTTCAGGAAGTGGATGCGCTGCCGGTCGCGCTCCGACGGGTCGTCCACCTCCCAGAAGCGGTGGGCCGCCAGTGTGGTGGGGACCAGTGTGGCGGCGATCGCGAGCGCGGCCGGCCGGGACAGCCGCCCGCTCGCGAGGAGCAGTCCGCCCACGACCTGGACGGCGCCGCTGAGCCGTACGGCGTCCTCGGTGCGGTCGGGCACGGCGTCGACGCGTTCCGTGACCGGCCGCACCACGGACTCGGCGGCCGGGGACACGTTCCGCGGGTTGCGGACGGAGTCCAGACCGCCCGCGACGAACATCGAGGCCAGCATCGGACGGCCGAGGACGCGCAGCAGACTCATGCCTTCTCCTGGGGTTCCGTGGGTGCGGGACGGGACGCCGGGTTCCCCGGCGGGGTGCGGGCATGCGGCGCGCGGGGCGGGCTCACCAGTAGCGGGTGGTGAGGGCCGGCTGGTGGAGCGCCTCGACGGCGTCCCTCAGGGACAGGGCGACGCTGATGGTGGCGCGCAGGGCGGAGGGCCGCACGGTCTGCGCCGTCTCGGTCGCCAGGACGAGCAGGCAGCCCGCCGCCTGCTCGACCACGGAGACGGGGAGGGTGTAGTCGCTGTCGGCGGCGGCGCGGAACGCCTTGAGGGGGATCCCGGCTCCGTCGACGGTCCGCCGGACGGCCTGTTCGAGGTACTGGGCGGCCTGTTCGCACACGGCTGCCGGCAGGATGAGGGTGCGCTGGAACGATGAACTCGTCATGTTCCAGCAGTCCCCCGCCGCCCGGCCGTCCGATCGGTGCGGGGCGGGATTTCACCGTCCCGCGTGACCGGTCCGGGGTGCATCCGGAGCGGTCCGGCGGGGCGGACGGGCGGGGGCGGCAGCCCGGCGCCGGACACGCCGCACGGCGTGCGCCGGTGGCCTTGCGGGCCGCCGGTGCACGCCGTGTGCCGCGGTGCGGTGCCGCCGGGTGAGGCCCGGGGGCGGGTGCCCGGCGGTGGGCCGGGCCGGTCGGTCAGCGGGTCACCACGTGCCGTTCGTTGGGCACGCAGTGGGTCATGGTGAGCCCCTCGACGTCCCGCGGGGGGTTGTCGCCGAGGTTGGCGAGCCGCTTGCGGTCCTCGTCGGTGAGGTCCTGGCTCGCGAGCGGCTCCAGACCGGCGAGGTCCTCGGGCGTGATGCCCAGGCCCTCGCCGACGCGGCGGCCGAGGTCGTTCTCGGCCAGGTAGCAGTGCCAGACCATGCGCTCGCGCACCTCCTGGTCGCACTGGCCGAACAGGTCGATGAAGTTCTTCACCAGGTCGTCGCGCTCCCAGTCCTCCATCAGGCAGTAGCGCTGGCCCGCCTGGAGGTAGTCGTTGGTGCGCGGGATGCGCTTGCGGGTGAGCCGGCCCCGGATCTCCGGGCCCTGCTCGTCGTGGGTCGGGAACTCGCCCTCCCGCAGGCCGCCCGTGATCGACGGCTCGTAGTTGACCTGCGGGTTCTCCCCGCCGCCGTCCACGTGGTACGTCATCTGGCCGTCGCGCTGGTTGGTGCGCACCTCGGCGTTCCTGGCCTGGTTGACGGGCAGCTGGAGGTAGTTCGGGCCGACGCGGTATCGCTGGGTGTCGCTGTAGGAGAAGGTCCGGCCGACGAGCATCTTGTCGTCGGAGAAGTCCAGGCCGTCGACGAGGACGCCGGTGCCGAACGAGATCTGCTCGTTCTCGGCGAAGTAGTTCTCCGGCATGCGGTCGAGCACCATCCGGCCCACCGGCTTCGGCGGGAAGTCCTGCTCGGGCCAGGTCTTGGTGTCGTCCAGCGGGTCGAAGTCCAGCTCCGGGTGGTCGTGGTCGTCCATCATCTGGACCAGCAGTTCCCACTCGGGGTACTCGCCGCGGGCCACGGCCTCGTACAGGTCCTTGGTGGCGTGGCCGAGGGAGTCCGCCTGGACGTTCGCCGCGTCCTCCTCGGTCATGGACCGCACACCCTGCTTGGGCATCCAGTGGTACTTGACCAGCTTGGTCTCGCCGGCCTCGTTCACCCACTTGTAGGTGTTCACGCCGAAGCCCTGCATGTGGCGGTAGTCCGACGGGATGCCGCGCGGGCTGAACAGGTTGACCAGCATGTGCATCGACTCCGGCGTCTGCGACATGAAGTCGAAGATGCGGCGCGGCTGCTGTTCGAAGGTCACCGGGTCCGGCTTGAGGGCGTGGATGACGTCCGGGAACTTGATCGCGTCCCGGATGAAGAAGACGCCCAGGTTGTTGCCGACGAGGTCCCAGTTGCCGTCCTCGGTGTAGAACTTCACGGCGAAGCCGCGGGGGTCGCGGGCCGCCTCGGAGGAGTCGCGTCCGCCGATGACGGTGGAGAAGCGGACGGCCACGTCGGTGCGCTTGCCCGCTTCCTGGAACAGCTTGGCGCGTGTGTAGCGGGAGATCGGCTCGTCGCCCCACTTCCCGTACGCCTCGAAGTGGCCGAAGGCGGTGACGCCGCGGGCGTGCACGACGCGTTCGGGGATGCGTTCCCGGTCGAAGTGGCTGATCTTCTCCAGGAACTGGTAGTTCTCCAGCGTGGCGGGGCCGCGGGCGCCGACCGTGCGCTGGTTCTGGTTGTCGTAGACCGGGTGGCCCTGGCGGTTGGTGAGGACCTTGCGCTCGTCGCCCGGAGCGGGACCCCGGCTGGAAACGTCCGTCATGATCGTGGGCTCCTTCGAACTGCTCATGGCTTGGCGGGCCGGTGCGGGTGACGTCGACCACCGGCCACCGGCCGCCGTGGCGGAGGGCCGGGTATCCCCGTGTCGCGGGGTCACGCACGCTCCGGCGGCCCCGTTCGTCCCGCCCGGCGGCCGGGCGGGGGACCGCGGCCGGCCGCCGGCGGGTGCCCGGGGCACGCGAGGGCGTGCGTACGGGGGCCATGCTGCCGTGGATCGACCCGGGCGGCGACTCAACGCAGCCGAAAGATGACGCAGAGCGACGGGGCAGCGGAGTCCATTGCGAAACGGAACACTGCTCCGTATCTTGAAGCGGAGCACTGTTCCGTTTCATTCTCCTCACGGCGGCCGCCCTCGCGTGCTGCCCGGAAGGCACTTCTCATGGATCTCGCACACACCACCGGTGGCCCCGCCACCGTGATCTCCGCACAGCCGGTCGTCCTGCCCGCCCCGGGCCGGGGCGAGGACCTCCAGGTCCGCGTGTCCGCCCCCGCGGCCGGCGGCGACCTGCCGGTCGTCGTCCTCTCGCACGGCTTCGGCTGCTCGATGCGGCACTACGGCCCGCTGGCCGACCACTGGGCCGCCCACGGCCTCGTGGTCCTGCAGCCCACCCACCTGGACTCCCGCACGCTCGCCCTGCCGCCGACGGACCCGCGGACCCCGCTGATCTGGCGCCACCGGGTCACGGACCTCTCCCGCGTCCTGGACGGACTCGACGCCCTGGAGGCGGCCGTGCCGGGACTCGGCGGGCGCGTCGACCGGCGGCGCGTCGCCGTGGCGGGCCACTCGTGGGGCGCCCAGACGGCGGGCGTCCTGCTCGGCGCGCGGGTCCTCGGACCCGACGGCGAGGTGGGCGAGGACCTGTCCGACCCCCGGGTGACCGCGGGTGTCCTGCTCGCCGCTACCGGGCTGGGCGACGATCTGACGCCGTTCGCCGTCGAGCACCTGCCCTTCATGCGTCCGCACTTCGCCACGCTGACCACACCGACGCTCGTCGTCGCCGGGGACCACGACCGGTCCGCGCTGTCCACCCGCGGGCCCGACTGGTTCACCGACGTCTACCACCACGCCCCCGGCGCCACGGACCTGCTCACCCTCCACGGGGCGGAGCACTCCCTCGGCGGGATCTCCGGCTACGAGGCCGCCGAGACGACGGACGAGAACCCGGCCCGGGTGGCGCTGCTCCAGCGGCTCACCACCGCCTACCTGCACAGCCGCCTGGCGGCGGACGACACGGACTGGAAGGAGGCGGTCGCGGCGCTGGAGGCGGACCCCGAACCCCTCGGGGACGTGCGCGGCAAGTAGCCCGCGGCCGCGTCAGGCGGTCGCCTCCGGGGCCGGGTCGGTGAGGAAGCGGTCCAGGGCCGCGGTGAGTTCGGCGGGCTTCTCCACCGGCAGTTCGTGTCCGGCGTCCACGATGCGGACCACCGCGTCCGGGTAGCGGGTCGCCATCCGCAGCATCTGCCGCACCGGCAGCTGGATGTCGTGGAGGCCGTGCACCAGCAGCGTGGGGACACGGATCTCGCCGACCCGGTCCAGGACGTCGAAGGCCCGCATGGCGGAGTACAGCGTCATCACGACCTCGCGCGGGGTGGCCGAGGAGTCACGGATGTACTTCCGGACCTCCTCGCGCGGGTGGCCGGGGGCGAACGCCCGCCGGATGTTGGCCGCGACGAACAGCCGGAACGGCACCCGGGTGGACGCCGCCATCAGCAGCCCCCGGCCACGGCTGTACGTCATGCGGCTGATGGAGTTCACCAGGACCAGGCGCTCGACCCGGTCGGGGTGGGCGAGGGCGAGGGTCTGGGCGATCATGCCGCCCATCGAGTGGCCGACGGGCACGAACCGGTCGACGCCGAGGTGGTCCAGCAGGGCGACGACGTCCCGGGCCAGCGCGTCGATGCCGGGCGCGCCGGATCCGCTGCTCGCGCCGTGCCCGCGCAGGTCGAGGCGGATCACCCGGCGGCCGGCGGAGAAGTGGGCCAGCTGGTGGTCCCAGCGGTGCCGGTTCGCGGTCCAGCCGTGGAGGAACACCAGGGGCACGTCCTCGGCGTCGCGGGGCCCCTCGTCGTCGTACGTCAGTTCCGCGCCGTCGACTGCGAACTGCGGCATGGGGCGTCGCCTCCTGGAGTGCGATCCGGTTACTCACGGGTAGCCTAGCGGTCGGCGGGGTGGCCGTCAGCGCCGTCCGGCGAGGAAGTCCAGGATGTGGCCGTAGACGTCCAGCGCGGCGCCCCGGCCGAGGAACGTGTCGAGGTGCCCGTACCCGGGGATCTCGGTGTAGCGCACGTCCAGCTGCGGCTGCCGGCGGGTCAGCACCTCGTGGCACAGCTTCTGGGAGTCCAGCCACAGCCCGTTGTCGCTCCCCGACAGCAGCAGCACCGGGGTGTCGATCCGGCCCGCGGCGTCCAGCGCGTTGGCGGGCAGGGCGCGGTAGCGGTGGTCGGTGTCGTGCCAGCGGACCACGGTGCGGGCCAGCTCGATGCGGCGCAGGTGGGGCAGGATCCACAGGGGCGCCGGGCCGAGCAGTTCGGCGAGCCGGTCGTGGGTCGCCCCGGCGAGGTGCTCGTGCCGGAACAGCGAGGCGCCGCTGCCCCAGGCCGAGTTGTGCAGGATCTGGCAGGTCGGGTCGGGGCAGCCCGCCCCGCGGGAGGCCAGGGCGAACAGGGGCGTGTACTTCGACCACAGGCCGACCTTGCGGAAGTCGACGGGGATGTGGTCGATCCGGGACTTCAGCAGCTCCCCCGCCACGGACATCCGCAGGGTGGTGCGGCCGGCCGGTTTGGGCGTCAGGAAGACCCCCTGGGAGACCACGCCGGCCAGCCCCGGCACCAGGCCCGCCGTCATGCTCAGGGACAGCGACAGCGAACCGATGCAGTGCGCGACCACGAACAGCGGCCGGTCCCCGATACGGGCCCGGACGTGGTCGACGGCGGCCGGGATGTCGTACAGGGCGACGTCGTCGTAGGTGTAGCGGCCGCCCGTCTCGTTGTAGGGCAGCCGGCAACTGCCGCGCCAGTCCAGCAGCCAGGGCTCGTAGCCGTCGTCGAGCAGCACGTCGACGAGGTTGCGGACCTCCGGCAGCAGGAACATGTCGGCGGACGCGGTGTGCCCGTGCAGCAGCAGCACCGCCGGACGGCCCTGCTCGCCCGGATCGACCCGGGTGAGGCCGAGGCGGACGCCGTCGCCCGCCCGGAACGGGATCTCCTCGACGGCGGCCGGGTCGAGGCGGTGCTTCAGGGGCCGCAGCGCGGGACCCGAACGGACCCGGCGCAGGGCGGGCCGGGGAGCGGAACGGGCGGTTCGGAAGATCATCGGTGGCGCTCCGTGAGGGTGGTGGTGCGGCGCAGGTCGAGGAGGTCCGCGGCGGCCCGGGCGAACGGGCCGAGCAGCCCCCGGCCCATCTCCAGACCGAACCAGGCCAGCCAGGTCAGCTTGGCGGCCCGTTTCTCCCGGTCCGTCAGCCGCGGGTCGACCCGGATGCCGTCGATCTGGTCCCGGACGTAGGAGTCGGCGGGGACCACGACCTCGCCGGTGAGGCGGGCCGGCTCGCCCTCCCGTCCGATCTCCACGGTCAGCGCGCGCGTCTGCCGCCACAGGTCGCGGCGGGCCCGGGCGTGCTTGCGCCCCTCCAGCCACCAGTGGCCGCCGTCCCGGTCCCGCAACCGCAGCCGGTAGCGGATGAGCTGATGGGTCATCCCGTGCCGCTGCGGGATGCCCTCCTCGGGCCGCACCCACAGGTCGCCGTCCTCCACGGTCAGCGGCCCCTCGTGCGCGGCGGGGCACGTCACCTCCCCGCGGACGTCGACGCGGCGCTCCGAGACCAGCTGGTGCATGCTCGCGACGGACAGGGTCAGCGCCATGGAGCACGGGCTGTCGGCGGGTGCGCCGGCCGGCCCGACGGAGCCCTCGGTCGTCTCGGTGAACCACAGGTAGGGCGGGTCCTCCTTGCCCGGCAGCCGCCCCAGACCGTCCTCGGCGAGCCGCTCGAACGTCCTCAGCTGCGCCCGGGCGTCGTAGCGGGCGGCCCGCGGCAGGTCCAGCGCCTCCACGAGGGCGGCGGTGCGTTCCGTGCCGGCCGCCGGGCCGGTGAGGGTCGCCTCGCACAGGGCGAGGGCGGACGGGCTGCTCAGGACGCGGGTGAGGAAGGACAGCCCGTCGACCGGCTCGGCCTCGAGACGGGCCAGGGTGTCGGCGCGCCACTCGTCCCAGTCCTGCACCCTCACGTGCAGGCCGCCGAACGCCATGTCCCGCACCACGTCGTCCAGCGTGTTCGGGACGCCCGTGAGGTTGTAGTCGAAGCCCCAGGCGTCCGGTTCGCAGATCACGGCGACCGCCGTCCGGCTCACCCAGTCGACGGGCGCCGCGTTCAGGTAGCGGAAGGCGGGCACGGTGCGGAAGCGGCCGAAGGCCGAGATCAGGCCGCTGCTGAGGTCCTGCGGGTTGTAGGCGCCGGTACGGGTGTGGCCGCCGATGCCGCCGGGGCGCAGCGCGGTGACGGTCAGCCCGTGGTCCCGCGCACGGCGCAGGGCCACCTCGGCGGCCCACTTGCTCTGGTCGTACCCGGCGACCAGGCGGTCGACGTGCGCGAGCGGGTCGTCCTCCCCCATCGAGACGATCCCCACCTCGTTGAACACCGCGACGGAGGAGATGTGGTGCAGCGGCTTCGGGCGTCCCGTCGCGGCCAGTTCGGCGAGGGTGAGCGCGCCGAGGACGTTGCTCTGCCGCAGCGACGCGTAGCCGCGCAGGAAGTCGACCGCGGCGCCCACACCGACGACGGCGTCCAGTTCGTCCGCGAGCCGGTTCCAGGTCTCCTCCGCCAGACCCAGGCGCGGGCTGCGCAGGTCACCGGGCAGGACGGTGATCCGGCGGCGCACCTCCGAGGACCAGGGCAGACGGTGACCGGCCAGCGCCTCGCCGAGGCGGGCGAGCCCGGCCTGCTCGTCGGCGGCGCGCACCAGGCAGTACACGTGGGCGTCGCTGTGCCGCAGCAGGTCGAGCAGCATGTGGCCGCCCAGGAACCCGGTGGCTCCGGTGAGCAGCAGGCGGCGGGGCGGCAGCGGTTCGGGGTCCGCCGTGAACGGCAGGCGGTCGGCGAGCGCGAGATCGGCGAGGATCTGGTCCAGCACCTCGGGGCGGGCCCCGGCGGGGGGCCCGCCCAGCGCTGCGGCGGGGCGGGCCGCCGGGGGCGGGGTGGGGGGAGCGGGGGGTTCGGGG
>NZ_JAAGMD010000598.1 GCF_010548465.1 Streptomyces sp. SID14436 | reverse complement strand
GTCGACGGCCGCGGCCGGCGGTCCGCCGGCCTCCGGAGCGGGCACCGGGCCCCCGCCGAACGCACCCGGGGGAGCGCCCCCGGGGAACGCCGAGGCGCCCGAACGCGTGTCCGGCAGCATCGTCCTGCCGATCGGTGCCCTGCTCCTCGGTCTGCTGCTCGCCGCACTCGATCAGACCATCGTCGCCACCGCGCTGCCCACCATCGTCAGCGACCTCGGCGGCCTGGAGCACCTGTCCTGGGTGGTCACCGCCTATCTGCTGGCCTCGACCGCCGCGACCCCCCTGTGGGGCAAGCTGGGCGACCAGTACGGGCGCAAGAAGCTGTTCCAGATCGCCATCGTGATCTTCCTGGTGGGCTCCGTGCTGTGCGGCGCGGCCCAGGACATGGCGCAGCTGATCGGCTACCGCGCCCTGCAAGGGCTGGGCGGCGGCGGGCTGATCGTGCTGTCCATGGCGATCGTCGGCGACCTCGTGCCGCCCCGCGAACGCGGGCGCTACCAGGGCCTGTTCGGCGCGGTGTTCGGCACCACCAGCGTGCTCGGCCCGCTGCTCGGCGGACTGCTCACCGAACACCTGAGCTGGCGCTGGGTGTTCTACGTCAACGTGCCCGTCGGGATCGTCGCCCTCGCCGTCATCGCGACGGTGCTGCACCTGCCCGGCAGGTCCTCCCGGCACGTCATCGACTACCTCGGCACCTTCCTGATCGCGTCCGTCGCCACCTGCCTGGTGCTCGTCGCCTCCCTCGGCGGCACCACCTGGGGCTGGGGCTCGCCGCAGATCATCGGCCTGGCCGTGCTGGGCGCCGGCCTCGCCGTCGCGTTCGTGGCCGTGGAACGCCGGGCCGTCGAGCCGGTGCTGCCGCTGAAGCTGTTCGGCATCCGCACCTTCACGCTCGCCGCCGTCATCAGCTTCATCATCGGCTTCGCCATGTTCGGCGCGATGACCTATCTGCCGACCTTCCTCCAGGTGGTCAAGGGTGTCAGCCCCACCACCTCCGGCGTGTACATGCTGCCGATGGTGGCGGGCATGCTGCTGGCCTCCACCGGCTCCGGCCAGATCGTCAGCCGCACCGGCCGCTGGAAGGTCTTCCCCCTCGCCGGCACCGCCGTCACCACGCTCGGACTGCTGCTGCTCCACCAGCTCCGGCCGGACAGCAGCACCGCCGTGATGAGCTCCTTCTTCTTCGTCTTCGGCCTCGGGCTCGGCCTGGTGATGCAGGTCCTGGTGCTGATCGTGCAGAACGCCGTCTCCTACCAGGACCTCGGGGTCGCCACCTCCGGCGCGACCTTCTTCCGTTCCATCGGCGCCTCGTTCGGCGTCGCCATCTTCGGCACGATCTTCGCCGGGCGCCTCGACGACAAGCTGCTCGACGCCTTCCGAGGCGTCAGTCTGCCGCCCGGGGTCACGGCGGAGGGGCTGGAGGCCGACCCGCGCGGCATCGAGAACCTGCCGGCCGCCCTGCGGCCCGCCGCGGTCGACGCCTACAGCACCGCCATCACCGACGTCTTCCTGTACGCGGCCCCGGTCGCCCTCGTCGGCTTCGTCCTCGCCTGGTTCCTCAAGGAGGACCGGCTGCGCGCCTCGGTCACCGCCCCCGACGGCACCGAGACGCTGGCCAGTAACCCCGTGCACCGGTCGTCGTACGACGAGGTGTACCGGTCGCTGTCCCTGCTCGGCACGCGGGAGGGGCGGCGCGAGATCTACCGCAGCATCACCGACCGCGCGGGCTACGACCTGCTGCCCGCGACGAGCTGGCTGCTGCTGCGGATCCGCCGGCACGGCGAGGTGGAACCGGCCCTGCTCGCCGAGCGCAGTCCCGTCCCCCTCGACGTGGTCATCGAGGCCGCCCGCCAGGCCGAGGTGCGGCGCCTCGCCGTCCGCCGGGGCCTCGGTCTCGTCCTCACCGACGAGGGGCGGCAGGCCGCCGAGCGGCTGGCCCGGGCCCGCGAGGAGTCGCTGGCCGCGCTCCTCGGCGACTGGTGGGGGCCCGACCGCCCGACCGACCTGGTGCAGCTGGTGCACGAGCTCACCGACGAGCTGTGCGGTTCCACCGACGAACGCCCGCACGACGAACGGGCGGTGACGCGGACGCCGTGACGGCCCGGGCGGCGGCGGGCCGGTGGCCCGGCGTCAGCCGAGCGCCTTCGCGAACCAGTGGTCGGCGGTGGGCTCGGCGTTGTGCGGCGCGGTCTCCGCGTATCCGAGGCGGGCGTACAGGGCCCGGGCCTCGACGAGGTCGCCCCGGGTGTCCAGCACCATCCGCACGGCGCCGGCCGCCCGCGCCGCCTCCTCGGCGGCCCGCACGAGCAGTACGGCCCCGCCGGTGCCGCGCCGGTGTCCGCGCACGAACACCCGGGTGAGTTCGGCGGTCGAGCCGTCCCCGAGCAGGCGGAAGCCGGCGCTGCCGGCCGCCTCGGCCGCGTACCGGCCGACCAGCAGCCGCCCCCGTGGCGGGGCGAGATCGGTGCCCGGCACGGCGGCGATCTCCCGCTCCAACTCCCGGGGATCGGTGCGGCGTCCCTCGTGCAGCAGGTACCAGCGGTCGCTGACCTCGGTGTAGTACGCCCGCCAGAGGGCGAGGGCGTCCGGGGAGTCGTGCGGTTCGGGTGCGACGGTCCAGCTCATCCCCGCATCGTCGGAGCGGCACCCCGGGTCCCGCAAGCGAACAGCGGGCGACCCCGCCGCCCGCGTCCCGCACCGCGGCCCGGTTTGTGGCCGGACCTTCGGGACACCCGCAGTGAGAACCGGCTCGCGAGGAGTGCCGGTTGGGACGGCAAACCCGGAAGGCATTCATGTCCACTGGCCTGATCATTGCGTTGATCGTGATTGTTGCGGTCGTCGCCGTCGCCGCGGCCCTGCTGATGCAGCGCTCCCGCGGATCCCGGCACGGTGTCGGCCTGAAGCGGCGCTTCGGCCCGGAGTACGACCGGGCGGTGGCCCGGCACGACGGGGACACGAAGGCGGCCGAGCGGGAGCTGGCCGGGCGCGTGGAGCGTCACGGCGATCTGCGGGCACGGCCGCTCGAACCCGCCGAGCGGGAGCGGTACGAGGCGCGTTGGACGGCCGCGCAGGAGCGGTTCGTCGACTCGCCGGGCGACGCGGTGGCCGAGGCGGACCGGCTGCTCGCCGAACTCGCCGGAGCCCGGGGCTTCCCGGACGGCGGCCAGTACGAGGAGCAGCTCGCCGCGCTGTCCGTGCACCACGCCCACCACGTCGAGGGCTACCGGCGCGTGCACCGGGTGGCGCAGGCCCGCGCGCACGGCGCGCACGACGGCGGCGCCGGCACCGAGGAGTTGCGCGAGGCGATGGTCGACGCCCGCGCGCTGTTCGACGAGCTGGTGCGCACCTCCCGGCACGACGGCGGACGCCACCGTGCCGCCCACGACGGCGAACACCGGGCCCCGGCGGCACGCGGCTCCCGGATGCCGTCGCTGCTGCACCGGCGCCAGGCGAAGGAGAGCTGACCGATGTCCGACACCACCCGCCGGCCCCTGGACGAGTTCCCCGGGCGCGGCAACGACCTCCGCGGCGAGCGGTCCGCCGCTCCGGGCACCGAGCCCGTCCACGGCGACTGGAACGACGGTTTCCACGGCGACCGCGACGGCCTCCGTGACGACGCCCGCGGTCCGCGGGCCACGGGCGGCGGCGACCCGATGTCCGGCACCGGGCGGGCCCCCGGCCACGCCACCCCGGACACCGGGACGGGCACCGGCACCGCCCCGTTCGACGACGGCCGCACCGGCACGGGCTCCGACTCCCTCTCCGGTCCCGGTGCGGGGCACGGGCACACTCCGGACCCGCACCACGGTTCCGGCGGCCCCCTCCTGCCGCACGGCGACCTCGACGCGCTCACCGCTCAGCTGCAGCACGCCGTGACCGGGTTCGTCGACGCGCCCAGGGAGGCCGTCGAGGAGGCCGACCAGGTCCTCCAGGACCTCACCGCCCGCTTCACGGAGGCGGTGACCGAACGCCGGCGCACCCTGCGCCGGTCCTGGCAGACCACGGACGGCGCCCCGGACACGGCCGCCGCGGCGACCGACACCGAGCAGCTGCGGCTCGCCCTGCGGGACTACCGCGAGCTGGCGGAGCGGTTGCTACACGTCTGACCCGCCCGCGTCCGCCCGGCGCTCCCGCCACTGCCGTACGACGTCCTCGACGTCGTACGGCTTTCTGCCCAGCGGGGGGCCGGGCGGCGGCTTGTACATCATCTCGCGGATGCGGGCGTTGATCTCCGTGAGGATCTTCCGGACGATCCGCTCCGACGGCGCCGCGAGGGCCGCCTCCAGCGCGTCCTCGGCCTCCTTGCGCAGGGCCAGCGCGGGCGGCAGGACGGAGATGCCCTCGCGGGCCATCTTCCGTCTCACCCACCACAGTTCGTCGTAGTCCGTCTCCATCTCGGGCGGCAGCGGCCGGCCCGCGCCCGGCAGCCGTGCGAACTCCCCCCGGCGCTCGGCGTCCCGGATCTGGTGGTCCACCCAGGTGCCGAAGTCGACGCCGGGCGGCTTCCGCTCGGTCATGAGCCCCATTGTGCCGGACGCCGCGCGGCCGGGCGTTTTATCATGCGGCGGCAGCGAGCCGTACCGGCCGCCGTACCGGCCCCATGCGGCCACCGTCGGGCCGGGCCCCTCCGGCCCGCCAGGACTGCTCAGGAGGAGCGCACGTGCTCGAACTCACCATGGCCGCCGTGTCCGCGGCCGAAGAGGGTGCCACGGCCGGGATGCTCATGGCCGACGCGCCGAGCGAGCCGGGCGCCGTGCTGCGGGTGGGCCGCGACAAGGCGGTGTGCCGGCTGTCGACGCCGGACGACTGGCTGTTCGTCTCCCGGGTGCACCTGGAGTTCCGGTGCGGGCCGGACGGCGGCTGGCACCTGACCTGGCTGCGCGGCTCCCTGCCGGAGCCGTCCTCCGAGGTCCGGCTGACCGTCGGGGAGCACACCCAGCCCGTCCCCTACGGCGGCACCGTCGCCCTGCCCCGGGGCGGCAGCGGCGAGGTCGTCGTCCAGGACCGCGCCGCCCCGCGCAGCGTCAACGTGGGCTTCTACCACGAGGTGTGAGAGCCGGGCGGGCCGGCCGCGCGGGCCGTCGGCGCCTGCGCGGCCGGCCCGGCCCCGCTCAGGCCACCACGCGCGCCAGGGCGAAGCCGTCGTAGCCCTTGACACCGACGGTCTGGAGCGCGGTGCCGTCCAGCCGGGGGTGGCTGCCGATGAGGTCGAGGGCGGCGCGGGTGCCGACCACGTCCGGGGCGTCGTCGTCCGGGTCGGCGACGCGGCCGCCCCGGACCACGTTGTCCACGATGATCAGCGCGCCCGCGGAGGTCAGCTTCAGCGCCCACTCCACGTAGTGCGGGTTGTTGACCTTGTCGGCGTCGATGAAGACCAGGTCGAAGGGCGGCACCCCCTCCTCGGCCAGCCGGGCCAGGGAGTCCAGGGCCGCGCCCACCCGCACCTCGACCCGCTCGGCGAGCCCGGCGCGGGCGATGTTGCGGGTGGCCACCTCGGCGTGCCTCGGGTCGTACTCCAGGGTGATCAGCCGCCCGTCGGCGGGCAGGGCGCGGCCCAGCCAGATGGTGCTGTAGCCGCCGAGCGTGCCGATCTCCAGGATCCGGCGGGCGCCCTGCACCGCGGCGAGGAGGTGCAGGAGCTTGCCGTGGGTGGGGGCGACGGCGATGGGCGGGAGCCCGGCGGCCGCGCTGTCGCGCAGCGCGGCCGTCAGGGCGTCGTCGGGGGCGTCGGTGAGGAGGCGGCCGGTGAAGTAGTCGTCCACCTCGTGCCACTGCTGCGGGGAATCGCTCAAGGACCCGTACCTTCCGGAAATCAGGTGATCAGCTTCACTACTGACCAGGATCGCTGAGGAAGATACGCCGGGCGCCCCGCGCCCGTCGGAGATATGCGCGCGCGGCCGGGTGCGCGCGCCGCCGGGAGGCGGCCCGGCGGCCCGCCGTCTAGTCTCTTCCGGACAAAAGCGGAAGAGACGTCAGGTCGACCGGGGGCGGACGGCGTCTCTCTCATAGGGTTCACGGAGGGATTCCCGCGCGCGGGAGCGCGCGACGACGGGGCGGGAGGCCGACGAGGCGTGGCGAATGCGGAGCACAGGGGGCGACCGGCAAAGGCGCTGGAGGCGGCGGCCGTCGCCGGAACCCCGGCACGGCTGACCACGCTGCGCCTCGGACTGTGGCTGGTCGCCGCGCTCCTGGCCGCGCGCCAGGTCGCCGTCGTCCTGACCAGCCCCCGCGGCGAACGCCTCACCGACCTGGAGACCTGGGTGGGGCCCGACGGCGTGCTGCGGGTCAGCGGCTCGCTCTACGACTCCACCAGCTTCACCGGCACCCCCTTCAACGGGCTGGTCCTCAAACCCTTCACCCGATCGGCTGAAGAAGCCCTCGGCTGGGGGTGGACCTTCGGCACGCTGCTGCTGGTCGTCGCCCTCGGCCTGATCGCCGTGCGGGCCCTGCCCCAGCCGGTCGGCCGCCGCACCGCGCTGCTCGCCGCGCCGGTCGCCGTCAGCCTGCTCGTGCTGTCCCTGCCGGTCCGCAACGCCCTCTGGCTCGGCCAGACCAGCATCCTCCCCGTCCTGCTGGTCCTCCTCGGCTGCTTCGCCGCCCGCGGCTCCCGCACCAGCGGTGTCCTCGTCGGGCTCGCGGCGGCGCTCCAGCCCACCCTGCTGCTGTTCGCCCCGCTGCTGTGGTTCACCGACCGCCGCCGGGCCGCCGTCGCCTCCGGCGTCACCTTCGCCTTCGGCACCGCACTCGCCTGGGCCGCGATGCCGCAGGACTCCTCCACGTACTGGGTCCACCACGTGTCCGGGGTCGGCCTCGGCGGCCCCGCCGACGCCCTCGCCAACCAGTCCCTGCACGGCGCCCTGCTCCGGCTCGGCCTGGAGGGCCCGCTGGAGATCGGCCTGTTCCTGCTGCTCGGCGCGGCCGTCGTCGTGCTCGGCCTGCGCCGCGCCGTCCGCTACGCCCGCGACGGCCAGCTCCTCCTCGCGGTCGCCGTCACCGGCTGCGTCGCCATCGTCGTCTCCCCGGCCGCCTGGCAGCACCAGCTGCTGTGGCTGCTGCTCGCCGTCGTCGGCCGGGTCGGCCGGCGCGCCTCCGACCGGCCGGTGTGGCCCGTCGCCGTGGTGCTGGTGATGACGCTGCCGGCCACGATGATCCTGCCGAACATGGCGGTGCTGTACCCGCTGCGGGACAACATCGTCCTGCTGGCCGCGCTCGCCGCGGCCACCGTGATCCCCTTCCTGTCCCGCACCTCCCCGCACTTCGAGGAGCCCGTGCCGACCCGGTACGCGGCGCCGGTGCCCACCCGCTTCCGGCACGTGCCGCTGCTGCCGTTCCTGCGCCGGGTCCTCACCCGGCCCAACCTCCTGCTGGAACTGCTGCTGATCCGCGTCACCTACGCCGCCTACTCCCAGGTGCGGCTGGCGGCGACCGGCGGCAGCAACTCCGCGGGCCGGGCGCGCGCGGAGGAGCACGGGCAGCAGATCCTCGACCTCGAACGCCTGCTCCACCTGGACATCGAGCACGCGGTCAACCACGCCGTGGTGAAGATCGGCTGGCTGCGGAACTTCTTCGACTTCTACTACACGTCGTTCCACTTCGTCGTCCCGCTCACCGTCCTCGGACTGCTGTACTGGCGGCGCCCCGTCGACTACCGCTGGGCCCGCTCCGCCCTCGGCTTCACCACCCTGCTCGCCCTGGTCGGCTTCTGGCTGTACCCGCTGGCCCCGCCGCGCCTGATGCCGCACCTCGGCATCATCGACACCGTGCACGGCGTGCAGGACTTCGCCCAGCCCGACTACGGCACCCTCACCGCCCTCACCAACCAGTACGCGGCGATGCCCTCGCTGCACTTCGGCTGGTCCCTGTGGTGCGGGGTGGTCATCGCGGTCGTCGCGCCCAGAGCCTGGATGAAACTCCTCGGCCTGCTGCACCCCCTCTTCACGGCCGCCGCGATCGTGGCCACCGGCAACCACTGGATCCTGGACGCGGTGGGCGGCGCCGTCGTCGTCGCCGCCGGTTTCGGACTGACCTACGCGCTCCAGGGGCCCCGCGCCCGGACGGTCACCGCCGTCGCCGTCAGCAGCGCGCCGACGGTGCCGGAGAAGGACCGTACTCCGAGCTGATCCGGTACACGCCCGGCGCCGGCACGGTGAGCCGGGTGACCTCGCCCTGCCGGCTCAGGCAGCCGCCGTCGGACCGCAGCCACGGCGAGTACGCGACCCGCACCGTCACCGGCCCCGGCGCGGACACCCGGACGACGATCTCCGCGCCGGAGGTGCGCAGCACGGTGCCCGGCGGGGACACCAGGGGCACCGCGTCCCGCACCCGGAACACCTGCCAGTGGGCGTCCCGCCACACGGGCAGCAGCCAGTCGGGACGGTCGTCCCGGACCAGCCGCGCCTCCTCCTCGGCGAACCCGTCGGGCGTGCCCAGGGGCAGCACGACGAAGCCGACCGCCCAGCGGTCCAGCCACGTTCGGTAGGCGGCGGCGGAGAACGTCCCGTCGTAGAAGAGCCGGCCGCGCTCCACGTCGAGCTGACGGTTCCAGCCGCGCGCCAGGTGCACGTGCGGCGCGAGCGCGACGGCCTCGCGGTGGTTGCGGGCGGGCACCACCTCGACGCGGGTGCGGTCGGCGCCGAGCCCCTTCAGCGCGCGGACGACGCCCTCGGTGTGCGCGGCCCAGGCCGGCACGGTCGTCGACACCTTCAGATCGTCGACGGTCTTCTGGCCCGTCCAGGCCGTCGCGAGGACCAGCGCGCCGATCAGCAGGGCCCGCCGCACGGCCCGCGGGCCCGGCCGGGCGAGCAGCGCCGCCAGCAGCACGACGGGGGCCGCGTACTCGGCCAGCCGTTCCACGTTCGTGCCGACCGGGGAGGGGATCAGATACGTCAGGACGGTCCCGGCGGCGTAGACGGCCCCGCTCCACCGGGCGACGCGCCAGCCGCGCGGGGCGAGGACGGTGACCGCCAGCCCGAGCAGCACGGGCGGCCAGATGCGGGGCGCGGGCATCAACTGCTCGCCGGAGAAGGGGAACAGGAGCGTGGTGGCCCCGACGACCACGGCGGGCGGGACGAGCAGGGCGACGGCCCGGGCGGGCTGCCGGGCGAGCAGGAACCCCGCGCCGACGACCGCCAGGAACAGCCCTGCCACCGGGGACGCCATGGTGGCGAGGCCGGCGTGCGCGCCCGCCAGGACGTACCGGTCGCCGCGGCTCAGCATCACGCAGGCGGCGAGCCCGAAGGCGACTCCGAGGGCGAAGGTGGTCCGCCCGGAGGCCACGTTGCACCACAGGGCGAGGGAGGCGAGGAGCGCGACGGGCAGCGGCCTCGGCAGCCGGGCCCGCACCACCAGGACGGCCGCCAGCCAGGAGCCGGCGACCCCCGCCAGCACGGTCACGGTCCGCACCCCGAGCCCGGCCATCAGATACGGGGAGACGAGGCTGTAGTTGGCGGTGTGCATCCCGCCGTACCAGAACAGGTTGTACGCGGAACTCCCGTGCCGGGTCACGAACCCGGCCCAGGCGTCCTGCGCGGCCAGGTCGCCGCCGCCGGTCGCGAGGACCAGCGTCCACAGGACGTACAGGGGCAGGACGGGGAGGGTGGCGAGCAGGGAGACGCGGTGTCGTGCGTACAGCGAGCGGAGGGGTTGGTTCCGCCGCGGGTGCGGGCCTGCTCGCCGGGGCTGCCGGGGCAGGGCGAGATCTGTGGGGGCCACGTCAAGGAAGACGTGGAACGGGGCGGAGGAGTTCAGTCGGGGGGAGCCGCCTTCGCCGGCCCGGACGAGGGCGCGCGCGGTCGCCGGCGGGGCGCGCCCCCACAGCCGCTGGATGATCGTCCCCGTGGCGAGGCCGCCGCCCGCGCACATGGTGACGAGCGCGAACTCCTTGTCCGTGCGCTCCAGTTCGTGCAGCGCGGTGGTGATGAGCCGGGCGCCCGTCGCGCCCACCGGGGGCTGAGGGCGATCGCGCCGCCGTTGACGTTCACCTTGTCCAGGTCCTGTTCGAAGACCCGGGTCCAGCTCAGCACCACCGAGGCGAACGCTTCGTTGATCTCCACGAGGTCGATGTCCCGCAGCGTCATCCCCGCCTTGCCCAGCACCGCGTGGGTCGCGTCGACCGGACCGTCGAGGTGGAAGTGCGGGCCGGCGCCGACCTGCGCCTGCGCGACGATCCGCGCCCGCGGCTTCAGCTTCAGCGCCCGCGCCATCCGCTTGGACGCCCACAGGATCGCCGCCGCGCCGTCGGAGATCCGGGAGGAGTTGCCCGCCGTGCGCGGCGCCGGATCAGTGCTCGCAGAGGGAGAACTCCCGCTCGTAGAGCTGCTCGTTGTGCTCGTCGACGAAGAACTTCCGCTCCCGCATGAGCTCTTCGCGGTACTCCTTGGCCTGCCGAAGAGTCATCGTCGACGTCTCGGACCACGGCTGCTGCGGCGGCACGTCCGACGTCGAGACGATCTTCTCCGACGGGTCGACCAGGAAGAACGCGAGGATCTTGCGGTGCCCCGGACGGGTGGGGTCCGCGAGGCGGAACGCTCCGACGCGGTGCTGCAGCACGTTCGGGAAGGCGAGGCAGCGGCCCGCCGGGGTCGACGCCGAGCCCAGCACCTGGTTCAGCGCGTCCTCGTTCTCCAGGCCGTAGACCTCCCGCAGGCCGTTGTCGTCGTTCTGCTCGTACTCCGGGTCGTCGAGCGCCGTGCGGAAGTTCAGCCGGCTCTCGGTGATGTTCTCGCTGTCCCAGTAGTGGATGCCCGTCGAGACGATCCGCTCGTTCAGCATCCCCTCGACGTGCCAGGAACCGCCCGCGTACTCGGGCTTGTCCGGGGTGAGCCGGATGGTGGCCAGCTTGACGATGACCTGGAGACGGCGCCCGCGCAGGTCGACCCGGGCGGACGCGTCGGGCAGCTCGGGCGGGGTGAACTCCGGGGCGTCCGGCACGACCGGCCGGCGGTTCTCCCACCACTCGTCCTGGGCCTTCTCCCACGCCTCGACGGCTCCGTCGTGGGCCGCGTCGTCGCTGAAGGAGGACCGGTCCGGGTACTCGGGCTCGGAGTCGTACCACCCGTGGGGATCGGCCTCGACCCGCAGCGGACGCGGATGGCGCAGATCGGTGAGCACGTTCTCGAACAGCGGGCGGAACCGGGCGAACAGCTCCGGCAGCACAGCAGCCAGTCCGGCATGCGCCTCCGGGTGGACGTTGTTGACGTACGAACGGAAGACGACCTCTCCGTCCGCGCCGACGTCGGCGTCCGTGGGCAGCCACTGGAACTTCTCCGAGAACTCGTACTTCGTCGCGTACCCGCGCGCCCTGTTCTCCCACGCCCGCTCGGGTCCCCCGCTCACCCCGCGCACCAGGCAGAACAGGGACGGGTGCACCAGGTCCAGCACCTGGCCGCCGGACCCGGGATGCCAGTCCAGCTCCTCCTCGGGAACGTCCTCCAGCACCCGGACCGCCTCCCGGAGCCGGGCGCCGAGCGCGTCGTCGATCAGGCTGTCCGACTGCCACACCCCGTCGACCCCGGACACCTCGATCCCGGTGCGCGGATCACGCAGCGCCGCGTAGTGCCGCAACTCGTCCAGTACGTACCGCGTCTGTGCCTCGGTCAGCCCCTGCGCGAGAGCCTCCCTCGTCCACCGGGCGACGACGTCGGCGTCGTTCATCTTGGTGAACCACTCCGGCTTCTCCCGTATGTGCGCGCTGCACGCCATCATGTCGAGTTCCCGCAAGGTACGGGGCGCCGAGAGCGACGCGGTGCGCGAGGACGATGCGAAGGGCAACGGGAAAGCGGGCAGGGCGGTCACGTCCGGGGGTCCTCCAGGTCGGTGTGCGATGGCGGGAACGATACGACAGGGGACTGACACCGACAGGGGGCTGACACCGCCGCCCGTCCGGGAACGGGCGAAGGCGACGCCCCGGGGATCAGGGGGCGCCGCCTTCGGTATGGGGGATGTCCGCGGGGTGCGGGCCGGCCGGGGTCAGTACCAGCCGTTGGACTGCCAGAAGTCCCAGGCGCCGCAGGCGCTGCCGTAGCGGTCCTTCATGTAGTCCAGGCCCCACTCGATCTGGGTCTCGGGGTTGGTCTTCCAGTCGGAGCCCGCCGAGGCCATCTTGCTGCCGGGCAGGGCCTGGACCAGGCCGTAGGCGCCGCTGGAGGCGTTCGTGGCGCCGACGTCCCAGTTGCTCTCGTGCTGGACGATCCTGGAGAAGCACTCGTACTGGGCCGAGTTGCCGATCATCTTCTTCGCGGTCGCCTGTGCCGAGGCGGCCTCCGACGGGGCGGCCTGGGCGGGCGCGGCGACGATCAGCGTGCCGCAGGCCGCGGCGGCCAGGGCGGCACCGGCGACGGCCTTCTTCGGGGTGGCGACGGAGCGGAGCAGGGAAGCGGCGGACACGGGCGGCCTTTCGGTCGGGAGCGGTGGGTCGCCGCCGTGTGCGGGAGCCGCGGTCACTCCGCGGGGCGTACGGCGGCGCCGCGGCCCCGTGGGGCACGTCGGCGCCTGGCGACGTCGTCCAGAGAAACAGGCCGGACAGATGTCCGCAAAGACCGTTTTTACTAGTTCGGGCGGCCAGGTGGGGGGTGCCCGGCGGGTCGGGCGGACGGGCTTTGCGCTGGTCACGCGAGCGGGGCCGAGGACTGCCGCCTACGGCCCCGCTTCGTAGGTGATCCACGTCATGTGGGGTGCCTCACGTCCGTGACGTCGTCGAAGGTGACCGGCGCCTCGAAGGCCGCCCGGCGGGTGGCTCTGCGGAGCGCCTTGAGCACGGGCACGCCGAGCGTCAGCGTGAGGACGAGGGTCAGCAGGGCGCGGCCCAGGTCCCAGCCGAGGGACGTCGCCAGGCAGTACGCGAGGAAGCGGGCCAGGTTGGCGGGGACGGACGCGTCCGGGTCGAAGGAGATGTTCGAGGCCAGGGCGGACATGAAGGGCCAGCCCGACATGTTCATCACCGTGCCGTAGGCGAACGCCGCGAGGAAGCCGTAGACGGCGAGCATCACCACCTCGGTGCGGCCCCGCAGCCGGTCCGGGCCGGGCAGGAGACCGGCGGTCATGGTGAACCAGCCCATCGCCAGCATCTGGAACGGCAGCCACGGGCCGACCCCGCCGGTGAGCAGGGCGGACGCGAACATGGTGATCGAGCCGAGGACGAAGCCGAAGCCCGGGCCGAGGACCCGGCCGCTGAGCACCATCAGGAAGAACATCGGTTCCAGCCCGGCCGTGCCCGCGCCGATGGGGCGCAGCGCCGCCCCCGTCGCCGCCAGCACGCCCAGCATGGCCACGGCCTTCGGCCCCAGCCCCGATTCGGAGATCGTCGCCGCCACGACCGCGACCAGCAGGACCAGCAGGCCCGCGAACAGCCAGGGCGCGTCCTGGGCGTGGGCGTTCAGGGTGGAGGCGGGCGGGGCGAGGAACGGCCAGCCGAAACCGGCCACGCCCACCGCGCTGACCAGGGCCAGCGCGGCCAGGGAGCGGGGGCCCAGCCGGATGGCCCGCGCCTGCCGGTCCACGGCCCCCGGCTTCCGCTCCGGGCCCCGTTCCGGCCGGGGCGCGCGCCGTGGCTCGGGGGCCGTCATGACAGCGCCTCGCGGACCTGGGGCACCGTGAGCCAGTGCTGCGGGGCGAGGATCTTGGCGACCTGCGGGGCGAAGGACGGGGACGCGACGACGACCTCCGCGGCGGGCCCGTCGGCGATGACCTCGCCCTCGGCGAGCAGCACCACCCGGTGGGCGAGGTCCGCCGCCAGTTCGACGTCGTGGGTGGCCATGACGATGGCGTGCCCCTCGGCGGCCAGTGCGCGCAGCAGGGTCACCAGGCGGGCCTTCGCGCCGTAGTCCAGGCCGCGGGTCGGCTCGTCCAGCAGGAGCAGCGGCGGGCGGGCGGTGAGGACCACCGCCAGGGCCAGGGTGAGGCGCTGGCCCTCGGACAGGTCGCGGGGGTGGGAGTCGTCCGCGATGCCGGGCAGCAGCTCCGACAGCAGCGCCCGGCAGGTGCCCGGCTCGGCGTCCGCGTCCTGGTCGGCGGCGGCGCACTCCCCGGCGACGGTGTCCGCGTAGAGCAGGTCGCGGGGTTCCTGCGGGACGAGGCCGACCCGGCGGATCAGGTCGCGGGGCCGGGTGCGGTGGGGGACCGCGTCGCCCGCGCGGACCGAGCCGCCGGACGGCTCCACCAGCCCCACCAGCGCGCTGAGCAGCGTCGACTTCCCGGCGCCGTTGCGGCCCATCAGGGCGATGGTCTCGCCGGGCGTGACGGTGAGGTCGATCCGGCGCAGCGCCTGGACACGGTCACGGCGCACGGCCAGGTCCCGGACCTCCGCCACGGTGGCCGGGGCCGGGGTGTCGACGCCGGGCCGCCTGAACAGCCGCCTGCGCGCGGGGGAGGGGGCCGGGTCGGGGGTCTCCCCGGGTGCGGTGTCGGGCCGGGCCGCTGCGGCGTCCGCCAGGCGCTG
>NZ_JAAGMD010000578.1 GCF_010548465.1 Streptomyces sp. SID14436 | reverse complement strand
CGCCGACCGGCTGTACGAGACCGCCGCCCGCTGGGACCTCCAGCTCGCCGCCGTCGAGGCCGTCCTCGCGGACCCGTCCACCACGGTGCGCCTGGTCGCCGAGCCCTCCCCGGCCGGGGCGGACGCGGTACGCACCGCGGCCCTCGGCCTCGCCCTGCGCGGGCTGCGCGCCGACCGCCTCGTCGCCAGCCGGGTGCTGCCCGAGGACGTCGAGGACAGCTGGCTGGCCGGGCCCGTCGCCCAGCAGCGCAAGACGCTCGCCGAATGGCGTGAGACGTACACCGTCGACGCCGTCGCCCACCTCGGACGGGACCCGCGCGGCACCGACGACCTGGGCGCGCTCGCCCTGCCGGGCGCCGGCCCGGCCCCGGCCGCCGTCGACTGGCCCGTCACCGGCGTCCCCCACTCCCGGCTCCGCTCGAGCGGGGGGACCCCCACCCGCGACGACGGCGTCCTGGTCTGGCACATCCCCCTGCCGGGGGCCCGGCGCGAGGAGCTGGACCTGATCCGGCGCGGCGACGAGATCGTCGTCACCGCCGGACCGTTCCGCCGCGTCGTCGCCCTCCCCTCCGCGCTGCGCCGCTGCACCGTGGACGGCGCGGCGCTGCGCGAGGGCGAGCTGCGCATCAGGTTCCGGCCCGATCCCGCGCTGTGGCCGCAGGACCGGTGAAGCCGCCACCCCCGTTCGGGTACCGTCGGAAGGGCCATCCGTAGTCAGGAGTCCCGTCATGAGCGAACAGCTCCCCCCGTCCGACGACGCCTGGGGCGAAGCCGTGAACGAGGCACGGGCCGCGGACGCAAGCCGGCCCGACGGCGACGCCCGGCCCGCCCCGGCGGCCGAGCCCCCCGCCGCCACCGACGACCGCACCACCGACGCCCGCACCACCGCCGGCCCGCCCGACGCCGACGCCTGGGCGACCGCCTGCGCCGAGGACCTGGAGGCCGAGAAGGCCCGCCGCCGCGCCCAGTACGGGCCGCCCGCCGGCTCGGCCGCGGAGGAGCTCAAGAAGCTGGTCGACGCCGTCGCCGACAAGCTGTCCGGTCTGCAGTCCCCGCTGCTCGGCGCGGTCGCCGGGCCCGCGGCGCAGCAGGTCGTGCGCCAGGTCGTCCAGCAGGCGAAGGCCGCCGTGGAACCCGTCATCGAGCGCAATCCGGACGTCTTCGACCACCTCGCCGCCGCGGGCAACGAACTCCTCGCCGCCTACCGCTCCGCGGTCCAGGACCAGGAGCGCCGCTGGACGGCCCGGGACACCGGCATCCGCGACACGGACCCCCGTGACCTCGGCGAAGGCCGCGACGGCGACGACGGAACCGGCCCCGGCGAGCGCATCGACCTGGACTGACACGGCGGCCGGCGGGAACCCTCCCGGACCGGCCGCCGCACCCTCCCTCACCCCGGCCGGAGCCCGCCCACCGTGCGGACGCCGCGTAACCGGGGGCATCGGCTCGGGTACCGTGGGCGGTAGCGGGGCTCGACCGAAACTGAGGGATTCATGGGACTCACCATCGGCGTCGACATCGGCGGCACGAAGATCGCGGCCGGCGTGGTCGACGAGGAAGGCAGCATCCTCTCGACCCACAAGGTGCCGACCCCGGGGACACCCGAGGGCATCGTGGACGCCATCGCCTCCGCGGTGGAGGGCGCGCGAGCCGGACACGACATCGTCGGCGTGGGGATCGGTGCGGCCGGTTACGTCAACCGCCAGCGTTCCGAGGTCTACTTCGCCCCCAACATCGACTGGCGCAACGAGCCGCTGAAGGCGAAGGTCGAGGCCCGCGTCGACCTCCCGGTCGTCGTGGAGAACGACGCCAACGCGGCGGCCTGGGGCGAGTACAAGTTCGGTGCCGGCAAGGGCCACCGCAACGTCATCTGCATCACCCTCGGCACCGGCCTCGGCGGCGGTGTGATCATCGGCAACAAGCTGCGCCGCGGCCACTTCGGCGTGGCCGCCGAGTTCGGCCACATCCGCATGGTGCCCGACGGCCTCCTGTGCGGCTGCGGCTCCCAGGGCTGCTGGGAGCAGTACGCCTCCGGCCGCGCCCTGGTCCGCTACGCCCGCCAGCGTGCCAACGCCACCCCGGAGAACGCGGAGACGCTGCTCTCGCTGGGCGACGGCACCCCCGACGGCATCGAGGGCAAGCACGTGTCCATGGCCGCGCGCCAGGGCGACCGGGTGGCCGTCGACTCCTACCGCGAGCTGGCCCGCTGGGTCGGCGCGGGCCTCGCCGACCTCGCCTCCCTCTTCGACCCGTCCGCGTTCATCGTCGGCGGCGGCCTCTCCGAGGAGGGCGAACTGGTCCTGGAGCCGATCCGCAAGTCCTACAAGCGCTGGCTGGTCGGGGGCAACTGGCGCCCCGTCGCCGACGTCCTCGGCGCCCGCCTCGGCAACAAGGCAGGCCTCGTCGGCGCGGCCGACCTGGCCCGGGAGCCCGACCCCATCATGTGACCGACCCTCACCAGCCCGGCAGCGCCCGCCCACCCCGACGAAGGGGACGGCGGGCGCAGCCGTTTCCGGCGCGCGCAGGCGTGACGGTGACCGGGTGGAACGAGGACCGCTGCTGACCTACTCGCGCGTTACGTTCCCCGGAGCCGGCCGCCGAGGGCCGGCCCAGCGAGAGGGAGCGCGATGTCCGAGCAGAACAGCGCCGCACCGGCCGGCCGCACCACCGTCGAGCCCTGGGTCGTCACCGACGACACCGGCGCCTTCCTCGACTTCGTCACCCGGGCGTTCGACGGGGAACAACTCGGCCGGGTGGAGACCGAGGACGGCTCGATCGGCCACGGCGAGGTACGCATCGGCGACACCGTCGTGTCCGCCTTCGACCGGCGCCCTGACTGGCCGGTGATGCCGAGCCTGCTCACCGTCTTCGTCCCCGACGCGGACCGCGCCTGCGCCCGGGCCGTCGAGGCCGGCGCCCGCGTCGTCACACCGGTGGCCGACGACGCCTTCGGGCAGCGCGGCGGGCGGGTGAAGGACCCGTTCGGCAACATCTGGTGGGTGACCTGCCACGTCGAGGACCTCAGCGAGGACGAGATGTGGCAGCGGCTGCAGCAGCCCGGGTACGCCGAGTCGATGCGGGTGGCCCAGGAGACCCTCGACGCAGAACTCGGCGGCCGGCACCGGGGCCGTGCCAGTGCGCCCGTCCGGCCGACGTCCGACTGAGGCGGTCCGACGGACCCGTACCGGCGCGCGGGTTCCTTCCGGGGCATGCCCGGCCTGTACGGCCCGCCGGGTCGTGCGGGGCGGCGTATGTTGACCGGCATGGCGACCACTGGGCTGCTGCCCGACTCCCGTACCGAGCCGGACGGTTCGGCCGTGATCCGGGTGCTGAGCTACAACATCCGTTCGATGCACGACGACACGGACGCCCTGGCCCGGGTGATCACCGCCTGCGCGCCGGACCTGGTCCTCGTGCAGGAGGCGCCGCGGTTCTTCCGCTGGCGCAAGAAGCTGGCGCGGCTCGCCTCCGGCTCGGGGCTGGTGATCCTCTCCGGGGGCGCCACGGCGGCCGGCCCCGCGCTGCTGTGTTCGCTGCGCGCGACCGTGGAGCGGACCGAGGACGTCCTGCTGCCGCTCCGCCCGGGACGACACCGGCGAGGGTTCGCCACCGCGGTCGTCCGGTTCGGCGGGGCCCGGCTCGGCGTGCTGAGCTGCCACCTGTCGCTGGACGGCGACGAGCGCCACGCCCAGGGCGGGATGCTCCTGGACCGGCTCGCCGGGATGGGCGTCGAGCACGCCGTCGCCGGGGGAGACGTCAACGAGCGGCCGGGCGGGCGGACCTTCCGGCGGCTGGCGGAGTCACTGACCGACTGCCGGGCCGCCGCGCCCTGGGGCGGTGAACACACCTGGATCCGCAACGAGCCGCACCGCCGCATCGACGCGGTCTTCGCGACCCGGGGCATCGAGGTCCTGGGCTGCGGGGTGCCGCTGGACCAACCGGGCGTCGACGCGGCGGACCTGAGGGCGGCCACCGACCACCTGCCCGTCCTGGCCGCCCTCAGGGTGCCGGCCGCGTAGGGTCTTTCGTCTGGATCAGGCCGGATCAGGCGCCGGGGCCCGCGAGCCCGGCCTGGTCCGGACGAGAGGCCCCAAGCGCCGGTCAGACCACCGCGCCGCGCCCCGGATCGTCGTCGTCCTCGTCGTCGGTGCGCATGCGCATGACGAGGGTGGCGCAGCCGCCCAGGAACCCGCCGATGCTGAGCGTGGTCAGCCACCAGGACATGTACCAGTCGAGCAGCACCGCCAGCAGGAGCAGCAGCGGGCCGCCGAGCACCCCGAGCCAGGCCAGCTTCGCCGCGGCGTCCGTCTCCGGCAGCGGCGGCGGCTCGGGCGGGACGAAGTGGCCCTCGTCGGTCTCGTCGAGGTCGTCGTCCGAGGGCTCGGCCACGCGGTAGTCGCGCGGGCCGACACCCGGCGCGAAGGACACCGAGCTGCCCAGCGGTCCGGCCGGCTCCTCGTCGGCCTTGGCCGGTGCGGGGGCCTGCGTCTGCACGCCCTCGTCACGGGAGTCGCCCGCGTCGTTGGTGCCGCTCTCCAGCAGCGCGAGGTCCTCCACCGACTTGAAGGGCTTGGCGCCGGGCGGGTCCGGCGGCTCGTCGCCGTACCCGGCGACGATCGCCTCCCACGCGGCGTCCTCGTCGAAGGGCACGCCCTTCTCCTCCGGCTCGCGGCCCTCCTGGCCCTCGCGGTCCTCGCGGCCCGAGTCGTGCTCAGCCACCTGCGGTCGTCCCTTCCTTGCCGGAACCGGCCTCCGTGACGGCGCCGGGTGCGAGCCGCCCGATGAACGCGGTGCTCTCGTCGAAGACGCGCTCCGCGTCGTAGTCCAACGTCGCCACGTGGTAGCTCTGTTCCAGCAGGACCTCCGTCACGTCGGTCGAGGAGACCCGGCCGAGGATCCGCGCCGAGTCAGCCGGGGGCACCACATGGTCCTGCGGGCTGCGCATCAGCAGCAGCGGCTGCGTGACCTGGGGCAGCTCACCGTCGAGCAGGCGCAGGAACGTCCGCAGGGAGTGCGCGGCATGCAGCGGCACCCGGTCGTAGCCCAGCTCCCTGACCTGCGGCTTGGCGATGTCGCTCGCGATGCCCTTCGTCGCGGGGACGAGATGCCGGAGCACCGGCAGGGCGTGCGCGGCCACGCCGTGCACCCGGTTCGCCGGATTGACGACCAGGACGCCGCTCACCGCGTCCCCGTGCCGTGCGGCCAGCCGCAGGGCCAGCGCGCCGCCCATGGACAGCCCCGCCACGAAGACCCGCGCGGAGCGCTCCCGCAGCAGCCGCAGCTCGCGGTCCACCTCCGCGTACCAGTCCTGCCAGCCGGTGACCCGCAGGTCCTCCCAGCGCGTGCCGTGGCCCGGCAGCAGCGGCAGCGAGACGGTCAGTCCGCGTCCGGCGAGATGCTCCGCCCAGGGGCGCAGCGACTGCGGCGAACCGGTGAACCCGTGGCACAGCAGAACAGCGGTCTCGCCGCCCTCGTGGCGGAACGGCTCGGCTCCGGTCAGGAGCGGCACCTTCGGCCTCCTGTTCGTGAGAGGGACGGGCACACGTGCGGTACAGCGCCGATCAAAGGGGCCGGCACGCCGGGGCAGGAGACCGCACGGCGTGCAGGACCTTCACCGTACGCGACCGCACTGACACCGACCAGGGCCGTCGGGCCCATTGGCGGCACGCCGGGATAAGGTCTGTGCCACACACACGGGAGGCACGCGGTTGTTGTACGGCACCATGAAGGTCACCATCGGGGGGCCGCTGAAGCTCGCCTTCAGGCCCTGGGTGGAGGGCCTGGAGAACGTACCCGCCGAGGGTCCCGCGATCCTGGCCAGCAACCACCTGTCCTTCTCCGACTCCTTCTTCCTGCCGGCCGTCCTGGACCGCAAGGTCACCTTCATCGCCAAGGCCGAGTACTTCACCACGCCGGGTGTGAAGGGCCGTCTCACCGCGGCCTTCTTCAAAGGAGTCGGCCAGCTCCCCGTCGACCGGTCCGGCACGCGGGGCGCCGGGGAGGCCGCGATCAAGAGCGGCATAGAGGTCCTCGAACGCGGTGAGCTGTTCGGCATCTACCCCGAGGGCACCCGCTCGCCCGACGGCCGCCTCTACCGCGGCAAGCCGGGCGGCCTCGCGCGCGTGGCGCTGGCCACCGGCGCGCCCGTGCTGCCGGTCGCCATGATCGACACGGAGAAGATCCAGCCGCCCGGCAAGGTGATGCCGAAGCTCATGCGGCCGGGCATCCGCATCGGGCGCCCGCTGGACTTCCGCCGCTACCAGGGCATGGAACACGACCGGTTCGTGCTCCGGGCGGTGACCGACGAGGTCATGTACGAAATCATGAAGCTGTCCGGCCAGGAGTACGTCGACATGTACGCCACCGCCATGAAGCGGCAGCTCGCGGAGGCGGCCAAGGCCGACAAGGAGGCCGAGAAGGCCGCCAGGGCGGCACTGGCCCGCGCGGAGAAGGAGCAGGCGGCCAAGCTGCGCGCCGCGATGGAGCAGCCCGGACCGGACCGGACCGGGCCGGAGCGCTCCGGCGGGGACCGCACCGAGTAGGCGGGCCGGCCGGCGGGGCGCGGGCCGGAAGTGGGGGGACGGGGACGATGCCGGGGCGCGAGAAGGTCATGAGGATGTCGGTCGAGCAGCCGCTGTGGCGCGCGCTCGCCGGCTACCGGGTGCTCACCATGGTCTACGCGGTGGGACTCTTCACCACCGCCTACGAGGAGTTCACCCGCCCCTGGCTGGCCGTCGGCTACTTCGCGGTGCTGGCCGGCTGGACCCTCGCCACGCTGCCCAAGGTCGCGAACGAGGCGGCCTGCACCAAGCGCTTCCTCACCGCCGACCTCACCATCGCCCTCACCGGCATCCTGCTCACCCCGCTCGCCGACACGCCGGAGCGCGTCCACGCGGGCGGCCCCACCCTGCCGTCGATATGGACCGCCGGGGCCGTGCTCGCGTTCGCCATCAAGGGCGGCTGGCGCTGGGCGGCCGGCGCCTCCGTCCTCGTCGCCGTCGCCAACCTGGTCGAGCGGGGCACCCCGGCCCGCGACACCGTGCACAACGTGATCCTCGTCAGCATCGCCTCCATCGCCATCGGCTACGTCGTCGAGGTCGCCCGCGCCTCCGAGCGCACCCTGGCCCGCGCCCTGGAGATCGAGGCCGCGACGCGGGAACGGGAGCGTCTCGCGCGGGACATCCACGACAGCGTGCTCCAGGTGCTGGCGATGGTGCAGCGGCGCGGCGCCGTCATCGGCGGCGAGGCGGCCGAACTGGGCCGGATGGCCGGGGAACAGGAGGTGGCCCTGCGCACCCTGGTCTCCGGCGGACTGCTGCCGACCGCCCGCGCGCCCCGGGAGACCGCCCCGGGCCCCGCCACGGCCGGGGAGGACGACGACGACGCGCCGGTCGACCTGCGGGCGCTGCTCGCCCCGTTCGCCGGCGCCCGGACCGCCCTCGCCGAACCGGGGGCCCCGGTCCTGCTCGCGCCCGCCGCCGCCCGCGAGCTGGCCGCGGCCGTCGGAGCCGCCCTGGACAACGTCCGCCGGCACGCCGGGGAGGAGGCACGCGCGTGGATCCTCGTCGAGGACGAGCCCGACGAGGTGATCGTCTCCGTCCGCGACGACGGCCCCGGCATCCCCGAGGGCCGGCTCGCGGAGGCCGAGGGCGAGGGCCGGCTCGGCGTGGCCCTGTCGATCCGGGGACGGCTGCGCGACCTCGGCGGCCGGGCGGACCTGATCTCCGTCCCCGGGCAGGGCACGGAGGTGGAGCTGCGGCTCCCGAGGACCGCCGGGGACGGCGGCACCCGCGCGGGCGGCCGGAAGGACGGCGGCCCCGGACACGACAGCGGGCTCTCGGACGGCCGGGAGCCCGGCACCGGCACGGACGACCCCAGGGGGAAGGCGGACCAGCGATGACGGACACGGCGGAGCGGCGGCAGGACGGCGAGGAGCGGGCACCGGTCAGGGTGATGGTGGTCGACGACCACCCCATGTGGCGCGACGCCGTCGCCCGCGACCTGTCGGAGTCCGGTTTCGAGGTGGTCGCGACGGCCGGCGACGGCGAGCAGGCGGTGCGCCGCGCCAAGGCCACCGCCCCCGACGTGCTGGTCCTCGACCTGAACCTGCCCGGCAAGCCCGGCGTGCAGGTCTGCAAGGAGGTCGTCGCCGCCCACCCCGCCCTGCGCGTGCTGGTGCTGTCGGCGAGCGGTGAACACGCCGACGTGCTGGAGGCGGTGAAGTCGGGCGCGACCGGCTACCTGCTGAAGTCGGCGTCCACGCAGGAACTGCAGGAGGCGGTGCGCCGGACCGCCGCCGGCGACCCGGTGTTCACCCCCGGGCTGGCCGGACTGGTCCTCGGCGAGTACCGCCGCCTCGCCTCCGAACCGGCGCCCGCCCCCGACGACGGCGCGTCGAAGGCGCCCCGGCTGACCGAGCGGGAGACGGAGGTCCTGCGGCTGGTCGCCAAGGGGCTGAGCTACAAGCAGATCGCCGAACGCCTCGTCATCTCCCACCGCACGGTGCAGAACCACGTGCAGAACACCCTCGGCAAGCTGCAGCTGCACAACCGCGTCGAACTCGTCCGCTACGCCATAGAGCGCGGACTCGACGACGCCTAGGTGTGCTGTCCCGGCACGTTGGTGACACGCGGGCCGGCCCCCGCGCGCGGGGCCGGGGCCCGTCCTCGGGTCCGCGGCCGGCCGGCCCGCCCGCCGGGGCCGTCCGGCTCACGCGTGTGCCGCCCTGCGGCCCGTATATTCGCCGCGACGGCAGCCGCCGGCACCGGCACGACCCCGGAGGGAACGCGTGGAGATCCTGGCATTCGGTGTGCAGGCCGACGAGAGTCCCCTGATCGAGCGGGCCTTCCAGGGCCACCACGCGGTGCGCGGGCTCGGCGTCTTCCTCGACGAGGACACCGCCCCCATCGCGTCCGGCCACGAGGTGATCTCCACCAGCGTCAACTGCGACCTCGGCGCGGGCGTCCTGGAGCAGCTCGCCGCGGGCGGCACCCGGATGGTCGCCCAGCGGTCCACCGGCTTCAACAACATCGACCTCCAGGTGGCCGGACGCCTCGGCCTCACCGTCGCCCGCGTCTCGTCCTACTCGCCGTACTCGGTCGCCGAGTTCGCCTGGACCCTCGCCATGGCGGTCAACCGCCGGATCGTCCGCGCCTCCACCCGCACCCGCGACTTCGACTTCCGTCTCGACGGGCTGATGGGCCGTGACCTGCACGGCCGCACCGCGGGCATCCTCGGCACCGGCAAGATCGGCGAGGCGTTCGCCCGCATCGCGCACGGCTTCGGCATGCGGCTGCTCGGCTGGGACGTCACCGAGAACCCCGCCTGCCGGGAACTCGGCCTGACCTACGTCCTCAAGGAGCGCCTGCTCGCCGAGTCCGACCTGGTCACCCTGCACGTCCCGCTGCTGCCCGCCACCCAGCACCTCATCGACGCCGCCGCGCTGAAGGCGATGAAGGACGACGCCATCCTGGTCAACTCCAGCCGGGGCGGCCTGATCGACACCGCCGCCCTGGTCGGCGAGCTGCGCGCGGGCCGCTTCACCGGCGTCGGCCTCGACGTCTACGAGGCGGAGGCGGGCCTGTTCTTCCTCGACAAGTCCCTGGAGGCCGTCGAGGACGACACCCTGGCCCGCCTCGTCACCTTCCCCAACGTGCTGGTCACGTCCCACCAGGCGTACTACACCGAGGACGCCGTCGGCCAGATCATCGCGACCACGGTGGACAACGTCCTCGACTACACGGCCGGCCGCCGCTCGGAGAACGTGCTGGTGCCGCGCAGCTGAGCCATCAGCTCCCCGACCACCGCCGCGCCGTTCAGTGTCAGCACCGACTCCGGATGGAACTGCACCCCGGCGAACGCGCCGCCCGGCGCGCCGCCGGGCCCGCGCAGCGCGTGCACCTCGCCGTCGGCCGCGCGGCTCACCTCGATGCCGTGCGCGGCCAGCTCCGCCGCCGTCCCGTCGTCGCAGCGCGCCACGAAGCTGTTGTAGAAGCCGACCGTCTCCGGCCGCCCGAAGAAGTCGATCTCCGTCTGCGCGCCCTGGTACGGCACCTCCTTGCGGACGATGTCCAGCCCCAGTTCGGCGGCGATCAGCTCGTGCCCCAGGCACACCCCGAGGACCCCGTGCCGGTGCCTGCCGAGTGCCTCGGCGGTCAGGGAGCGCAGGAAGCGCATCTTCGGGTCGGTCGCGTCGGACGGGTCACCGGGGCCGGGCCCCAGCACCAGCGGGCCCTCGTGCGCCAGCGCCGCCTCCCGCAGCCCGGGCTCGTCGAAGCGCCGCACGGCCACCTCCAGGCCGCCCGAGCGCAGCACGTGCGCCAGCATCGCGGTGAACGTGTCCTCGCCGTCCACCACCAGCGCGTGGCCCGTGGGCGGGCCCGACGGCTCCTGCATGCGCAGCCAGAACGGCGCGAGCGAGGCACGCCGTCCGTCCAGGGCGGCCCGCACCCGGGGGTCGTCGGACAGCCGGGGCAGGGCCCGCTCGGCGCGGGGCCGCCCCGGACGCACCCCCAGCGCGGCCAGCACCCCGGCCGCCTTCGCGTGCGTCTCCGCCACCTCGCCCGCCGGGTCGGAGCCGCGCACCAGCGTGGCCCCCACCGGGACGCGGAGGTGTCCGGCCGCGTCGATGTCGGCGGTGCGGATGAGGATCGGCGAGTCCAGGGTCTGCGCGCCGCCCGCGTCCCGGCCGATCAGCGCGAGCGCGCCCGCGTAGTAGCCGCGTCCGCCCGCCTCGTGCCGTTGGATCACCCGGCAGGCGTTCTGCACCGGCGAGCCGGTCACGGTCGCCGCGAACATCGTCTCCCGCAGCACGTCCCGCACGTCCAGCGAGGACCGGCCGCGCAGCTCGTACTCGGTGTGCGCGAGGTGCGCCATCTCCTTCAGCCGGGGGCCGACGACCACGCCGCCCCGGTCGCCGACGGTGCACATCATCTTCAGTTCCTCGTCGACGACCATGGACAGTTCCTCGGTCTCCTTGCCGTCGGCGAGGAAGTCCAGCAGCCGGTCCGCGGTGGGGCCGTCGGCCGGGTAGCGGTAGGTGCCGCTGATCGGGTTCATCACCACCGTCCCGCCGGACGCCCGCACATGCACCTCCGGGCTCGCCCCGACCAGCGTCCGCCCGCCCGTCTCCCACCCCCGCCCTTCCGGGGAAGGCCCTTCGGGCCCCTCCTGTCCGGTGTGCACCACGAACGTCCAGTACGCGCCCCGCTCGCCCCGGAGCAGCCGCCGGAACAGGGCGAGGGCGTCGGCCCGCCCGAAGCCGGGGATGTGGCCCGTGTAGGTCCGCCGGACGACGAAGTTGGCGCCCTCGCCGCGCCCGATCTCCTCCCGGAGCACCCGCCCGACGATCCGGGCGTACTCCTCGTCGTCCACGTCGAAGCCGCCGTCCGTCACCCGCACGTCGTGCGCGGGGAGCAGGGCGAGGGCGTCCGCCAGCGGGATCTCGTGACGTTCCTCGGGGGTCAGCACCAGCAGCGGGGTGCCGTCGTCCCGCACGTCGAAGCCGCGCTCGCGGATCTGCCGGAACGGCACGAGCGCCAGGCCCTCGTCGGGCAGCTCGGCCAGGCGCTCGCGGGCGGTGACGGGGCCGAGCAGCAGCTCGACCACGTCGTGGTCGCGGCCCGGGGTGCGGCGGCGCAGCAGGGCGAACGGGCGGGGGTCGGCAAGGAGGTCGGCGAACAGGTCGGTCGGTTTCATCGGTCCTGGTCCCTCGGTGACGGAGGGCGGGCCGGACGACGCCTGGAAACGCCGAAGGCCGCCCTCGGGCGGCCTTCGCGGAGTCTGTGCGTACGCGCAGTCAGTGGGCCGCCGGGGGAGCGGTCCACCACCAGGTGAGGTGCGAGTGCGCGAACATGTCGTGCACCCTAGCGCATGCCCACGGAGTGTACGGGGCGTCTCACTTGCTGGGCATGGCCCGGAGCGGGCGGCTTCACCCCGTAATGTTGAGGCGTGACCGTGAACGCTGATTCCCGAAGTGTCGCCGCTCAGGCGACTTGGCGAGACCTGCCCGCGGCGCAGCAGCCCGAGTACCCGGATGCCCAGGCTCTGCGCGATGTGATCGCCGAGCTCGAAACGTATCCGCCGCTGGTGTTCGCCGGCGAGTGCGACCAGCTGCGTGCCCGGATGGCCGCCGTCGCGCGTGGAGAGGCGTTCCTGCTCCAGGGCGGCGACTGCGCCGAGTCCTTCGACGCGGTGTCCGCCGAGCACATCCGGGCCAAGCTGAAGACCCTGCTCCAGATGGGTGCCGTCCTCACCTACGCGGCCTCCGTGCCCGTGGTGAAGGTCGGCCGCATCGCCGGCCAGTACTCCAAGCCGCGCTCCAAGCCGACCGAGACCCGCGACGGCGTGACCCTGCCCACCTACCGGGGCGACTCCGTCAACGGCTTCGACTTCACCGAGGAGGCCCGCGTCCCGGACCCCCAGCGCCTGAAGCGGATGTACCACGCCTCCGCCTCGACGCTGAACCTGGTGCGCGCCTTCACCACCGGCGGCTACGCCGACCTGCGGCAGGTGCACGCCTGGAACCAGGACTTCGTGAAGTCCTCCCCGTCCGGCCAGCGCTACGAGCAGCTGGCCCGGGAGATCGACCAGGCGCTGAACTTCATGCAGGCCTGCGGCGCCGAGCCGGAGGAGTTCAAGACGGTCGAGTTCTTCTCCTCGCACGAGGCGCTGCTGCTCGACTACGAGTCGGCGCTCACCCGCGTCGACTCGCGCACCGGCCACCTGTACGACGTCTCCGCCCACATGGTGTGGGTCGGTGAGCGGACCCGGCAGCTGGACCACGCGCACATCGAGTTCGCCTCGAAGATCCGCAACCCGATCGGCATCAAGCTGGGCCCGACCACCACGGCGGAGGAGGCGCTCCAGTACATCGAGCGCCTCGACCCCGAGCGGGAGCCCGGCCGGCTGACCTTCATCGTCCGGATGGGCGCCGACAAGATCCGGGACCGGCTTCCCGAGCTGGTCGAGAAGGTCACGGCGTCCGGTGCCACCGTCGCCTGGGTGACCGACCCGATGCACGGCAACACCTTCGAGGCGGCCTCCGGTCACAAGACCCGCCGGTTCGACGACGTGCTCGACGAGGTCAAGGGCTTCTTCGAGGTCCACAAGGCGCTCGGCACCCACCCGGGCGGCATCCACGTGGAGCTCACCGGCGACGACGTCACCGAGTGCGTGGGCGGCGGCGACGAGATCTTCGTCGACGACCTCCACCAGCGCTACGAGACGGCCTGCGACCCCCGGCTGAACCGCAGCCAGTCGCTGGACCTGGCGTTCCTCGTCGCCGAGATGTACCGCGACCAGTAGCGGCCGCGCCCGGACGGTGACCGGCCGTGCCGCGGCGGTGACCACGCGAAGGGGGTGGGGCCCGGATCACACCGATCCGGGTCCCACCCCCCTTTCGTACCGTCCCGCCCCGTGAGTAAGGTTAGGTTTGCCTCACCGACCCGGTCGGGGACGGCATGACCCAGCGCCACCCCGCGGGAGGTGAATCCGCGTGTTCGTCTGCAGTTGCTTCGGCGTCACCGAGGAACAGGTGAGGAGCCACGCGGAAGCGGGCGCCTGCACCCCCCGGCAGATCGCCTCCGCCTGCAAGGCGGGCACCGACTGCGGTGGCTGCGTACGACGCATCCAGGCGCTGCTGGGCCGGGGTTCCTGCCCCCGCCGGCAGCTCGCCGACCAGGGCCGCCCGCCCCTCACGGCCGACCTCCCGGAAGCCGCCTGATCCGAACGAGAGGCCCCTAGCCCGGTCCGGGCCGGATCGGCGCGCGCCTCACTTCATGCTGCCCGGCAGTGAGGAGTCCGGCTGGGACTGCTCGATCACCGTGGACAGGTACAGCGCCTCGCCCAGCTTGTCGATGAGCTCCAGCTGCGTGTCCAGGTAGTCGATGTGCTGCTCCTCGTCGGCGAGGATCGCCTCGAAGATGTTGGCGGACGTGATGTCGTTCTTGCTCCGCATCACCTCCACGCCCCGGCGCAGCCGGTCGATGGCCTCGACCTCGATCTCCCGGTCCGCCTGGAACATCTCGGTGACCGTCTGCCCGACCCGGACGTGGAACAGCCGCTGGTAGTTGGGCAGCCCGTCGAGCAGCAGGATGCGGTCGGTCAGGACCTCCGCGTGGCGCATCTCGTCGAAGGACTCGGCGCGCGTGTACTCGGCGAGCTTCGTCCACCCCTTGTGGTCCTGCAGCTTCGAGTGCAGGAAGTACTGGTTGATCGCGGTCAGCTCGGCGGTCAGCTGCTCGTTGAGGAATTCGATGACCTCGGGGTCGCCCTGCATGGCGTGGGTTCCTTCCGCGCGGGGACAGGCAGATTGCGCGCATGATTGCACCGGCACGGGAAGATCGTCCAGTAAGCCCGCACTTAGTAAGTAAAGCCATGCTTAGTATTGTTTGGGCTGATTGTCCGTTCTTGCGTGGCCCGGGTCGGGCGCATCGCCCCCCGTCTGTCAGGATGGACGCATGGGTCAGCCGGAACGGGAACCGAGGGAGCGCACAGCACACGCGGCGGAACGGCTCGACCTCCCTCCCGGACAGCGCCTGCAGCGCGGCTGGCCGGTCACCCACTACGGGCCCGTCCCCAAGTTCCGGCCCGAACGCTGGGAATTCCGGGTGTTCGGCGCGACCGCCGACGGCGCCAAGCACTGCTGGAACCACGACGAGTTCACGGCCCTGCCGTACACCACCGTCGTCGCCGACCTGCACTGCGTCACCAAGTTCAGCATGATCGGTGCCGAGTGGGGCGGCGTCCCCGCCCGGACCGTCCTGGACCTCGCCCCGCCCGCCCCCGACGTCACCCATGTGATGGTGTGGGCCGAGTACGGATACAGCTCCAACCTGCGGCTCGCCGACTTCGGCTCCGAGCGGAGCCTGTTCGCCACCCACAAGGGCGGCGAACTGCTGACCGCCGAACACGGCTTCCCGCTGCGGCTGATCGTCCCCCACCTCTACGCCTGGAAGGGTCCGAAGTGGGTCCGCGGCGTCGAGTACATGACCGCCGACCGGCGCGGCTTCTGGGAGGAACGCGGCTACCACAACCTCGGCGACCCCTGGAAGGAGCAGCGCTACTCCTACCAGGAGGAACCGGGGGACGGCCCCGACCTCTGACGCCCGCCGGACGGACGCGTCAGGAGTCCCGCAGCTTCTTCAGCCGCTCCACGTCCGCCGCGTGCCCCTCCTTGCCGCCGGGCGTCTCGATGACCAGCGGCACCCCGTCGGTCGCCGGGTGGGTCATCAGCGCACGGAACGGGTCCTCACCGATGTGCCCGGCGCCGATGTTCGCGTGCCGGTCCTTGTGCGCGCCGACCACGTCCATCGAGTCGTTGGCGTGGATCAGCTTCAGCCGGCCCGGGCCGACCGTGTCCACCAGCAGGTCCAGCGTCCGGTGCATGCCGTCCGGGCCGGTCAGGTCGTGCCCGGCCGCGAACACGTGGCAGGTGTCCAGGCACACGCCCAGCCTCGGGTGGGCGTCGAGTGCCTCGAAGTACGGCCCGAAGTCCCAGGTCCGGGAGCACAGCGAGGCCCCCTGGCCCGCCGTCGACTCCAGCAGCAGGAACGGGTCGTCGTCGTGGGTGAGCTCGTCGAGCAGCGGCAGCAGGCGCTCCCGCACCTGCCGCAGCGCCACCGGCCGCTCCCGCCCGCCGGTCGCGCTGCCCGTGTGCACGACCACACCGAGCGCCCCGATCTCCCTGCCGCGCCGCAGCGAGTGGCGCAGGGACTCCACGGACCGCTCCACGGTCGCCTCGGTGTGCGAACCGAAGTTGATCAGGTACGGGGCGTGCACGTACGCCGGCAGCGACTCCGCCGCGCAGGCCGCACGGAACGCCTCGTCCTGCGCCGGACTGCCGACGGGAGTGGCCCAGCCGCGCGGGTTGGCGACGAACACCTGAAGGGCCTCCGCGCCCAGGTCCCGGGCGTAGGAGACACCGACGGAGTGCAGGCCGCCCGCCACGGGCACATGGCTGCCGATCGGATTGCGGACACGGCCGGACGGGTGATTCTTCACGCGTCCAGGGTGTCATGACCCAGCGGCCCGCCCGCCGCGAGGTCCCGGGCGGCGTCAGCGGATGCGGATGGTGATGGTCGAACCCCGCGGCGCCGTCTCGCCGCCCTCCACCGACTGGCCCTTCACCGTGTCGCCGAACAGGCCGAGCAGCCCCCGGTCCTCCTTGACGTCGAACCCGGCGCCCGTCAGCTTCTGCTTGGCCTCGTCGACGCTGTCGCCGACGACATCGGGGACCTCCACCATCTCCGGGCCCTTGGACAGCGTCAGCGTCACCGTGTCGCCCTCGGCGACCTCGCGTCCCGCGGCCGGGGACTGCCGGGCGACCTCGCCCGCGTCGTGCTCCGAGTGGACCCGCTCGGGTGCCACCTCGACCACGAGCCCGGCCTCCTCCAGCTCCGCGCGCGCGTCGTCCAGCTCGTCACCGGTCACGTCCGGCAGGTCGACCGGCCGGCCCTTGCTCACCGTGAGCGCGACCGCCGAGCCCGCCCGGACCTTGGTGCCCTTGACCGGCTTCGTCGCGATCACCGAGCCGCGCGGCACGTCCTCGCTGAACTCCCGGGTCACCATGCCCGGCTCCAGCCCGTCGTCCTTCAACAGCGACCGCGCCTCGTCCAGCCGGTACCCGTCGATGTCCGGCACCCGCACCGTCTGCGGGCCCTTGGACAGCACCAGCGACACCGAGTCGTTGCCCCGGATGCGGGCGCCCGTCCTCGGGTCCGTGCTGATCACGGTGCCCCGCTCCACGGTGTCGCTGAACTCCTCCTCCACCTGCCCGACCCCGAGCCCGGCGTCCTTCAGCCGGTCCCGGGCCTGCTGCTCCGTCTTGCCCAGCAGCGGCGGCACCTTGGTGAACTGGCCGGAGTTGATGTACCAGACGCCGGTGCCGACGCCCAGCACCAGCAGGACGGCGACCACGATCGCCATCGGGCCGGCCCGCAGCACCGGACGGCGCCCGGGCGGGGGAGGCGGCGGCGCCTGGAGCCGGCTGGTGCGGTGCACCGACCCCGCCCCGCCGCCGGAGTCCGGCCCGTCGGCGCCGTCCTCGTCGTCCCCGTCGACCGGCAGCGGGCGCGGGATGGTCAGCGCGCGCGGGATGACGCTCGTCCGGTCGTCGGCGTTGTCGTGCTCCTCGGACAGGGCCTGCGGCGGCACCGCGTCCAGCTGCGCCTCCGTGAGCCCGGCGCGCGCCTCACGGGCCCGCGCGAGCAGCGCCACCGCGTCGTGCGGCCGGATCTCCGGGGTGCGGGCGGTCGCGGTGGCGACCAGCTCGTCCAGCTCGTAGGCCATGCCGGGCACCGTCGCCGACGGCGGCGGCACGTCCTCGTGCAGATGCTTGTAGAGGATCGTCGCGGGGGAGTCGCCGTCGTGCGGTTTCTCGCCGGTCAGCATCTCGTAGAGCAGGATCCCGCAGGCGTAGACGTCGACGCGCGGATCGGCGGTGCCGTGCTCGATCTGCTCCGGCGCCAGGTAGGACACCGTGCCCAGCACCGTGCCGGTGGTGTTGGTGACCGTGTCGACCGCCCGGACCAGCCCGAAGTCGGCGACCTTGACCCGGCCGTCGTCCCCGATCAGCACGTTCTCCGGCTTCATGTCCCGGTGCACGAACCCGGCCCGGTGCGCGGCCCCCAGCGCGGCCAGCACCGGCTCCAGGATGTCCAGCGCGGCCCGCGGCTGGAGCGCCCCGCGCTCGCGCAGCACGTCCCGCAGGGTGCAGCCGGCGATGTACTCCATGGCCAGGTAGACGTACGCCCCGTCGGTGCCCTGGTCGAAGACCTGCACCACGTTCGGGTGGGCCAGCCGGGCGACCGACTTCGCCTCGCGGATGAACCGCTCGACGAAGGACGCGTCGGCGGCCAGCGCCGGGTGCATCACCTTGAGCGCGAGGACGCGGTCCAGCCGGGTGTCCACGGCCCGGTAGACCGTGGCCATACCGCCGACCGCGATCCGCGCCTCGACGCGATACCGGCCGTCGAGCACCTGCCCGACCAGAGGGTCCTGAAGGGTCGTGTCCACGCAGGTGAGTCTACGAGCCGCCGCCCACAGCCCCGCCCGGTTCGCCCCCGATCGGGGCGGGACTGCAGCCGACCTGTGACGCAACGCACGAGAGGCCGCGCGCCGGCCGGTGCGCGGGCCGTGCCGGCACCCGGCGCGGGACGGGCGGTCAGAACGCGGGCCGCTCCGGGTCCAGCGCCGCCCTGCCCTCCGCCGGGGACGACGCCTGCGCGAAGTGCCGCCGCGGGATCCGCCCCGCCAGCCGGGCCAGCCGCCCCGCGTCCACCGCGTACCGCATCGCGGCGGCCATCCGCACCGGCTCCTGCGCCCGGGTCACCGCCGAGGCCAGCATCACCCCCGCGCACCCCAGCTCCATGGCCAGGGCCGCGTCGGAGGCCGTGCCCGCGCCCGCGTCCAGGATCACCGGCACGCCCGCCCGCTCCACGATCAGCTCGAAGTTGTGCGGGTTGCGGATGCCGAGCCCGGACCCGATCGGCGACCCGAGCGGCATGACCGCCGCACAGCCGACGTCCTCCAGCTTCCGCGCCAGCACCGGGTCGTCGTTCGTGTACGGCAGCACCGTGAACCCGTCGTCGACCAGGGTCTCCGCCGCGTCCAGCAGCTCGACCGGGTCCGGGAGCAGGGTGCGCTCGTCGGCGATGACCTCCAGCTTCACCAGGTCGGTGCCGAGCGCCTCCCGGGCCAGACGCGCGGTCAGCACGGCCTCCCCGGCGGTGAAGCAGCCCGCCGTGTTCGGCAGCACCCGGATGCCCAGCCGCTGCAGCACCGACAGCACCGACCCGTGCACCGACGGGTCCACCCGGCGCATCGCCACGGTCGTCAGCTCGGTGCCGGACGCCACCAGCGCCCGCTCCAGCACCTCCAGGCTGGGCGCCCCACCGGTCCCCATGATCAGGCGGGACGTGAACGCCGTTTCGCCGAGGACGAGCGGATCGTCGGCCATGCTCAGCCTCCCTGCACGGCGGTGAGGACCTCGACCCGGTCGCCCTCCGCGAGCGGGGTGGAGGGCCACTGCGCCCGCGGGACGACGGTCTCGTTGACGGCGGCGGCCACCCCGGCGGGGGCCGCCGTGAGCGAGCGCACGACGTGGTCGAGGACCGTGCCGGGATCCACCGCGAGCGGATCGCCGTTGACCGAGATGGTGACCGGGTGGTTCATGCGGACTGCTCCAGGAGTGCGCCGGCGGTGAACCGCCGGGGGGTGAAGGGACGGGCTTCCTCGGGGAGTTCACCGGTGGTCAGCGCGTGCGCGAGGACGTCGCCGGTGACCGGCGTGAGCAGCACACCGTTGCGGTGGTGCCCGGTGGCCAGCAGCAGTCCGGCCAGGCCGGTCGGGCCGAGGAGCGGCGCGTTGTCGGGGGAGCCGGGGCGCAGCCCGGCCCGCGTCTCGGTGAGCGGCAGCTCGGTGATCCCGGGGACCAGCTCGTGCGCGTCGCGCAGCAGCTCGTACACCCCGCCGGCGGTGACCGTGGTGTCCCAGCCCATCTCCTCGCTGGTCGCCCCGATCACCAGCTCGCCGCTCTCCCGCGGCACCAGGTACACGTGGCTGCCGCGCACCACCGCGCGCACCGTCCGGTTCAGGAACGGCGCGCGGTTCCCGGGCACGGTCAGCCGCAGCACCTGCCCCTTCACCGGCCGCACCGGCGGCAGCACGTCCTCGGGCACGCCCGCGAGCCGCCCGCTGAGGCTGCCCGCCGCCAGGACCACCTGCCCGGCGGCCAGCTCCGTGCCGTCCGCGGTGACCACGCCCGTCGCGCGGTCCCGCACCACGGTCAGCCGGTCCGCCCACGCGCGGTGCAGCACCACCCCGGACCGCTCGCACGCGGTCACCAGGGCCGCCGCCAGCTGCCGCGGGTCGATCGCGTGGTCGCCGTCCACCCGCAGCCCGCCGCGCACGCCCGGCGCGAGCAACGGCTCCAGCCGACGGCACTCCCGCCCGGTCAGCCACTGCGATTCCAGCCCCGACCGCTCGTGCAGGGCGTGCAGTTCCCGCAGGTGCGCGCGGTCGTCGGCGTCCAGGGCGACCGCGAGGGTGCCGCACCGGCGATGGCCGAGGTCCCGGCCGGTCAGTTCGGTCAGCTCGGCCGCGAAGTCGGGGTAGCGGCGGGCCGAGGCGAGGTTCAGCCCGAGCAGCGTCTGCTCGCCGTGGTGGAGTTCGGTGACGGCGGCGAGCATGCCGGCGGCCACCTGGGCCGCGCCGCCGCCGGGTTCGGGGTCCACCACGGTCGTGGCGAGACCGCGCTGCGCGGCCCGCCAGGCCGTGACCAGTCCGATGATCCCGCCCCCGACGACGACTACGTCCGAGGTCGGTGGGGTGCCCGAGGTGTGTGTGGGCGACATGGGCGTCCAGCCCCTCCCTTCGCCGGCATGACCCGGATCAGGTGCGTACGGTCGGAGGCCGCCAGCCTCCCTCTCAGCCCGGTGCGTCCGGACTCCCGCGAGTGCTTACGCCGGTCACCCTAGTCCCCGGGCCACCGCGCTTGTAGGGGGCCCGGTCCGCGCCGCCCGCCACGAGCGGGCCCGGGCTGTGCGGCGGCTCACGGCGCGACGGGACTGACCGACACCTTTCGGGGTGCCTATGGTGATCAGGTGAGCGAGCAGACGCGGGAACCGGGACCGTCCGACACGCGCCGGGTGGTGGTCGCGGGCGCCGGCATGGCGGGGGTGCAGACCGCGGTCGCCCTCCGGGAGCAGGGTTTCACCGGCACGGTCACCCTGATCGGCGCCGAACCCCACCAGCCGTACGACCGGCCGCCGTTGTCCAAGGCGGTGCTGCTCGGCAAGGCCGAGGACTCCGCGTTCGACGTCGACTTCGAGGACCTCGGCATCGAACTGCGGCTGGGCTGCGAGGTCCTCGGCCTGCGCCCCGCCGACCGGGTGCTCGACACGGAGGCCGGACCCGTCCCGTACGACGTCCTGGTCGTCGCGACCGGCGCCGAACCGGTCCGGCTGCCCGGCACCGAGGGCGTGCCCGGCGTCCATCTGCTGCGCACCCTGGACGACGCCGCCCGGCTCCGGCCCCTGCTGGCCCGCCGGCACGACGTCGTGGTCGTCGGCGCGGGCTGGATCGGCGCCGAGTTCGCCACCGCGGCCCGCGGGGCCGGCTGCGCCGTCACCGTTGTCGAGGCCGCCGCCCGGCCGCTCGCCCAGGCCCTGCCCGCCGAGGTGAC
>NZ_JAAGMD010000556.1 GCF_010548465.1 Streptomyces sp. SID14436 | reverse complement strand
CGCCCCCGGCCCCGGCCCGCTGGCCCGCGGTGTTCACCTCGGCGGGTCTGGCCGCCTGGGGAGCGGCCGCCGGGACCGCGCTGTCGGCGATGTCCTCCGCGAACGCCGCCCTGATCCTCTTCTCCCTGCTCCGCGCCGCGACCCCGCTGTGAGCCGCGCGGGTCGCCGTCAGCCCTGGTAGGGCTGCTGCTGGGGCTGGCCGTGGCCCTGCCCGCCCGGACCCCCGGGACCGCCCTGCCCGTGGCCCTGCGCCTGCAGCTGCTCCGCCTGCTCGGCGGTCACCCGCTGCTCGGCCCCGCAGAACGTGCACTGGGTCGCGTACTTCGTCGACACGGGAAACAGCGGCACGAAGAACAGGGTGAACTTCGTGACCCGCTTACTCAGCGTGTGCGCGGAGGGGTTGCCGCACTGCGCGCACACCAGGGTCAGTATCGCGAGTCGGTACAGGTACCCCTTGGTGCCGAAAATGATCATGCGCTCACTCCCTCGTCCGCTCCGGGCCGTGCCGCTGATGCTGCCACTGCCGCAGGCACCGTGTCCGCCGCCCGGCCATTCCCCGGCCGGGCCGGTCGCACTCCCCGTGTTCCCGTCCGGCCGTCGGCAATGTCGCGGGCCTGGAAACTGCCGTGACGCACCCCCGCGCCGGTCAGCAGGCCCCTGACAAAATCCGACCATGAGCGAGCCCAGGGAAGTGATCTGCCGCCCGCGCTGGGCGGGCACGCTGTGGTTCCTGGCCGGACTGTGCGCGGCCGGCACGTCGGCGGCCGTCGCCCTCGCGGTCGCCACCGGTGCGCTGCCGTGGCTGATCCCGGCCCTGCTGTGCGCGTCCGCGGGGGTCGCCGCGCTGCACCGGGCCACGGGCCGCGTCCGCGCCGACGCCCACGGCCTGCACGTCGGCAGCCTGGTGCGCTCCCGCAGCGTGCCGTGGGCCGACATCGCCGACCTGCGCGTCCACCTCAAGTACGCCAACACGCCCCGCACCCAGGACGTACGCCGCACCGTCCTCGTCCTGACCGACGGCCGCAAGCGCGTCCTGCCCCTCCCGATCGGCGTGACGGCACACGACCCGTACTTCGACGCGACCCTGGACGCCCTCCGCGCGCTGCACCGCCGCCACGGCGACCCCCGCTCGGACCACCTGCCCGTCGTCTCCCACCGCACCGCGGGCCGCGGCTGGACCGTCTCGCTCCTCTTCTGCGTCCTGCTGCTCGCCGGTGCCGGACTGGCGGCGTGGGCCGTACCGCAGGCCCAGTCCCACGAACGGGACTGGCGGTCGGCCGCACCGTGCGGACCTGCGGGCACCTCCGCCGACGGCGACGCGGACTGCCTGCGCACGCTCCCGGCGACCATCGAGCGCACCGAACCCAACCGCCCCAAGAAGGGCAGCTGGCTGCACCTCGCCGACGGCCGGCCGGTGGACCGGGTCGCGGTGTCGGAGACGGCCGCCCGGGAGTTCCGCGCCGGGGACCGGGTCCGGCTGACGCTGTGGCGGGGCTCGGTGATGAAGGTCGAGGGGGAGCGCCACGTGTGGCAGAGCCACGTCACCGGAGGCGGGGAGGTGGCCGTCCTCGCCGCCGCCCTCGCCCTCGGCGCGGGCTACCCCGCCGCCCGGATCGTCCTCCGCCTGCGCGCCCGGCGCCGGCCCGACGACGAGGTCCTCCCCTCGGCCGCGCCGTTCGTCGCCGCCCTCGTGGGCACCGGCCTGTGGCTGCTCCCCCTCGGCTACGTCCACTCGGAGGCCCCGCTCGGCACCCGGGCCACGCTCGGCTGGGCGGGCGCGGGCAGCCTCGTCTCCCTGGCCCTCCTCACCTGGGCCTGGCGGGCCACCCGGGCCGGCACCCCCGGCGCCCCGACCGCGCCGGACACCGCCGAGGAGACGTTCATCCCGGCCCGCTTCCTGGAGGCCACCGACTACAACCCCCACCACTTCGGCACCCACGTCGTCGTGGGCGGGGGCGAACCCCCGGCCGTCACCCCCCACCCGGGCCCCGGCCGCTACGCCGCCCGCCCGATCCCGGTCCACCGCCTCACCCTGAAGACCGTCCGCCGGGCCCGGGGCGGCGACGGCGAGTCCGTCCCCAAGAACTGGCACGTCGCCGAACTCGACGACGCCGGCACCCCGGTCCACCTGACGGCGGCCCCGGCAGACCTGCCCCGCCTCCTGGCCGCGCTCACGGACGACCGCCCGCCGTCCGGTGCTCCCGCCGCCCCCGACCAGGAGGACCTGGTCACCGAGCGCGGAGAGCATGCCGGTTGAGCGGGGAGAGCCCACTGATGACAGGCGCCGCCCCGCACTGGCACTCCCCGGCACCACCCGCCACCGCCCTCAGCCGGCGGACCCAAGGGCGTCCAGGAACCCGGCCAGCGCGGCATTGAACCCCTCCGGATCCTCCATGTTGGGATAGTGACCCCCGCCGACCGTGGTGACCCGGCCACCCGGCACCCCGCTCACCAGGCGTTCGGCCATCCCGTGGTGATCGGGGGAGTCCTCCGCACCGTTGATGGCGAGGACCGGCACCCGGATGCCCTTGGCACGCTCCCAGGTGTCAGAGACCGGAACCCGGTGATCCGGCTCGTCGGCGGTGTGCTTGGCGAGGGTCCGCAGCGCCATCCGGCGCACGCGCAGCACCACCTCCGGCGGCACGTCGTCGAGCGTGCGCCGGGGCCCCACCGTGAACCGGTTGAACGCCTCGACCCAGCCGTCGACATCACCGGCGGCCAGCGCCCGCTGCTGCGCGCCGAACACCTCCAGGCTCCACGGATCCTCGAACACCGGCTCACTGGTCCCCACACCGCTGACCACCACGGCCCGGACCAGCCCGGGATGCTCCAGCACCGTGTCGACGGCGATCGCACCGCCCATCGACACCCCCACCAGGACCGCGGGGGCGGCGTCGAGGTGGCGCAGCAGCGCGGCGAGATCGTCGGCGGACCGGTACGGCCGCGTGGCGTTGGAGGACGCCCCGTGCCCGCGGGCGTCGGGCGCGATCACCCGGTTCCGGCGCGCGAAGAAGGCGATCTGCCGGTCCCACATGGTGTGGTCGACGAAGCCGCCGTGCAGGAACACGAGGGGCGGCCCGCTCCCCTCGTCGACGTACGCGAGTGAGCCGTCGGACGTCTCGAACGACAGCGTCGGTGGTTCGATGGATTCCAACATGACAACCAAGGTGTCATTCCCCCGCCCACATGGCAACCAAGGTGTCACCCTGGAGCAGTGACGAACCCCGATCCGACCACCCACCCCCTGCCCCCCGACCACCTGGCCGACCGGCTGACCGAGGTGTTCGACCTGGTGGGCCCGCTGTACCGCCGGGTGCACCGCAAGGTGGAACTGACCGCGCCGCTCGAAGGGCTGTCCGTCGGGGTGCGCGCGGTGCTCGACCTGCTCCACAAGCAGGGCCCGCTGACGGTCCCCCAGATGGGCCGCGCCCAGGACCTCAGCCGCCAGTTCGTCCAGCGCATGGTCAACGAGGCCGCAGCCCAGGGCCTCGTCGAAACGACCCCCAACCCCGCCCACCGCAGATCCCGCCTGATCCGGCTCACCACCGCCGGCACGACCACCATCGAAGCCGTACACGCCCGCGAACACGCCCTGCTCCGCACCATCGACGGCAACCTCACCACCGCCGACGTCGACGCCTGCCTCCGCGTACTCGCCACCATGCTCGCCCTCTTCGACAACGTGGACGTCAACCAGCAGGCACCGCCTGCCTGAGGAGCGCGCCCCGGTGCTCCACGGTCGGGGCGGGGGCTGGCCCCACATCAAGTCGACCTGAATACTGGGCACATGGGGGACAGCGGCTGGTGGGTGGCGGTGGTCACGGGCGCCACGGCGTTGGGAGCGAGCTGGATCACGACCCGGGGCAACGCGCGCTCCGTGCGGGTCGAAGCCGAAGTCACGGCCCACGCCGGCCACGTCACCGAGGCCCGCAACCGACGACGAGACGCCTACCGGGAACTCAGCGCGGCCGCCCACGCCCTGGCCGAGGTCTTCTGGCGCATGGAAGAAGTCGATCACGCCCGCACCAGGACAGAGCGAGCCCGCATCATCGAGGACATGCAGGCAGCGTCCCGTCACCGCCTGAGCGACGTCACCAAGGCCAGCCGGGAAGTTTTCCTGGAGGGACCGGCAGGCGTGGCGAAGGCCGCCGCAGAGCTCCGGCGCGAAGCAATCGCCGCACACCGGCTCCTCCTGCAACTGGAGGACGGCACAGAAGACCAGCGCACGCCCTACGACAGCGCCTACCGGACGTTCAGAGACCAACACGTCCGCTTCCTGGACCTGGCCCGGACGGCCCTGGAAGTGCGCTGACGGGCAGGAGACGGGGGCGCTTGGTCGAGCCCCATCAGCGTGGCCACCTGTTTGGCCCCCGAGCATGACAAAGGGCCTGGCGTCACTTGCACACCAGGCCCTCTGACCAGCGTCGGGGTGGCGGGATTTGAACCCACGACCTCTTCGTCCCGAACGAAGCGCGCTGCCAAGCTGCGCCACACCCCGAGTGTCGCTGCTGTCGCGGCGACGACGTTTACTTTAGCCCACCGGTGCCCGGAGACGAAATCCGGTTTTGGGGCGGCGGCGGACCGGGTTCGGGCGGGTGTGGTCCACGACGACCAGGAGGACGGCCAGGGCGTAGAAGGCGAGGCCGAGGAGGAGGGCGTTGCCGAGGACGCCCTTGTAGCCGTGCTGGGTGACGTCGAGGAAGGGGTAGAGGTAGCGCGCCGGGTTGCCGGGGAGGAGTTCGCCCCGGGTCAGGGAGAAGGCCAGGTAGGCCAGGGGGTAGAGCATCCAGGTCGCCGTGTGGCGGAGATGGGTGCGGGCCGGTGGGGTGAGGAGCAGCCAGTCCAGCAGGGCCGCGACGGGGACGGCGGTGTGCAGGATGTGGGCGGCGAGCGTGGCCGGCCCGGAGGGGGCGTCGGACAGGGCGTAGGCGGGGGGCGCGCCGGCCAGGAGCAGGTGATGGACCAGGCCCGTGATCATGACGTAGAGGAGGGCCGCGCCGGTCAGCTTGCCGGGGAGGGGCTGGCGGCCGGTCCAGGAGCGGCGGGCCGTGGCGAAGGTGACGACGGCCAGCAGGGCCGTGCTCTGGACGGCGAAGTGGCTGAGGATGCGGGTGGGGCTGCCGAGGACGATCTCGACGGTCACCGCTCCGGTGGCCGTGAGTGCCAGGGCCAGGCGGTACGCCGCCGCGTACGGGCGGCGTACCGGAGCCATGACGGCCCGGGCCGGGACCGGGGAGGGGAGGAGTCCGGGCCTCTTGACGGGGAGAGCGGGGAGGCCCGGTATCTCCCTGGGTATCGGAGCGGTCATGCCCTCAGCGTGGGCGGATCGTCCGACAGGGGCGATGTGGGGTGGTCCGGTCGGGTTAAGGGGGTTGGTCGCCCGTGGACGGTTTCTCGCTGTTCAGGGGGTGGGCAGCCTCAGCGTGCCACCAGTGTCATCAGCGTCGCCTCCGGGGGGCAGGCGACGCGGACCGGCGTGTAGCGGTTGGTGCCGCAGCCCGCGGAGACGTGGAGGTAGGAGGTCCGGCCGCCGGAGGTGTGCGTGGAGAGGCCCTTCACGCGGTCGGTGTCCAGGTCACAGTTGGTGACCAGGGCGCCGTAGAAGGGGATGCAGAGCTGGCCGCCGTGTGTGTGGCCGGCCAGGACCAGGGGGTAGCCGTCGGCCGTGAAGGAGTCCAGGACGCGCAGGTAGGGGGCGTGGACGACGCCCATCGAGAAGTCCGCGCCGTCCGACGGGCCGCCCGCCACCTCGGCGTAACGGTCCCGCTTGATGTGGGGATCGTCCACGCCGGTCAGCTCGATCGACATGCCGTCGACCTTGAGCGTGCCCCTCGTGTTCGTCAGGTTGAGCCAGCCCGCGGCGTCGAAGCCGTCGCGCAGGTCCTCCCACGGGTTGTGGATGGCGCCGACGGTGGGTTCGTTGCCGTTCAGGCCGTGGCGGCCCTGGACCCTCTCGATGAGGTAGCGGGCGGGGTTGCGCAGCTTGGGGCCGTAGTAATCGTTGGAGCCGAAGACGTAGGCGCCCGGGAACTCCATCAGGGGGCCGAGGCAGTCCAGGACCTCCGGGACGGCTTCGGTGTCGGAGAGGTTGTCGCCCGTGTTGATCACGAAGTCGGGGCGCAGGCCCGCCAGGGAGCGCAGCCACCGCTGCTTCTTGCGCTGGCCGCTGACCAGGTGGATGTCGGAGACCTGCAGTACGCGCAGCGGGCGCATCCCGGGGGGCAGGACGGGGACCGTCACCCGCCGCAGGCGGAACGAGCGGGCCTCGAAGCCCGCCGCGTACAGCAGCCCGGCGGCACCGGCCGCCGTGATTCCCAGGGGGATTCCGTATCGCGCGCGCATGCCTCCATCGTGTCAGACGCCCGAGGTCCGTCACGCCCGGCGTTGGTCCTGGCGGCGCCGCCAACTCCGGTGCTTCGTAACGGAGGACGGGGGCGGGTTCGCCGGGGCTCCGGATCGGGAACTGCGCGGGCGGTGCGGGCTCCGTCGGCGGGCGGGAACGGCGGCGTGGGGAAATCAGGGAGCGGCCTTGCTTCCGCACCTGCGAGAATCGAGTCATGACCACGCTCAAGTCGAAGCTGCAGGAAGACCTCAACGCCGCGATCAGGGGGCGCGACGAGCTGCGCTCCTCCACGCTCCGGCTGACGCTCGCCGCGATCACCAAGGAAGAGGTCGCGGGCAAGGAGAAGCGTGAGCTCTCCGACGACGAGGTGCAGAAGGTGATCACCCGCGAGGCGAAGAAGCGCCGTGAGGCCGCCGAGGCCTTCGCGCAGGGCGGCCGCGCCGAGCAGGCCGAGCGTGAGCGGGCGGAGGGCGAGGTGCTGGCCCAGTACCTGCCGAAGCAGCTGTCCGACGACGAGCTGAACGCGATCGTCGCCCAGGCCGTCGAGGAGGCCAAGGCGGCGGGTGCCGAGGGGCCGCGGGCCATGGGCGCCGTCATGAAGATCGTGAACCCCAAGGTGGCCGGACAGGCCGAGGGCGGGCGCGTCGCGGCGGCGGTGAAGAAGCTGCTGGCCGGCTGAGCCGCCGGCCGACCGACCTCCGGGTCGCCGCCCGGGCCCAGGCGCGGGCTCGCCACAGCGCCTTGCCTACGCCCGCAGTCGCCTGCGTACGCCGCAGTCCCCTGCCTACGTCGCAGTTCCCTGCTGACGCCGACGGCCCCTTCCCGAGGGAAGGGGCCGTCGGCGTCATGCCCGGGCCGGGCCCTTGCGCGCCCGGTCAGCGATGTGTCCGGTCAGCGTCGGCCTCCCGGGCCCTGGCCCGGACCCTGGACGAAGCCCCCGGGGAGGGAGAACGTGGGGTCCGGCTCACGGCCGCCGGGGCCGCCGTTGCCGCCGGGGCCGCCGTTTCCACCGTTGCCGCCGCCGATCAGGCCGCCGATGAAGCCGCCGTTGTCACCGTTGTTGCCGTCCTCGCGGTCGTCGTCCTCGTCGCGGTCACGGTCGCGGTCGTCCTTGCGGTCCTCCGGGATGTGCACCCGGTTGAAGTCGGGCGCCTCCCTGCCCTCCAGCGCGCCGTTCATCATGTCGCGCCAGATCGGGCCGGGGACCTGGCCACCGAAGACCTTGCTGTGCCACTTGCCGCCGATGGAGATGTTGACCATCTTGCGCTTGTGGGCCGGGTCGCCGACCCAGACCGCGCCGGCCATGTTCGGGGTGTAGCCCACGAACCAGGCCGCGTAGCGGAAGTCGGTCGTACCGGTCTTGCCCGCGCTGGGACGGCCGCTGCCCAGTCCGGCCTGCGTGCCCGTGCCGTCCTCGACGACGCCGAGCAGCAGCGTGTTGATGGTGTCGGCCGTCTTCTCCGACATCGCGCGCGAGCAGGTCGACTTCGGCACCGGCAGCGACTTGTTCTTCTCACCGACCCGCTGGCTGATCGACTCGATGGCGATCGGGGTGCAGTGCATGCCCCGTGCGGCGAAGGTGGCGTAGCCGTTCGCCATGGTCAGCGGGGACATCTCCTGGGTGCCGAGGGCGATCGACGGGGCCTGCTGCATCTTCTGGCCGTCGGCGCGCTCGACGCCCATCTTCGCGGCCATCTCCGTCACCGGGCAGATGCCGATCTCGCTGATCAGCTCGATGTAGTACGTGTTGACCGACTTGGCGGTGGCCTCCCGCATGCTGTACGGGCCGACCTCCGTCTCGTTCTCGTTCTCGACCGGGACGCCCTTCTCGTTCCACGTCCGGCCCTCACAGGCCGAGACCGGAGTCGGGTAGTCCATCTTGTACGGCGAGGCGTACGACTTCGTCGGGGGCATCCCGCCCTCGAGCGCAGCGGCAGCCACGATCGGCTTGAACGTCGAACCGGGCTGGTAGCCCGCGCCGCCGCCCATGGCGTCGTCCACGGACAGGTTGATCGACGTCTCGTTCTTCTTGACGTTGATGCCGTACGGCCGGGACTGGCCCATGGCGAGGATCTTGCCGGTGCCGGGCTCGACGATGGTGGCGGCGGTCGCCACCTCGTCCTTCTGGTTGACGTGGTCCTTGACCGACGCCTGGACCGACTCCTGCGCCTGCGGGTCCATCGTCGTGCGGATCGTCAGACCGCCGCGGTTCCAGATTTTGGCCCGGTCCTCCTTGGTCTTGCCGAAGACCGGGTCGTTGAGGAACACCTCGCGCACGTAGTCGCAGAAGAAGCCCGCACCCTTGGTGGCCGTGATGCAGCCGTTCTTCGGCTTGCTGACCTTCAGACCCAGCGGGGTCCTGGCCGCCTTGTCGGCCTCCTCCTGCGAGATGTCGCCGACCTCGGCCATCCGCTGCAGGACGATGTTGCGCCGCTTCTTGGCCTCCGCCTCGTCGTTGACCGGGTCGTAGCGGCTCGGGGACTGGACGATGCCGGCCAGCAGCGCGGCCTCCTGCACCTCGAGGTCCTTGGCGGACTTCGAGAAGTAGCGCTGGCTGGCGGCCTCCACGCCGTAGGCCTGCTGGCCGAAGAACGTGATGTTCAGGTAGTTCTCGAGGATCTTCTTCTTGCCCAGTTCCTCCTCGACCTGGATCGCGAACTTCAGCTCGCGGATCTTGCGGCCGAGGGTCTGCTGGGTGGCCTGCGCGACCTTCGTCGGGTCGTCGCCGGCCTCCTCGACGAACACGTTCTTCACGTACTGCTGGGTCAGCGTGGAGGCGCCCTCGGCGACCCCGCCGGTCTGCGCGTTGCGGTTGAGGGCACGCAGCACGCCCTTCAGGTCGACCGCGCCGTGCTGGTAGAAGCGGGAGTCCTCGATCGCGACGATCGCCTTCTGCATGTACGGCGAGATGTCCTTGAGGTCGACCACCGTGCGGTCGCGCTCGTAGACCGTCGCGATCTGGCCGCCCTTGGCGTCGAGGATCGTGGTGCGCTGGCTGAGCGGCGGCGTCTTGAGGTTGGCCGGGAGCTCGTCGAAGCTCTCGACCGATCCCTTGGCGGCGAGCCCCAGCGCGCCGACGGCTGGCAGCGCGAGGCCGGCCAGGACCGCTCCCGCGAGGACACTGACACCGAGGAACTTGGCGGCCTGCTGCGTTGGCGACAGACCACCGCCCGAGCGCTTCTTTGGCATGGGAGCAGCCTACGTTCTCATTCGCCGGACAACCGTACAGGCGTTGGCCTAAGCTGCTCTCAACTGTCACAGCAGTGAGGCCACGTATCAATACGTCCGGCGACCCCGAATCGTTCCGGATCTGCTCGACTTTCTTGTCGAGGCGTGTTGGGTGTGTGTCCGGAACCGCCTTGTGTGTCACTTGGTGCCCGTTGTGACGTCACACAACCGCCCTGAAATGCCTGGATTGCCGCGCATGTCGCCAGCTCACTCCCCCGGGTGATCTGCCGCTTACCCATAGTCCGTTCGGACCATTCAAGATTGGGCCCGCTGGGGGTGTTGCGCTGTGCCCGCCTTCCGTAACGTCCTCAACTGGCGGCGGTGAATATGCCGCTGCCGCCGTGGGGGAGCCTCGATTCGGGAGAGGACGGCGCCGGTATGGGCTGGGTTACCGACTGGAGTGCGCAGGCTGCCTGCCGCACTACCGATCCGGATGAACTGTTTGTTCAGGGAGCAGCGCAGAACAGGGCCAAGGCGGTGTGCACCGGATGCCCGGTACGCACGGAATGTCTCGCCGACGCGCTGGACAACCGCGTCGAGTTCGGCGTGTGGGGAGGCATGACGGAACGTGAGCGCCGCGCACTGCTGCGCCGCCGGCCGACCGTGACCTCCTGGCGTCGGCTGCTGGAGACCGCGCGCACGGAGTACGAGCGCGGGGCGGGCGTCGTGGCGCTCGGTGAGGACGAGGTGTACGAGAGCTACGCGGCTGTGGGCTGACGGACGAGGACCCTCGGGGGGTCCTCCGTCCCGGCCTTCCGCCCCGGCCGCGGTGGTGGTCGTGGGCGTGGGCTGTGGCCGACGGCACAGGCAGTGGCGACGGCGCAGACGGCGCAGACGGCGCAGACGGCGCAGACGGTGCCGGTGGTGCAGGCGGCGCGGGTGGTGCAGCGGCCGGTCGACGTGGTCGACCGGTGCGGTCGTCCGGCGTGACCGTCGATCACAGCCCCGGCGCCCGTCGGCGGCCGGGCATGGTCAAGCTATATCGGCATTGCACCGGTTCGGGCGATGTGTTCTGCCGTTCGGCCGGTCGGGCTGCCGGCTGTGTGGATACGTGTCGGTGGGTGTGTCGGTGGCGTCCCCGGCCTGTCGGGCCGTCAGGGAAGTCCCGGGCGCCGTCAGCCGCCGGCGGGTCGTCCGTCCTGCGGTCACGCGTCCGTCCTTCGGTCACTGGCTGGCGTCGACCGTCGACGGCCGGCCGCGGTACCGGCTTCGTCCCGCGGTTTCGCCGTGCTGCCCGCCGAGGTGTCAGGCGGTCGCCTCCGGCTCCGTCTCGGGCAGCTCCGGGCTGTTGCTGGCGAGCCGGTCTCCGATGTCCCGCAGGCCGGCGAGGTCGTGGACATCGCCGGGCAGCGCGGCCACCTCCGTCACCGCCACCTCCGGATGCAGCGCGGTGAAGCGGTCCCGCGTCCGCTGCTCACGCGAGAGCAGCTGCATGCGCTCGGCATGCAGCCTCAGCAGCCCGGCGGTGAGCCGGTCGACGGACCGCTCCGCTTCGTCGGCGATGTCGTCCGTAGCGGCGTCCGTAGCCGCGTCCGTGGGGTCGTGCGTGGTGTCGTCCGCGGCGGCGGGGGAGCCTGAGTCGCGGTCGGCGGGTACTGCTGCTCCGGAAGCGGGAGAGGACTCCGGAGCCCCTGGACTGGCCGGACGGTCTGGATTTCCTGAACTGTCGTACGGGTCGGGGGAGTTACGAAGAGAGGCTTTCCCGTCCTCCTGATCCACAATGCCGGAGTCCTCAAGATTTTCCGCGGCGGCCAGCGCCCGCTCGGCCGACAGTGCGTCGGCGCCGCTGCCGTGCACCCGGTTGAGGACCAGGCCGGCGAGCGGCATGTCCTCCGCCGCGAGCCGCTCTACGAAGTACGCGGCCTCACGCAGCGCGTCCCGCTCCGGCGCGGCCACCACGAGGAACGCCGTGCCGGGCGCCTGCAGCAGCTTGTACGTGGCGTCCGCGCGCGTCCGGAACCCGCCGAACATGGAGTCCATGGCCGCGATGAACGTCTGGACGTCCTTCAGCAGCTGGCCGCCGAGCAGCTTGCCCAGGACCCCGGTCATCATCGACATGCCGACGTTCAGGAACTTCATGCCGGCCCGGCCGCCGACCTTCGCCGGCGCCAGCAGGACCCTGATCAGCCTGCCGTCGAGGAAGGAACCGAGCCGCTTGGGCGCGTCCAGGAAGTCCAGCGCGGAGCGGGAGGGCGGGGTGTCGACGATGATCAGGTCCCACTCGTCGCGCGAGCGCAGCTGGCCCAGCTTCTCCATCGCCATGTACTCCTGCGTGCCGGCGAAGCCGGCGGAGAGCGACTGGTAGAAGGGGTTGCCCAGGATCGCGGCGGCCCGCTCGGGGTCCGCGTGCGCCTCGACGATCTCGTCGAAGGTGCGCTTCATGTCGAGCATCATCGCGTGCAGTTCGCCGCCCGCGGAGTCGTCGATGCCCTTGACCCGGCGGGGGGTGTTGTCGAGTGAGTCGATACCCATGGACTGGGCGAGGCGCCGGGCCGGGTCGATCGTGAGGACCACGACCTTGCGCCCCCGCTCCGCCGCGCGCAGGCCGAGTGCCGCGGCCGTGGTGGTCTTGCCGACCCCGCCCGAGCCGCAGCAGACCACGATCCGGGTGCCGGGGTCCTCGAGCAGGGGGTCGACGTCGAGCGTCCGGGTGGGGGAGAGGTGCTGACGGACCGCGTCGGGCGCCTGCGCGTCCGCGCGACCGGGCGTCGGCTCCGGACTACGGCTCATGACATCCCCTGCTTCCGGTACGGACGGCTGACTACGGGCACGGGCGTGGGTACTGGCACGGGCACGGGCACGGGCACGGGCATGGGAGCTGGCTCGGGCACTGCCACGGCCGGGTCGGCGCGCCGGGTGCCCCGCACCGAAGATGCCGGGCCGAGGCCGCCTCCGCCCGGGATCCCGGCACAGGTCGTGCCCGCGTACCCGACGGCAGCGCTCATGACACGCCCTGCCCGCGCAGATTCCGGGCCAGTTGGTACAGGCCGGCCAGGTCCATGCCCTCCGCGAACAGCGGGAGTTCGTGCAGGGGCAGGCCGAGGTCGGCCAGGACGGCGCGCTGTTCCGTCTCCAGAGCGAACCGCTCGGCGTACTCCTCCGCCTGGGCGAGCAGGGGGTCCACCAGCCGCTCGGCGTGCCCACCGCGCCGCGCCCCGCCGAGGCCGGCGGACGACAGTGACCGCGCAAGGGAAGAACGCGGGACCGTCTCCACGAGTTCCAGGTCCGCCTCCTCCAGCACCCTCGGCCGGACCATGTTCACGATGATCCGCCCCACGGGCAGCCGGGCCGCGCGCAGCTCGGCGATGCCGTCCGCCGTCTCCTGGACGGGCATCTCCTCCAGCAGCGTCACCAGGTGCACGGCCGTCTCCGGGGACTTCAGCACCCGCATCACGGCCTGCGCCTGATTGTGTATCGGCCCGATCTTGGCGAGCCCGGCGACCTCGTCGTTGACGTTGAGGAAGCGGGTGATGCGCCCGGTCGGCGGGGCGTCCATCACCACGTAGTCGTAGACGAACCGCCCGCCGCGGTCCTTGCGCCGCACCGCCTCGCACGCCTTGCCGGTCAGCAGGACGTCCCGCACGCCGGGCGCGATGGTGGTGGCGAAGTCGATCGCCCCGAGTTTCTTCAGGGCCCTCCCGGCGCTGCCCATCTTGTAGAACATCTGGAGGTAGTCCAGAAGGGCGCGTTCCGCATCGATGGCGAGGGCGTACACCTCCCCGCCCCCGGGTGCGACGGCGATCTTCCGCTCCTCGTACGGCAACGCGTCCGTCTCGAAGAGTTGTGCGATGCCCTGGCGGCCCTCGACCTCGACGAGAAGCGTCCGCTTCCCCTCCGTGGCCAGGGCCAGCGCGAGGGCCGCGGCCACCGTGGTCTTGCCGGTACCGCCCTTGCCACTGACGACCTGGAGCCTGCTCACGCCTTCGAGCCTAATTGCTGTCCGCGCGCCCCGGCGGCTCCGGGTGACAGTTGCACCACCCCGCGTCCCCCGTGCCGCCGTCCCGCCGTCCTCGCGCGCGCCCTCCCGGCGGTCGTCACGCGCGGTGTCGCGGCGGTCGTCAGGCGCGGCGTCGCGGGGGCGTTCCCCGGCCGCCGTCCCCGCGTCCGCGCGCGGGTCATTCAGGGGCTGTCGCGCGTCCGCGTCCGCGCGCGGGTCGTCAGGGGCTGTCACGCGTCGCCCCCACCCGGTGGCCGGCCGCTGCCGTCCCGCGGCGGAGAGGGCGGTCGCGGCAGGGGTTAGAGTCGGCGCCATGACCAAGTGGGAATACGCGACTGTGCCTCTGCTCGTCCACGCCACGAAGCAGATCCTGGACACCTGGGGCGAGGACGGCTGGGAGCTCGTCCAGGTCGTGCCCGGGCCGAACAACCCCGAGCAGCTGGTGGCCTACCTGAAGCGGGAGAAGCAGGCATGAGCGCGGTCGAGGCGAAACTGTCCGAGCTCGGTCTGAGCCTGCCGGAGGTCACCCCTCCGCTCGCCGCCTACAAGCCTGCCGTGGTGTCCGGGCGGTACGTCTTCACGTCCGGCCAGCTGCCCATCGTGGACGGCAAGCTGCCGATCACCGGCAAGGTCGGCGGCGAGGTGACGCCGGAGGAGGCGAAGGACCTGGCGCGCACGTGTGCGCTGAACGCCCTGGCCGCCGTCAAGTCCGTCGCCGGTGACCTGGACCGTGTCGCACGCGTGGTGAAGGTGGTCGGCTTCGTGGCCTCCGCCCCGGACTTCACGGGCCAGCCCGGCGTCATCAACGGTGCCAGTGAGCTGCTGGCCGAGGTCCTCGGCGACAAGGGCGTCCACGCGCGCAGCGCGGTGGGCGTCGCGGTGCTGCCGCTGGACGCGCCGGTCGAGGTCGAGATCCAGGTGGAGCTGACCGAGGCGTAGGTCCTCCCCTCCCCCTTCCCACGGCCCGCCGAAGGCCCACAGAGCCGCGAGAGGCCGTGGGCCGAGGGCCGTGGGCCGAGGGCCGTGGGCCGAGGACCGGAGGCGTCGCCGTGGTGCCCCACGTGTGCTGTGGCGCGGAGGGCAGCGGACGCGCAGGTCGCGCCCCGTGCTCTCCCGCTCCCGCCCGCCGTCGCCTCGGGTTGCCGCCTGCGCTCGTCGCCCTCTCCGCCTGCCGCCTGCCGCCTGTCGCCTGCCGCCTGTCGCCTGCCGTCCGGCGCCTGCCGACGCGTCGTCCCCCTCCGGCCGCTGACCGTCGTCCTCGTCCTCTCGGGTTGCCGTCCGCCGCCCCAAGAGGCACTCGAACATCCGCCCGCCACGGGATAGCCTCCGGCCATGGCGAATGTGCAGGCCGATGGGCAGTGGTACCCCCCTGAGTGGCCGGACCGGATCCGTGCGCTCACGGACGGCAGTCTCACGCCGGTCGTGCCCAAGCGCGCGGCCACCGTCATGCTCCTGAAGGACACCGGCACGGGCCCGGTCGTCCACATGCTGCGCCGGCGCGCCTCCATGGCCTTTGCCGGCGGCGCCTACGCCTACCCCGGCGGCGGTGTCGACCCGCGGGACGACGACCGGCACGTGCGCTGGGCGGGGCCCTCGCGCGCGTGGTGGGCGGATCGGCTCGGCGTCGACGCGACGGGCGCTCAGGCGATCGTGTGCGCGGCCGTGCGGGAAACCTACGAGGAAGCCGGTGTGCTGCTCGCCGGACCCACCCCGGACTCCGTCGTGGGCGACACGACCGGCGAGGACTGGGAGGCGGACCGGGCGGCGCTGGTCGCGCGGGAGACGTCGTTCGCCGAGTTCCTGGACCGCCGCGGGCTGGTGCTCCGCTCGGACCTGCTGGGCGCCTGGACCCGCTGGGTCACTCCCGAGTTCGAGTCGCGCCGCTACGACACCTGGTTCTTCGTCGCCGCGCTCCCCGAGGGCCAGCGGACCCGGAACGCCTCGACGGAGGCCGACCGCACGGTATGGATCACCCCGCGCGAGGCGGCCGCCGGCTACGACCGGGGTGAGCTGCTGATGATGCCGCCCACGATCGCGACCCTGCGCCAGCTCATGGCGTACGACACGGTGGCGGAGGCGCTCGCCGTGGCGCCCGAGCGGGATCTCACGCCGGTGCTGGCCACCGCGCGCCTGGAGGAGGGGCGGATCGTGCTCGCCTGGCCGGGACACGACGAGTTCACCAAGCACATCCCGAACGGTGGGGGCACCGCATGACGGACGCCGCAGCACTGCCCGGCCAGCCGCGTGGCGGGGTCCTCTCCGGGCCCGCCACCTCCCGCGCGGTCAACGTCCTGGCGCCCAACGCCTCGGCCATGACGCTCGACGGCACCAACACCTGGATCCTGGCGGAACCCGATTCCGACCTGGCGGTCGTGGTCGACCCGGGCCCCCTGGACGAGGGGCACCTGCGGCACGTCGTGGAGACGGCGGAGCAGGCCGGCAAGCGCGTCGCGCTCACCCTGCTGACCCACGGCCACCCCGACCACGCGGAGGGTGCCGCCCGCTTCGCCGAGCTGACCGGCACGAACGTCCGCGCGCTGGATCCGGCGCTGCGGCTCGGCGACGAGGGCCTGGCCGCCGGGGACGTCGTCACGGTGGGCGGCCTGGAACTGCGCGTGGTGCCCACGCCCGGACACACCTCGGACTCCCTGTGCTTCCACCTGCCGGCCGACCGGGCCGTGCTGACCGGCGACACCGTCCTGGGCCGCGGCACGACCGTGGTGGCCCATCCGGACGGCCGTCTCGGCGACTACCTGGACTCGCTGCGCCGACTGCGCTCGCTGACCGTCGACGACGGCGTCCACACGGTCCTGCCCGGGCACGGTCCGGTGCTGGACGACGCGCAGGGAGCCGTGGAGTTCTACCTGGCCCACCGCGCCAACCGGCTGGCGCAGGTGGAGACGGCCGTCGAGAACGGCCACCGCACGCCCTCCGAGGTCGTCGCTCACGTGTACGCCGATGTCGACCGCTCCCTGTGGCCCGCCGCGGAACTGTCCGTGCGGGCGCAGCTGGAGTACCTCCAGGAGCACGGTCTCATCTAGCGGTCTGACAGCGACCGACCCGGCCCGGCCGGCCTCGGCCCGGGCGCGAGGTACGCCCCCGCGCGGGGGCGCCGGGCGTCAGCGCGAGCGCTTGGCGAGGCGCTCGACGTCCAGGAGGATCACCGCGCGGGCTTCGAGGCGCAGCCAGCCGCGCTGGGCGAAGTCCGCCAGGGCCTTGTTGACCGTCTCGCGCGAGGCGCCGACCAGCTGGGCCAGCTCCTCCTGCGTCAGGTCGTGGACGACGTGGATGCCCTCCTCGGACTGCACGCCGAAGCGGCGCGAGAGGTCCAGCAGGGCGCGCGCGACACGGCCCGGCACGTCGGAGAAGACCAGGTCGGACATCGCGTCGTTGGTCTTGCGCAGCCGGCGGGCGACGGCCCGCAGCAGGGCCGTGGCGACCTCGGGGCGGGCGCTCAGCCACGGAGTCAGGTCGTTGTGGCCGAGGCCGAGCAGCTTGACCTCGGTCAGCGCCGTCGCCGTGGCGGTGCGCGGTCCGGGGTCGAAGAGCGACAGCTCGCCGATCAGTTCTCCGGGGCCGACGACGGCGAGCATGTTCTCGCGGCCGTCGGGCGACGTGCGGTGGAGCTTGACCTTGCCCTCGGTGACCACGTAGAGCCGGTCACCCGGGTCGCCCTCGTGGAAGAGTGAGTCGCCCCTCGCCAGGGTCACCTCACTCATGGAGGCGCGAAGCTCCGCGGCCTGCTCGTCATCGAGCGCCGCGAAGAGCGGGTTCCGCCGCAGAACGTCGTCCACGAGTTCTCTCCTTGTCGACCTGCTCAGGGGATCTTGTTCCCCCGCTTACCAGGGGACCGTGGTGCCCATTTTGCCGGACAGTCCAAACAGTGTGATCTGTCACAAGGATGCCGCACCGTCCTGCCGGGGTACGCGGCAGGGGTCCAATTGGGCGCCGATCTTCAGGGTCCGGGGCGGATGTCGGTGCCGGGCCGTAGGCTGGCCGGGTGTCCAAATAGCCGGTGAGAGCACAGGCCGAGGGGGCTGCGCGGGTGGAGGTACGTCGTGATTCCGCTGTGGGCGAACAGGGCCCCGATGGCGGTAGGGAATCCGCGGAATCGGCCGAAGCGACCACGAACGCGCCGGTGAAGAAGGGCGCCGCCAAGCGCCCGAAGCCCGCCGGGACCGGCGCGGAGAAGTCACCGGCCGCGAAGAAGGCCCCGGCTGTGAAGAAGGCCCCGGCCGCGAAGAAGACCCCCGCCGCCAAGAAGGCCGCCGCGGCCAAGAGGGCCCCCAAGACGGCTCCCGCCAAGAAGGCACCGGCCGCCAAGAAGGCCTCGCCCGTGAGGAAGGCGCCGGCCGCGAAGAAGGCGGTCGTCGCGCCCAAGAAGGCGGCGGCTGCCGTCAAGGGCGCGCCGACCAGGACCGTCGTCACCCCGGCCAAGGGCGAGTCCCGCACCGCACTGGTCCGCCGTGCCCGGCGGATCAACCGCGAGCTCGCCGAGGTCTACCCGTACGCCCACCCGGAGCTGGACTTCGAGAACCCCTTCCAACTCGTCGTCGCCACGGTGCTGTCGGCCCAGACCACCGACCTGCGCGTCAACCAGACGACCCCGGCGCTGTTCGCCAAGTACCCCACCCCCGAGGACCTGGCCGCGGCCAACCCGGAGGAGGTGGAGGAGATCCTGCGCCCCACCGGCTTCTTCCGAGCCAAGACCAAGTCGGTCATAGGGCTGTCGAAGGCGCTGGTGGAGGACTTCGGCGGCGAGGTGCCGGGCCGGCTGGAGGATCTCGTCAAGCTGCCCGGGGTGGGCCGCAAGACCGCCTTCGTCGTGCTCGGCAACGCGTTCGGCCGCCCCGGCATCACCGTCGACACGCACTTCCAGCGCCTGGTGCGCCGCTGGCGCTGGACCGAGGAAACCGACCCGGACAAGATCGAGGCGGCCGTCGGCGCGCTCTTCCCCAAGAGCGACTGGACCGACCTGTCGCATCACGTGATCTGGCACGGCCGCCGGATCTGCCATGCCCGCAAGCCCGCCTGCGGGGCCTGCCCGATCGCACCGCTGTGCCCGGCGTACGGCGAGGGCGAGACGGACCCGGAGAAGGCGAAGAAGCTGCTGAAGTACGAGAAGGCCGGCCTGCCGGGCCAGCGCCTGAACCCACCCCAGGCCTACCTGGACGCGGGTGGACGGCCCGCTCCGCCCTTGGGCGCCGGATGACGTGCCACGCGCGGCGGCGGCCCGAGGAACGAACTCGGGGCCGCCGGGCGTTGACCCCAGGGAACGCGGCCACGGCCGCTGACCTGGATGCGGACATCGGTGTGGAGGTGGACGTGAGCGTGGGGGTGGGCGTGCACGAGCATCCGTCCGGGCAGAGACCCGGGGCCGCCGAGCAGCGGGACCGACGGCGGCACAGCCGGCGGCAGGACACCACGCCCGGCCATGGCACAGTGCCCGACCGTGGCACCGTGCCCGGCTGTGGCACCGTGCGCACCGTGCGCACCGTGCGCACCGTGCTCCACCGGGAGACCGCGCGACGGCGGGGCGCCCTGCTCCGGCCGGCCGATGCTGCCAGGTCGGCAGCGGTGACCCGGCCGGCGGACGTGGCCGGGTCGGCACACGCGGACGGGCAGGCGGACGTG
>NZ_JAAGMD010000532.1 GCF_010548465.1 Streptomyces sp. SID14436 | reverse complement strand
CATGGCGCTGCCGCTGGGCACCGGCCTGGCCGCCGGCACCCTGCGCATGCTCGCGCGGGCCCAGCTCCCCGGTCCGGGCCCGCGGGCCGGCATGATCCCCGGCCCGCGCCGCGACGCCGGACCGCACCTCGCGCCCAGCTGTACGGGGACGGAGGCCACACTCCTCTTCCCCGTGCTGTTGGCGGAGGCCCGCCGCTGGGGGCTGCCGGACCGCGACACGGAACAGTTGCTGCCGGCCGCCGAACGCTGTCTGAGCTGGCTGCGGACCGCCGTGGGGCGAGATCTCTACCTGCCCGACCCGGAGCCCGGCGGGCTGTCGCGCAGCGAGACCCAGGCGCACGCCCACCGCGCCGCCGTACTCGGCGCCGATCTGCTCGACGCCTGCGGCAGACCGGGCGGGGCCGAACTGCGGCAGTGGGCACAGGCCGTGCGGAGCGCGTTCCGCGACGACTTCTGGGTCGACGACCCGGGCGGCGGCCGGCCTGCCGCGGCCCGTGCGGCCGACGGCCGTCCCGTTCCGCATCCGGGCGCAGCGGCCGTTCACCTGCTGGACACCGGACTCCTCGGCCGGGGCGCCTGCGCGCCCGGGCTGCTCGACCGCGCGGACACCGGGCGGCTCGCCCGGGTGCTGGCCGGGCCCGGCATGGACTCGGGATGGGGCCTGCGCGGACTGGCCCCCAAGGAGCCCGGCTACAACCCGTTCGGCCACCGCTCCGGTGCCGTACGGGTGCACGAGACCGCCCTGGCCGTGGCGGGCCTCGCCGCTGCCGGCCACGAGCCGGAGGCGACATCGCTGCTGCGGGGCGTCCTGGCGGCGGCCGAGACCTTCGATCACCGGCTGCCGGAAATGTACGCGGGGGAGCAGCGGACGGAGGGGAGCGCGCCGCTGCCGCACCCGGCGGCGTGCCGCCCGGCCGCCACGGCAGCGGCCGCCGTGGTGCTGCTGCTGACCACCGTGGCCGGCATCCGCCCCGACGCCCCCGCCGGGACGGTGTCCCTGCACCCGATGCGCAGCGCCCCGCTGGGGGAGCTGAGCCTCACCGGGCTGCGGGTCGCCGGCGCACCCTTCTCCCTGCGGGTCGGCCGACTCGGTGTCGCCGTCGTCGAGGAGGCCGCCGACGGCTTGCAGCTGGGCGTGTGACCTGCCGCGACGTCCCTCGGCGAGGCGCGCGGAGCGGGATCGGGTGACCGTTCCTGACCGACGTCGACCGGTCGTCGGCGGGGTCGGCGAAGGGAGTGCTTATCGTCAGGAAGACGACTATGATCACAGCATGCCCTACGACCCGTCAGCCTTTCCGCCCTTCGCCGTCACCGTGGACCTGGTCGTGCTGACCGTGCGCCGCCATTCACTGTGCGCGCTGGCGGTCCGTAGGGGCGAGCCTCCCTTCCAGGGGCGCTGGGCCCTGCCCGGCGGGTTCGTGCGCGCCGACGAGGACCTGGCCCAGGCAGCGGCGCGCGAACTGGCCGAGGAGACCGGCCTGCGGGTGCACGACCCCGGTGTTCCGGTCCAGGACAACGGCGCCCACCTCGAACAACTCGCCACGTACGGCGACCCGAAGCGTGATCCCCGGATGCGGGTCGTCAGCGTCGCGCATCTCGCCCTCGCCCCCGACCTGCCCGCACCCCGGGCGGGCGGTGACGCCAGCAACGCCCGCTGGGCACCGGTCGAGGAACTGCTGTTGCTGGGCGGCTACGGCAGGGACGACGAGCAGGTGGCGCCGCTCGCCTTCGATCACGCGCAGATCCTGGCGGACGGCGTGGAGCGGGCCCGCTCCAAGATCGAATACTCGTCCCTCGCCACGGCGTTCTGCCCGCCCGAGTTCACCGTCGGCGAGCTGCGCAGGGTGTACGAGGCGGTGTGGGGCGTGGCCCTCGACCCGCGCAACTTCCACCGCAAGGTCACGGGCACCCCGGGATTCCTCGTCCCCACCGGGGGGACCACGACCCGCCAGGGAGGACGGCCCGCCCAGCTGTTCCGGGCCGGTGGAGCCACCCTGCTCAACCCGCCGATGCTGCGCCCCGAGGTGTGACACCGGCCGGTTCGGCCGGCCACCCATATCCCCCTGGCCCGGAATGCCCCGTGGTGCCCGGAAAACCCGATATGGCGCGCTATCTTGCTTCGGGTGATCGAGGCCATCGGACTGACCAGCAACCCCCGCAAAGAGCTTCCGCCCGCCGTCGACAACGTCTCCTTCGAGGCGCACGCGGGTCGCGTCACCGCGCTGCTCGGAGCACCGGGCGCGGGCAAGACCACGGCACTCAGACTCCTGCTCGGCCTGCAACGCGGCCGGGGCGTGGCCCACTTCAGGGGGCGCCCGCTGCACCGCATCACCCAGCCGGCCCGCGAGGTCGGCGTGCTGCTGGGCGACGTACCGGGTCACCCCGCCCGTACGGCCCGCGGGCATCTGCGCATGCTGTGCGCCGCCGTCGGCGCGCCCGCCGCGCGCGCCGACGAAGTCCTCGAAGCGGTCGGCCTGGTGAGCCTGCGCGACGAACGCCTCGGCACCCTCTCCCGCGGTGCCGACCGCCGCCTCGGGCTGGCCTGCGCCCTGCTGCCCGACCCGCACACGCTGGTGCTCGACCAGCCCACGCGCGGACTCCCCCCGCGCGAACACCGTTGGCTGCACGCCCTGCTCCGCGCCCACGCCGACCAGGGCGGCACCGTCCTCTGCACCACCGCCGACCCCAAGGAAGCGGCCCGGATCGGGGACCACGTGGTCACCCTCGACGAGGGCAGAGTCGTCGCCGACCAGGACGGTGCGGAGTTCTCGCGTACCCGGTTGCGCCCCCGCGTGGCCGTCCGGAGCCCCCATGCCGCCCGCCTCTCGGCCCTCCTCAGCAAGGAGGCCCGCGCCGCCCGCCGTTCCGTGGAGGTCGTGCGGGAAGGTGGCAACCGCCTCTGCGTCTACGGCAGTACGTGCGCCGACGTCGGCGAGATCGCGTTCCGGCACGGCATCGTCGTGCACCAACTGGCCGACGAGGTCGGTGACATGGGCCCGGGCGCCGGAGACGACCGCCCCACGGCTCCCACGGCTCCCACGACCCCCACGGGTCACACACCCCCCACAGGCCACACTGCTCACACCGACCCCGCCCCCACCGCCACCCCAACTGCCCCCGACCCGGACCCCCGGCCCGAGACCGCCCCCACCCCTGACGGCGAACCCGTGTCGACCGCCCCCACCCCTGACGGCGAACCCGTGCCGGCCGAGCCGGCCGCCCCCACCCGTGACGGTGAACCCTTGCCCGCGCCCACCCCCGAACCGCTGGCCCCGCTGGCCGCCCCGGCCCCCGCCCCCGCCAGAGCCGCCGGCACGGCCCCCACGGTCCCCGCAGCCCCCACGGCGTCCGTCCAACTGCCGCCGCCGCTCTCCGTCCGCACCGCTCCCGCGCCCCTCCGCCCCCTGCGCTACGAACTCCGCCGCGCCGCAGGCACCGGTACCGCCCTGCGTGTGGGCGTGGCGGTGATCGTCGTCTCCGCGCTCACGGCCGTCCTGCTGGCCCGGATCGGGCACACCCCGCAGCCGCGGCTGCTGGCCGCGTGGCCGAGGGAGCTGCCCCTGCCGCCCGCGGCGATCGGGGCAGGACTGCTCGGGGCGCTGGCCTTCGGCGAGGAGTTCCGTCACCCCGTGCTGGCGGCGGACCGGGGCACCGTGTCCCGGCGGCTGGGCCTGCTGACGGCCAAGCTGTTCGTCGCCTCGGTCTCCGCGGTGCTGCTGGCCGTGCTGACCGTCGGCTGCGACGCCCAGGTGCTGTATCTCGTCCACGGGCGGGAGCTCGCCGAGGTCCCGCCCGCCGACTGGCTGCCGCTGGGTGCGAGTTGGCTGGGCCTGGTGACCGGCTGTGCCTGGGCCGGAGTATTGGGGGCGGGGCTGTTCCGCTCCAGCAGCGCCGGGCTCGCCGTCGTCCTCGCGGTGCCCCTCCTCGTGGAGCCCGTCGTGGAGTGGGTGACGCGGGGCACGCAGGTACGAACCGCGGCCGGGTTTCCGCAGCGGCTGCGGGAGGTGCTGCCGCTCCGCTGGCCCTTCGGGGGAGAGCGTTATCTGGAGGGGGCGCTGCGGATGATCGGCCAACCCGTGGGCGGAGCGCTGACGTTGTCCGTGGTGGCTCTGGCCTGCGCGTTCCTGCTGAGCACGCGGCGCCGCGGAGTCCGATGACGACTGTCCATGTCCCTGCTGTTACGGCCGTGCGCACAACTCCCCGTGGAAAGCCCATTTCTTTCCGATAAGGCGTCAATTGCGACGGGGTGAGCGATCACCCTTTCGTGTGCTTTTCACCAAAGCCCTCAAGGGAGTTGGGAACGGCGCCGACAAAGGATGCGTGAGTACCCTTGCGCACACCATGATGACCGCCGCCCGCACCGCCGACACCGGCCTCGCGAACCCGGGCGAACTCGACCGCTACCCCTTCGCGGAGGCCCCCGCGGCCGACCGCGTGGGACCCCCTGCCTGGGACGGTGCGGATCCGGAACTGGCCCGTGTGGGCCGTCGCGCCGCGGGCAGCCGCGGACGCGGGCTGCACGGTCAACTCGTCCAGCAGCTCGGACAGATGATCGTTTCGGGAGACCTGGGGGCCGACCGCCCGCTCGTCCCCGAGGAGATCGGCCAGCGTTTCGAGGTCTCCCGCACCGTCGTCCGGGAGTCGCTGCGGGTGCTGGAGGCCAAGGGTCTCGTCAGCGCCCGCCCGAACGTGGGCACGCGGGTGCGCCCGGTCAGCGACTGGAACCTCCTTGATCCGGACATCATCGAGTGGCGGGCCTTCGGGCCGCAGCGCGACGACCAGCGCCGCGAGCTCAGCGAGCTGCGGTGGACGATCGAGCCCCTGGCCGCCCGCCTGGCCGCCGGCCACGGGCGCGACGACGTGCAGCAGCGCCTCGCCGACATGGTGGAGATCATGGGCCGCGCCATGGGGCAGGGCGACGCGCTCACGTTCGCCCGCGCCGACTCCGAGTTCCACTCGCTGCTGATCCAGGTCGCGGGCAACCGCATGCTGGAGCACCTGTCCGGGATCGTCTCCGCCGCGTTGCACGTCTCCGGCGGTCCGGTCACGGGCTGTGAGCGGCCGACCGAGGCGTCGCTGGGACACCACGGCCGGATCGTCGACGCCCTCGCCGGCGGTGACGGCGCCGCGGCCGAGGCGGCCATGCGGCAGCTCCTCACGGTCCACCCCGAAGTGGAACGCGTGGTGCCCGCTCCCCGCGAGCACTGACCGCGGTCCGCGGACGGCGGAGCCCGGCCTGCCATCCCCCTCCTGTGGCAGCGCCCGGCCGGCCGTCCTGCGTCGGACCCCGCGGGATCCTGCAAGGTCCCGCGCGGTCCGGCGGAGCGGCGGATGACGACCGGGTGAGACCTCACCGTCTCCCCTTTGCGTCCACATATGTCTCTCTATGACATTTCTTGCATGTCTATGGGGTGTGACTCGGGCCACGCGGAATGGGCGTAACGCTCCTGGGCAGAACGCGATGACCTAGTTGGTGGCAGTCATGGAGGGAATACGGACGCCGATGACGGCGCTGTGCTCTCCCGGCCCCCACCCGCACCGTCGGCCCAATCCCCAAGTCGGCGGTCGGCTCCGGTCCGACGTGGACGGGGCCGGAAGCCGTTTTCCAACGTTCCGAGAGGTTGTTCGTGTCGGCCAGCACATCCCGTACGCTCCCGCCGGAGATCGCCGAGTCCGTCTCTGTCATGGCGCTCATTGAGCGGGGAAAGGCTGAGGGGCAGATCGCCGGCGATGACGTGCGTCGGGCCTTCGAAGCTGACCAGATTCCGGCCACTCAGTGGAAGAACGTACTGCGCAGCCTCAACCAGATCCTCGAGGAAGAGGGTGTGACGCTGATGGTCAGTGCCGCAGAGCCCAAGCGCACCCGCAAGAGCGTCGCAGCGAAGAGCCCCGCCAAGCGCACCGCCACCAAGACGGTCGCGGCGAAGTCGGCGACCACTCGGAAGGCCACCGCCACCGCCGCCACCCCGGCGGCACCCGCCGCGGACGAGGCCGGCGAGGAGGAGGTCCCCGCCAAGAAGACCGCGGCCAAGAAGACCACCGCGAAGAAGACGGCCGCGAAGAAGACCGCGGCCAAGAAGGCCACCGCCAAGAAGACGGCGGCCAAGAAGGACACCGCGGAGTCGGGCGAGGAAGAGGTCCTCGAAGAGGCCAAGCCCGCGACGGAGGAGCCCGAGGGCACCGAGAGCGCCGGCTTCGTGCTGTCCGACGAGGACGAGGACGACGCGCCCGCCCAGCAGGTCGCCGCCGCCGGTGCCACCGCCGACCCGGTCAAGGACTACCTCAAGCAGATCGGCAAGGTCCCGCTGCTCAACGCCGAGCAGGAGGTCGAACTCGCCAAGCGCATCGAGGCGGGCCTGTTCGCCGAGGACAAGCTGGCCAACTCCGACAAGCTGGCGCCCAAGCTGAAGCGCGAGCTGGAGATCATCGCCGAGGACGGCCGCCGCGCCAAGAACCACCTGCTGGAGGCCAACCTCCGTCTGGTGGTCTCGCTGGCCAAGCGCTACACCGGCCGCGGCATGCTGTTCCTGGACCTGATCCAGGAGGGCAACCTCGGTCTGATCCGCGCGGTGGAGAAGTTCGACTACACCAAGGGCTACAAGTTCTCCACGTATGCCACCTGGTGGATCCGGCAGGCGATCACGCGCGCCATGGCCGACCAGGCCCGCACCATCCGTATCCCGGTGCACATGGTCGAGGTCATCAACAAGCTGGCGCGTGTCCAGCGCCAGATGCTCCAGGACCTGGGCCGCGAGCCCACCCCGGAGGAGCTGGCCAAGGAACTCGACATGACCCCGGAGAAGGTCATCGAGGTCCAGAAGTACGGCCGCGAGCCCATCTCCCTGCACACCCCGCTGGGCGAGGACGGCGACAGCGAGTTCGGTGACCTCATCGAGGACTCCGAAGCCGTCGTGCCGGCCGACGCGGTCAGCTTCACGCTCCTGCAGGAGCAGCTGCACTCCGTCCTGGACACCCTGTCCGAGCGCGAGGCGGGCGTCGTCTCCATGCGCTTCGGTCTCACCGACGGTCAGCCGAAGACCCTCGACGAGATCGGCAAGGTGTACGGCGTCACGCGCGAGCGCATCCGCCAGATCGAGTCGAAGACCATGTCGAAGCTGCGTCACCCGTCGCGCTCCCAGGTGCTGCGCGACTACCTCGACTAGGCCACGGCCGGCTCAGGCGCACGACGCACACACCAAGGCCCGGTCCCCGCCCGCGGGGACCGGGCCTTCGTGCTGTCCCGCGGGTGCGGCTCCCCCCACGGTGGATCACGCTGGGTGTCCAACGATCACCCCAGTGTGAGGAGTGCGCATGCGTCGTCGCCTTGCCCGGGCCCTGTCCCGGCCACTGGTTCTCGCGGCCGCGGCAGCCGCGATACCGCTGACATCGGCCGCTCCGGCGGCCGCCGACACCATCGTCGTCGGCGGCTTCCCCGTCGATGTGTCGCAGGGGCCCTGGACCGTCGCGCTGTCCAGCCGTGACCGGTTCGGAGGTACCAGGGCGGGACAGTTCTGCGGGGGAGTGGCCGTCGGACGGACCACCGTGCTCACCGCGGCGCACTGCATGGACAAGGACGTGCTGGGGGCGCCGCCGGACGGGGCGCGCGACCTCAAGGTCATCGCCGGGCGCACGGACCTGATCTCCGACGACGGCAAGGAGATCGCGGTCCGGTCCACCTGGGTGAATCCGGGCTACGACGCCCGCACCAACTCCGGCGACTTCGCCGTGCTCAGCCTGGCCGAGGCACTGCCGGAGGACTCGGTGATCGGCATGGCCGCCACCGGAGACCCGGCCTACCGGGCGGACACGCCCGCCACCGTCTACGGCTGGGGGGACACCACGGGCGGCGGCTCCTACGCGGGCAGCCTGCACGCGGCGCGGGTCCGCGTCCTGCCCGACCGGCTCTGCCAGACCGCCTACCCGGGCAATGCCGACGGCACCTACCGGGCCGACACGATGCTGTGCGCGGGCGAGGTCGCCGGCGGGCGGGACGCCTGCCAGGGGGACAGCGGCGGACCGCTGGTGGCCCAGGGCCGGCTGATCGGCCTGGTCTCGTGGGGGAGCGGCTGCGGCTGGGCGGGCAGCCCGGGGGTGTACACCCGCGTGTCCGACGTCCTGCGGACGCTCGGCTGGGGCTGAGGCGCCCGACACCACGGCTCGGCGGCCCGACGGCCCCGGGCCGTCTCCCGGAACGGCGGGAGGTTGCCCGTCCGGGTGCCGCGCGGGGTGCGCCCCGCGACAGGCTCCCCGGTACGGCGCGAGGTTGCCCGTCCGGGTGCCGCGCAGGGTGCGCCCCGCGACAGGCCGAAGCCGACGGGATGACGTGCGGGGGTGCTGTAGCGGGGGCCGCCGCTCGAGGGCCCTGCAAGGCTGCGGGCCGCGGTTCGGGTCCCGCGGGGCCCAAGAACGCGTCGGAAGCGCCCTGGGGGCGCTGCACGCCCCCTGCCGCGCCTGTTCGAGGCGGGGGCGAGCGGTGGGCGGACCCGGGCAACCCTGACCCAATCGCGCTTACCGCGGAGCGCCGCGGCGGCCCCGGGCAGCGCGAAAGCAGGCAGAGGGCAGGCGGGGGCCGGAGCCGGATACAGGCCGGCCCAAGCAGGTGAGCCGCGCAGGGCCCGGTAGACGCACCCGGGTATGAGCCGGGCGGCCACCTCCGTGGGGGAGGTGGCCGCCCGAGGGCCGGCCTGTGCCGGTCTGGCTCGTCGTGGTGCGCGAGTGTCAGCGCTCTTCGGCGGAAGCGGTCGCCGAAGGGGACGTCAGACGCTCGGTCTCGTCCTGTATCTCAGCGGCGATCTTCTTGAGTTCCGGCTCGAACTTGCGGCCGTGGTGGGCGCAGAAGAGCAGTTCTCCGCCGCTGAGCAGGACGACGCGCAGGTATGCCTGGGCGCCACAGCGGTCGCAGCGATCGGCGGCCGTCAGCGGGCTCGCGGGGGTCAGAACAGTAGTCACGTCGCCTCTTCTCTAGCTCGACGAGCTGTCGTACCAGGGTCAACATCCAACCAGGCCCAAAACGTTCCCGCTCGGGGCTTCTTCTCGAAAAAATCTTTCCGAGAGGTCGGCTGTTGCCGGTTGGCGGCGAATGTGCCGTATTGCGTGTCTGATGTGTCGTACGGATTCGCGTCGTCTTCGGGTGGTCGGCCCTCCCGGCTGGGTTGCCGGTCGTTCATGAGGACGTGCCCGGAGCCTAAATGGTTCATGCCTCGAAGGGAACGTGATGTGGGCTTCACCCCATCGAGGGATCGAACAGGTATGCGACTGTGGTCTAGGGTGTCCGGGGACGAGGGTGGCGTGACAACGGCTCTATCAGGCCTCGGTACCCTCTCACCGGTGACTGAAGCGCCGCCCCTTACCCATGGGGGCGCCATTCGAAATTCAGCGAGGAGCGAACCGCGTGACCGCCGAGACGTCCGTGCCGTCCACAGCTCTGCTGGCAGGAGCAGACCGCGACGGTTCCAATTACACCGCTCGGCATCTGCTCGTCCTCGAGGGGCTCGAAGCCGTCCGTAAACGGCCCGGCATGTACATCGGGTCGACCGACAGTCGCGGTCTGCTGCACTGTCTGTGGGAGATCATCGACAATTCCGTGGACGAGGCCCTCGGCGGCTACTGCGACCACATCGACGTGATCCTCCACGACGACGGTTCGGTGGAGGTCCGGGACAACGGCCGGGGTATTCCCGTCGACGTCGAGCCGAAGACCGGTCTGTCCGGTGTTGAGGTCGTCCTGACCAAGCTGCACGCCGGCGGCAAGTTCGGCGGGGGCTCCTACGCGGCCTCCGGCGGTCTGCACGGCGTCGGCGCCTCCGTCGTCAACGCGCTGTCCGCCCGCCTGGACGTCGAGGTGGACCGCGGTGGGCACACCCACGCGATCAGCTTCCGGCGCGGTGTCCCCGGCGTGTTCAGCGGGTCGGGGCCGGACGCGAAGTTCGAGGCCGGCAGCGGACTGCGCAAGATCAAGAAAATCCCCAAGACCCGCAGCGGCACGCGCGTGCGCTACTGGGCCGACCGCCAGATCTTCCTCAAGGACGCCAAGCTCTCCCTGGAGACGCTGCACCAGCGGGCCCGGCAGACCGCGTTCCTGGTGCCGGGCCTGACCATCGTCGTCCGGGACGAGTACGGCCTCGGCGACGGCGGCAGCAAGGGCGAGGAGTCCTTCCGCTTCGACGGCGGCATCAGCGAGTTCTGCGAGTTCCTGGCGTCCGACAGGCCGGTCTGCGACACCCTCCGGTTCAGTGGTCAGGGCACGTTCAAAGAGACGGTCCCCGTCCTGGACGAGCGCGGCCAGATGACGCCCACCGAGGTGACCCGGGAGCTCGGTGTCGATGTCGCCCTGCGCTGGGGGACCGGCTACGACACGACCGTCCGGTCGTTCGTCAACATCATTGCCACCCCCAAGGGCGGCACCCACGTCGCCGGTTTCGAGACGGCCGTGGCCAGGACGATGAACGAGGTGCTGCGCGCCAAGAAGCTGCTGCGCGTCGCCGAGGACGACATCGTCAAGGACGATGCCCTGGAGGGCCTCACGGCGGTCGTCACCGTGCGGCTGGCCGAGCCGCAGTTCGAGGGCCAGACCAAGGAGGTCCTCGGCACCTCGGCCGCCCGGCGCATCGTGAACAACGTGGTCTCCAAGGAGCTGAAGGCGTTCCTGACCTCCAGCAAGCGGGACGCGGCCCAGCAGGCCCGGGTCGTCATGGAGAAGGCGGTGGCCGCGGCCCGTACCCGGATCGCCGCCCGCCAGCACAAGGACGCCCAGCGCCGCAAGACGGCCCTGGAGACGTCCTCGCTGCCCGCCAAGCTGGCCGACTGCCGCAGCGACGACGTCGAGCGCAGTGAGCTGTTCATCGTCGAGGGCGACTCCGCGCTCGGCACGGCGAAGCTGGCGCGGAATTCCGAGTTCCAGGCCCTGCTGCCGATCCGCGGCAAGATCCTGAACGTCCAGAAGTCGTCCGTGACCGACATGCTGAAGAACGCCGAGTGCGGGGCGATCATCCAGGTCATAGGAGCCGGGTCCGGACGGACCTTCGACATCGACGCCGCCCGCTACGGCAAGATCATCATGATGACGGACGCCGATGTGGACGGCTCCCACATCCGCACCCTGCTCCTGACGCTGTTCCACCGCTACATGCGGCCCATGGTCGAATCGGGCCGGGTGTTCGCCGCCGTGCCGCCGCTGCACCGCATCGAGCTCGTCCAGCCCAAGAAGGGCCAGGACAAGTACGTCTACACGTACTCGGACCGGGAGCTGCGCGACAAGCTCATGGAGTTCCAGAGCAAGGGCATCCGCTACAAGGACTCCATCCAGCGCTACAAGGGCCTCGGCGAGATGGACGCCGACCAGCTGGCCGAGACGACGATGGACCCGCGTCACCGCACCCTGCGCAGGATCAACCTCACCGACCTGGAGGCGGCCGAGCAGGTCTTCGACCTGCTCATGGGCAATGACGTGGCGCCGCGCAAGGAGTTCATCTCCAGCTCGGCGGCGACCCTGGACCGCTCCCGGATCGACGCCTAGGCCGCACGCTGCCCGGCACCGCCGTGCGACGGCGTCCGCCCCCTGCGGGACTTCCCGCAGGGGGCGGACGGCGGTCGGGGCCCGTGCTGCTGCCCCGGGCAGCTCCCCGCCGCAAGAGCGGCACCGGGCTCAGTGCGGTACGGCCGCCCCGACGCACGAGCGGGCGTGTGCGGCGATCCGGTGGGGCGGCCCTCAGGTGTCCGCGAGGGCGGGCTCCGCCGGGCGGTCCGCGGCCTGCCCGCGAGTCGTCTGCCGGCGATTCGCCCGCCGGCCCGCGAGGCGGCAGCTGACGCAGTCGGGGTGGCCGTCACGCGCGCCGGCGTCCCTGACCCGCCAGTCCCACTGGTCTGCGGGGCGAGGGCCGCTCGGCTTGCCCCAGCCCGCCAGGTGGAGCGCCCAGGTGACCAGCAGCGCCAGGACGAGCACGGCCCCGCCCGCGAGTGTTACGCCTCCCGAGGCGGCCACCACCCCGAGACCGCACAGCCCGAAGCCGAGGGTCGCGATGCCCATGCCGGTCCATCCCGCGACGGTATGGCCCATGTCGTAGTGGTCGTCACCGTGAAGGGACATGATCCGGCTCCTTGAGAGGCTGGGAGGGTGAAGCGGGTGAGCGGGTGACCACCGGGCGATGTTTTATCTCGCGAACTAAGTTACTTAGATCCTAAGGAAATGCTGTGAGTGAACGCAAGGTGCGTCCGGCCGCGACGGCGGACCAGGCGCTCTACGCCATGGACCGGATGATCGCCGCCGCCCAGTTCGGCCAGCAGGACATCGCCCGCGGACTCGGCCTCAACGTCACGGACCTCACCTGCCTGGGCTTCCTCATCGAGGCGTCCGCGGCAGGCGAGTCACTGGTGGCCGGCGATCTCGCGGAACGGGCCAGGCTGACCACGGGAGCGGTCACGGGCGTACTGAACCGCCTGGAGAAGGCCGGCTACATCCGGCGCACCGCCGACCCCGACGACCGCCGACGCGTCTACGTGGTCATGGAGGAGACGGCCCAGGAACGCATCCTGGAGGTGTACGGGCCCTTCTATCAGCGTCTCGCCGCCCTCTTCGGTGACTACGACGCCGACGAGATCGCCGTGCTGGCGGACTGGTTCACCCGGGCCCGCGCCCTGTTCGGCGAAGCGCTGGACGACATCCGGGAGGCGGGGGTGACCCCGCCGCCGGCCGGCGGACCCCGCCCTCACCGAGAGTGACCGCGCCGCGTTGTGCCTCGCCCCCCGAGGCACAGCGGACGAGGGGGCGTGCCGGCCGGGCCCCGACGGTGCCGACACCTGGCTCCGGGTCACCTGATGGGGTGAAGTGATTCGGGAAGAAGAGTCGGGGATCTTCCCGTTCTGTCCATCCTTGGGCATGCAGCAGAACAACGACCGCCCACGCCTCGCCGGGGGTGGTCATCACAGTGCCGTCGGTCCCGCCGGCGGACCCCGCCAGGCACCGCCCGGCGAGGCCGGCGACCTGAAGTACACCGACCCCTGGTACGACGAGCTCGCCTCGGGCTGGGGCGAGTCCGCCGGTAGCGGACGCGCCGCGGTGCCCGCCCCGCAGGCCCGCCGGGAGCCCCGTGCCGACGCGGACGTGTACCTCGAAGTACAGCGCAGCGCCGCCTTCCAGGAGGTGCGCAGCCGCTACCGCCGCTTCGTGATCCCGGGCGCCGCCGCCTTCTTCGTCTGGTACGTGGCGTACGTGGTGACCGCCACCAGCGCCCCGCACCTGATGGCGCGGCCCGTGGCCGGAGCCGTGAACGTCGGGATGCTCGCGGGGCTCGGCCAGTTCCTCACCACCTTCCTGCTGACCTGGGCCTACACCCGGCACGCGCGGCTGCGCCGGGACCGTGCGGCACTCGACCTGCGCTGGGAGACCCAGGAACTCGCCCGCGGCCGGGGCGGTGCGGTATGACGGGTGATCACCAGACCCTGGCACTGCTGCTGTTCAGCGGGTTCGTCGCGGTCACGCTGGCCATCACCACCTGGGTGAGCCGCCACCGGCACGGATCGCCGGAGGAGTTCTACGCCGGCGGCCGCCTCTTCTCGCCGATGGAGAATGGTTTTGCCATCGCGGGCGACTACATGTCGGCCGCCTCCTTCCTCGGCATCTCCGGCCTCATCGCCCTCTACGGTTACGACGGCATGCTCTACTCGGTCGGCTTCCTGGTGGCCTGGCTGGTGGTCCTCCTGCTGGTGGCGGAACTGGTCCGCAACTGCGGCCGGTTCACACTCGCCGACGTCGTCGCCGCGCGCATGCGGGAACGGCCGGTGCGCATCGCGGCCGGAACCTCCTCGGTCGCCGTGTCCGTGCTGTACCTGGTGGCGCAGATGGTGGGCGCCGGCACGCTCGTCGCACTGCTGCTCGGCGGTTCCGGCACGGCGGCGCAGTCGTGGGCCGTGATCGGCGTCGGAGCGCTCATGGTGATCTACGTGTCGCTGGGAGGGATGCGGGCCACCACCTGGATCCAGATCGTCAAGGCGGTCCTGCTGCTCGGCGGCACCGTCGCGCTGACCGTGCTCGTCCTGCTGCGCTTCCACGGGGACTTCAACCGCCTGCTCCTCACGGCCGCCGAACGCAGCGGCCACGGCGAGGCGTTCCTCGCGCCGGGCCTCGCCTACGGCAGTGACCTGACCGCCCGCTTCGACTTCATCAGCCTCGGCCTCGCCCTGGTGCTGGGCACGGCCGGTCTGCCGCACATCCTGTCCCGGTTCTACACGGTGCCCACGGCGCGGGCGGCCCGCCGCTCGGTCGTGTGGTCCATCGGCCTCATCGGCGGCTTCTACCTGATGACGATCGTGCTCGGGTTCGGCGCAGCCGCCCTCGTCGGCAGCGACACCGTGCGCGCCTCCAACGCCTCGGGAAACACGGCCGTCCCCCTGCTGGCGCTCGACCTGGGCGGCGGAGCCGGATCCACGGGCGGCACCGTGCTGTTCGCGGTCGTCGCGGCCGTCGCGTTCGCCACGATCCTCGCCGTGGTCGCCGGCATCACGCTCGCCTCCTCCGCGTCTGTCGCCCACGACCTCTACGCCTCGCTGCGGCGCCGCCGCGGCGGGAAGCCGTACAGCGAGGTGGCCGTCGCCCGTATCGCGGCCGTCGGCATCGGCGTCGTCGCGATCGCCCTCGGACTGCTGGCCCGCGACCTCAACGTGGCCTTCCTGGTGGGCCTCGCCTTCGCCGTGGCCGCTTCCGCCAACCTGCCCGTGCTGCTCTACTCGCTGTTCTGGCGCGGCTTCACCACCCGCGGCGCCGTCTGGGCCGTCTACGGCGGACTGATCCCGGCCGTGCTGCTGGTCCTGGTGTCGCCGGTGGTGTCCGGCAGCCCCGGATCCCTTTTCCCCGGCGTCGACTTCCAGGTGTTCCCGCTGCAGAACCCCGGCCTGGTGTCCATCCCGCTGGGCTTCCTCGCGGGCTGGCTCGGCACGGTCACGTCCGGCGACACACCGGACGAGGCCCGGCACGCGGAGACCGAGGTGCGGTCCCTGACCGGAGCGGGCGCCGTGTAGCGGCACCCGCGCGCGTCCCGGCGCGCGCCGAGACGGACGGCGCCGGGACGCGTATGCAGGGGAGGGCACGGTTCCTTCCCCCGCCCCCACGGACCGTGCCCTCAGGCGCGGGCCGCCCACGCGTAACGGTGTTCCGGGCGGCCCGCGTCCCCGTACTTCAGGGTCAGCGTGGCCCGTCCGGTGCGCTCCAGCAGCTTCAGGTAGCGCTGGGCGGTCTGGCGGCTCACCCCGGTGCGTTCGGCGATCTCCAGGGCGGACAGCGGCCGCTCGGCGTGCATCAGGCACTGGCGCACCAGTTCCGCCGTGGTGGGGGAGTGCCCCTTGGGCAGACTCGGCTCGCCGGTCGCCGACAGGGCCCCGAACATGCGGTCCACCTCGGCCTGTTCGGCCTCGCCCCCGCCGTCCAGGGTGCGGCGCAGCTCCGCGTACGCCTCCAGCTTCGACCGCAGACCGGCGAACGCGAACGGCTTGACCAGGTACTGCAGCGCACCGTGCCGCATCGCCGCCTGCACGGTGGACACGTCGCGCGCCGCCGTCACCATGATCACATCGGCCTGGTGGCCCCGCCGGCGCATCTCCCGCACGACCGCGAGACCCGTGCCGTCGGGCAGGTAGTGGTCCATGAGCACCAGATCCGGGGGCGGCACCGCCTCCAGGCCGCGCAACGCCTCGGCCGCGCCGTGGGCCAGGCCCGCCACGTGGAAGCCGGGCACCTTCTCCACGTAGGCCGCGTTGACCCGGGCCACCCGGACGTCGTCGTCCACGACCAGCACCTCGATCATCGCGACTCCTCCTCGCCCGGTCCGGGCACGGCAGCCGCCCCGGTCAGGGCGGGTTCCGGGCCCGCCGCGTCGAGGGCCTCGGGCAGGACGACGGTGAACTCCGCCCCGCCGCCCGGCGCCTCGCCCACGGTGGCGCTGCCGCCCTGCCGCTCCGCGAGCGTGCGCACCAGGGACAGCCCGATACCGCGCTCGCGGTGCGCCGGCGGCTCCTTGGTGGACCACCCCTCGGTGAAGACCATCTCGCGCTGCTCCGGCGGCACACCGGGCCCCGTGTCCCGCACCACCAGCACCGCCGTACGCCCTTCGGCGCGCAGCTCGGCCTCCACCCGCGCGTGCGGCGTGCCGGCGACGGCTTCCAGGGCGTTGTCGACCAGGTTGCCGAGCACGGTGACCGGCCCGCCCGGGTCGATCAGCCGGTCCGGGAGCCACGTCCGGTCCGACACGCCCAGCGCCACGCCCCGCTCGGCCGCGACCGTGGCCTTGCCGACCAGCAGCGCGGCGAGCAGCGGGTCCCTGACCCGCTCGGTCACCTGCTCCGCCGTGGCCCGGTGGGCGCCGACGACCTCGGCCACGAACTCGACGGCTTCGTCGTACATCTCCAGCTCCAGCAGCCCCAGCAGGGTGTGCATCCGGTTGGCGTGCTCGTGGTCCTGCGCCCGCAGCGCGTCGATCAGACCGCGGGTGGAGTCCAGTTCCCGGCCCAGCCGGTCCAGCTCGGTGCGGTCACGGAAGGTGGCGACGGCGCCGCCGTCGTCCGTCGGCATGCGGTTGGCGACCAGGACGCGCTGTCCGCGGACGGTCAGCAGGTCGGCGCCGTCCGCCCGCCCGGACAGGATGTCGGCGGTGCGCCCCGGGCCCAGCGCCTCGTCGGGGGAACGGCCCACGGCCTCGTCGCCGAGGCCGAGCAGGCGCCGCGCCTCGTCGTTCAGGAGCCGGACGCGTCCCGCGCGGTCCAGGGCGACGACGCCTTCCCGGATGCCGTGCAGCATGGCCTCGCGCTCGGCGAGCAGCGCCGCGATGTCGGAGAACGCCAGGTCCCGGGTCTGCCGCTGCACCCGGCGGGAGATGAGCCAGGCCGCGAGGGCGCCGACGGCCAGCGCGCCGCCCGCGTAGGCGAAGAGGCCGGGAATGGCGTGGATCAGCCGCGCGCGGACGCTGTCGTAGGCGATGCCCACCGACACGGCCCCGACGATCCGGCCGTCGTCGTCGCGCAGCGGCACCTTGCCGCGGGCCGAGCGGCCCAGGGTGCCGTCGTCGATCTCCATGACCTCGTGCCCGGCCAGGGCCTCGCCGGGGTCGGTGGAGACGTGGCCGCCGATGCGCCGCGGGTCGGTGTGCGACCAGCGCACCCCGTGCCGGTCCAGCACGACGACGTACTCGGCGCCGGTGGCCTCCCGGATCCGTTCGGCCTCCCGCTGGACCGGCCCGTCGGGCGAGGCGGCCGTGGTCCGCAGGTCGTCGGCGATCCGCGACTGCTGGGCGGTGGTCTGCGCGATCGCCAGGGCCCGCCGCATCGCCTGGTCGTCCAGCTGCTCGCCGAGGGGCGCCAGGAACAGGCCGGTCGCCAGCACGGCCACGCCCGCGGCGATCGCCAGCTGCATCATCAGCACCTGCGAGAACATCCGCCGCGGCAGACGGAGGCGCCGGCGCCGCTCGGGGGGAGTGGAGCTCATACCCAGACGGTACGTGGGCGGCCGCGCGGTACCCCACGGGTGTGGCGGGTGCCTCGCGGTGGGGGGCTCTCCGACGGGAGCTGGTGCGCGGCCCGTCACCCCTGCCCGCCCGGCAGGTCGACGCCCGCCCCGCGTTGCCCGGCCGTGGCCGTCAGCAGGCCAGGGACGTCACCGTCACCTCGCGGATCGCCGTCACGTCCATGCGCGCGGGCGATCCGAGGACGGAGCCGCAGCTCTCCGGACGCGGCGGCGAGGACGCGCCCTGGCGCACCTCCACCCACCACTGGCGGCCGTCCGCGTGGGCGACGGTGACCTCCCAGCGCGGCGCCGTGCCCTGCGTGTGTACGACGCTCAGCGCGTCCGCCCCGTACACGCCCTCCGCCGTGCGCACGGCCAGCTCGGCCGCCTGTCCGGGGCGCTCCCAGGCGGAACTGCCCCGGCACCCCTCGACCACGATCCGGCCCTCCTGCACACCGTGCAGGACCTCCTTGACGGCGTGGGCCTCGGCCCTGCCGTAGGCGTAGCCGTAGGGGAGGACGAGCACGGTGGGGGAGAAGCGGTGACCGCCCAGATGCGTCACCTCCCACACGCCGTCGACGCCGGAGGCGGCCAGCTCGGCCGCGAGGGGCCGCCCGAGGAGCGCGCAGCAGCGGTCACGCTTGCCGTTGGTGCAGACGAGGGCCAGGGGGTCGCCGTCGTGCGGCTGTCCGCCCAGCGCCGTGTCGAAGGTGTCGTGCTCGCCCCGGCCGAGCGCGGCGAAGTCGAGGTCGAGCAGGTGCCCGGGGTCCGCGGTCGTGGCGGTGTGCAGCCACACCCGGCCCGGGACGGTGTGGGCGGCGTACACCCGGCGGGCGGCGCCCGCGGGGCGGTCGGCGTGACGTCCGGTGCGCCGGATGAGCGCGATGCGCACCCCGGTGCCCTTCGCGGCGGTCTCCAGGGCACGGCCCAGGGCGGGGTCGAGGTGGCTCGAGGTGAGCGCCTTCGCACCCCAGGGGCCCGGCTGCTCCAGCAGCAGCCAGGTCCTCGCGGTGGCCGCGGTTCCCGCGAGAGGCTCGTCGAGCTCCCGGGAGGCGGATGAGCACGTACTCACAGAGGTGAGCCTAACCTGACTTGGCCGGAGCATGCCTGCCGACCCACGGTCCCGTGCTCAGGCCGGCGGGGGACGGCCTGCGTCGTCCGGAAGAGACGCAGGCCTTTTCGTGCCTCAGACGTCGGGAATGTCAGCCTTTGCCCGGATCAGGGTTTCGCGGCTGATCACCACGATGTTCTCGTAATCTGCCCGTCCGGCGTCCGGCGGAAGCTGGGAATCGAGGCGTGCCGTGGATTCGGTGCCGATCACGGCGAAATTACCGTCGGACAACTCGAAGATGTCCGGGCAGTTCTGTCCGGTCTGGCATCCCCGAGCCTGGGGAGAAGGCCCGATCCGACGGACGATGTGACTCACGTGCAGTCCCTCCGAAATCCGAGGCTGCACCCTTCGGGAGCCGTGCCTGCCGGACCTCGTGGTGCAGCACAGCTGCCGCACCGTAGAGCAGGTGCGGACTACTAGTAGCGTCTCGCGCGGTTGCTGGCAACGAGGTCGGGACATCTGGGCCGGCGGTGTTGTCCGGCGCCGGGGCCCGCCGCGGTCGGCCGTTTGCGGACGGGAACGGCGGCAGGGCCGGGGTTGGGAGGCCGGTGGTCCGTCAGCGAACGTCACGGCCGCCGGCGGGTGATGTCAAGCGGTGCCCGCCGACGACGCCCGAAGGGGTGCGTCCGCTCGGGATTCCGACGGGTGTTCGTCGGGCCGCGTCGGCCCGGTCGCCTCGCGCGCGTCGGGCTGCGGGCGGTGTCCTGCGGGGTGGCCTCCACCGAGGACCCCATCGGGCCGGTGCGGTCCGCCCTGCGGCTGTCCCCGTCACGTCGCACGGCACGCCGCCTCGGGCCCCGTCGGGTCGAGCGTGTCAGGCCGCGTCCGGCGGTGTCTCGGGCGGCAGTTCCCCGACGACCCACCATTCGTCCGTGTCCGACTCCTCCAGCTGCTGCAGGAGCCCGTCGACGAGTTTTCCGAGTTCGGCCTCCTCGCTCGACGCGTCCAGGGTTTCCCGGTGGTGCGCGGTGGCCCGCCAGTACGCGCGGCAGACGGCATTCTGGAACATGCCCCGCACCGAACCGTGGAACTGCTCTCGGCTCAGAACTCCCATGCGGTAGTTGAACACCATGCTGGTGTACATGGCATTGGCGTACAGGAATTGGCGCTGCGTCTCCTGGGGGACGGGGGGACTGTAGGTGTCGAGCACCTCCAGCAGGGCGGCGTTCCCGGGGTCCATGGCCTTGCTCAGCAGTTCCCAGTGCAGGCGGTGCTGGTGGGCCAGGGCCGTCGTCCTTCGGGCTTCCTCGGTCGCCTGTGCCAGGCGTTCCAGTCGCTCACCGAGCGAGCAGGTGATCCGGTGGTGGGCGGTCCGGGCGGTGACGGCCCCGGCCAGGAAGCCCACTCCCGCCGCGACCACAGGAAGAAACCTTCCTGCCACGGATTTCCGTGTGGCCATGTCAAATACCCCCGATCAGGCCGCCGTCCGCCGGTCGTCGGCTGGCGTGGGTGGGTGCGAAGGGACCGGCGAGCGGTGGGCGGCGCGTGCCGCCTCCCAGGGTGCCGAGCGGCTCTGATCGGCGGGAAGGCGGAGAGGAAGGCGCACGGAGGGAACGGAGGGTCGCACACATCGGCGCCATGCCCGGCATCTGCCCCGCACACGGCGCCGACAATCGTGCGGTCCGTGCCCGGCGGAGTCGCTCGTATCCTGGGCGCCGGTCGAGTCGTCGGACGTACGCCGGGGCGCATACCGGCGCACGGAGAGGTGGAGAGAGCGCGTGGCGGAGCGGAGCAGCGAGCGGCGGATCCCGGTGGTCATTCTGGCCGGATTCCTCGGTTCCGGGAAGACGACCCTGCTCAACCACGTCCTGCACCACAGCGGCGGCAGCCGGATCGGGGCGATCGTCAACGACTTCGGGGCCATCGAGATCGACGCCATGGCGGTCGCCGGCGCGCTCGGGGACTCGACCGTCTCGCTGGGCAACGGATGCCTGTGCTGTGCCGTCGACGGCAGCGAGCTGGACGTGTACCTCGAACGGCTCGCCCAGCCCTCCGCCGGCCTCGACGCCGTCGTCATCGAGGCCAGCGGTCTCGCCGAACCCCAGGAACTGGTGCGGATGGTGCTCGCCAGCGAGCACCCGGGCATCGTGTACGGAGGGCTCGTCGAGGTGGTGGACGCCGCCGAGTTCGACGACACCCGGGCCCGGCACCCCGAGATCGACCGGCACCTCGCCCTCGCCGACCTCGTCGTGGTCAACAAGACCGACCGCGCGGCCGATCCGGACGGGGTGCTCGCCCGCGTCCGCACACTCGTCGACGGGGCGGCCGTCGTGCCCGCCACCCACGCGCGGATCGACCCGGAGCTCCTCTTCGACTGCCGGCCGGGCGAGGAGCGCCTCGGCCAGCTGTCCTTCGACGACCTGCGACTGCACGACCACGAGGGCGAGGAGGAGCAGTCCTCCGGGCACCACGCCGGGCATCTGCACGCCGGCTACGACAGCGTCTCCCACGTGTCCGAGCGGCCCACCGACCCGCGGGCGCTGATGCGGTTCCTCGACAGCCGGCCCGAGGGCCTGTTCCGCATCAAGGGCTACGTCGACTTCGGACCGTACGACGTCCACAACCGCTACGCCGTGCACGCGGTCGGGCGGTTCCTGCGGTTCCGGCCCGAGCCGTGGGCACCGGACGAGGAGCGGCTCACCCAGCTGGTGCTCATCGGGTCCGGCATCGACGCGCCCGCGCTGCGCAAGGAGCTGGAGGCCTGCGCGAGCGACACCCCGCAGGCCGACGAGCGCGGCATGTGGGGTGTGCTGCGGTACGTGGACGGCACCGAGGACGACGACCCCGACGCCCACGCGGACCCTGACCCGCAGGCGCCCGCGCCGGCGTAGCACCGGCCCGGAGCCCCCCGCCGGCCCGGGACGGTGATACGCGGAACGCGGCGCCGAGCAGCCGGGCCGCGTCCCCGGCCCCGGACCGCGTCCGGCGGCCGGGGTCCGGAGGGGGCACCCTCCGTCAGACCTGGAAGGTGCCCGTCCAGCCCTAGACCTGGACCGGTCCGGCGACCACCGACACCGTCTTCCCCAGGGACACGCCCGAGCCGTCGCGGCGCGGGTCGGGTTCCGGCAGGGCGACGGCCGCGCCGTTCTTCTGCGAGGCACGGGCCGGCGCGGGGCCGACCCAGGCCAGGGACAGGCAGTCCTCGCCCTTCAGGAACCGCTGGCAGCGCACTCCGCCGGTGGCCCGCCCCTTGCGCGGGTACTGGTCGAACGGGGTCAGCTTGGCCGTCGTCTGGACCGAGTCGTCCAGCGTGCCGCGCGATCCCGCGACCGTGAACACCACCGCGTCCGCCGAGGGGTCGACCGCGGTGAAGTGGATGACCTTGGCGTCCGCGGACAGCTTGACGCCCGCCATCCCGCCCGCGGCCCTGCCCTGCGGGCGGACCTGGGCGGCCGGGTAGCGCAGCAACTGGGCGTCGTCGGTGACGAAGACCAGGTCCTCCTCGCCCGTGCGCAGCTCGACACCGCCGACGATCCGGTCGCCGTCCCGCAGCGAGATGACCTCCAGCTCCTCCTTGTTGGACGGGTAGTCGGGCACCACCCGCTTGACGACGCCCTGTTCGGTGCCGAGCGCCAGGCCGGGCGACGACTCGTCGAGCGAGGTCAGACAGACGACCTCCTCCTCGCCCTCCAGGGAGACGAACTCCGCGAGCGGAGCCCCGCCCGCCGTGTTGGGCACCGGCATGTCCTCGGGCAGCTGGGGGAGGTCCACGACGTTCAGCCGGAGCAGACGGCCCGCCGAGGTGACCACGCCGACCTCGCCGCGGGCCGTGGACCGCACCGCCGAGACGATCACGTCGTGCTTGACCCGCTTGGCGGGCGCCTTCTCCGGGAACGGCTCGTCGTTCGCCGTGCGGGCCAGCAGGCCGGTCGAGGACAGCAGCACGCGGCACGGGTCGTCCGCGACCTGCAGGGGCACGGCGGCGGCCGGCGTACCGGCCGAGTCCAGCAGCATCGTGCGCCGGTCGTTGCCGAACTTCTTCGCCACCGCGGACAGTTCGGCGGACACCAGTTTCCGCAGCTCCGCGTCGGAGTCGAGGATCCGGGTCAGCTCCTCGATCTCCGCGTTCAGCCGGTCCTTCTCCGCCTCCAGCTCGATGCGGTCGTACTTGGTGAGGCGGCGCAGCGGCGTGTCGAGGATGTACTGCGTCTGGACGTCGCTGAGCGAGAACCGCTCCATCAGGCGCTGCTTCGCCTCGGCGGAGTTGTCGCTGGAGCGGATCAGCCGGATGACCTCGTCGATGTCCACCAGGGCCGTGAGCAGGCCCTCCACCAGGTGCAGCCGGTCGCGCCGCTTGCCGCGACGGAACTCCGAGCGCCGCCGCACCACGGTGAAGCGGTGGTCGAGATAGACCTCCAGGAGCTCCTTCAGCCCCAGCGTGAGCGGCTGGCCGTCCACCAGCGCCACGTTGTTGATGCCGAAGGACTCCTCCATGGGCGTCAGCTTGTACAGCTGCTCCAGGACCGCCTCGGGCACGAAGCCGTTCTTGATCTCGATGACCAGGCGCAGCCCGTGCTCGCGGTCGGTGAGGTCCTTGACGTCGGCGATGCCCTGGAGCTTCTTCGAACCGACCAGGTCCTTGATCTTGGCGACCACCTTCTCCGGGCCGACCGTGAACGGCAGCTCGGTGACCACCAGGCCCTTGCGGCGCGCGGTCACGTTCTCCACGGTGACCGTCGCGCGGATCTTGAACGTGCCGCGGCCCGTCCGGTAGGCGTCGCGGATCCCGGACAGGCCCACGATGCGTCCGCCGGTGGGCAGGTCGGGGCCCGGCACGTGCTTCATCAGGGCGTCGAGGTCCGCGTTCGGATACCTGATGAGGTGGCGGGCCGCGGCGACGACCTCGCGCAGGTTGTGCGGCGGCATGTTGGTGGCCATGCCGACGGCGATGCCCGAGGCGCCGTTCACCAGGAGGTTCGGGAACGCGGCGGGCAGCGCGACCGGTTCCTGCTCCTGGCCGTCGTAGTTGGGGGCGAAGTCGACCGTGTCCTCGTCGATGGACTCGGTCATCAGGCTGGTCGCCTCGGCCATCCGGCACTCGGTGTACCGCATGGCGGCCGGCGGGTCGTCGTTGCCCAGGGAGCCGAAGTTGCCGTGGCCGTCGACCAACGGGACCCGCATGGAGAACGGCTGCGCCATGCGCACCAGGGCGTCGTAGATCGACGCGTCGCCGTGCGGGTGCAGCTTGCCCATCACCTCGCCGACCACGCGGGCGCACTTCACGTACCCGCGCTCCGGCCGCAGACCCATCTCGTTCATCTGGTAGACGATGCGGCGGTGCACCGGCTTCAGTCCGTCGCGCGCGTCCGGCAGGGCGCGGGAGTAGATGACCGAGTAGGCGTACTCGAGGAAGGAGCCCTGCATCTCGTCGACGACGTCGATGTCGAGGATCTTCTCCTCGTACGGGTCGTCGGGCGGCGGGGTCTTCGTGCTGCGGCGGGCCATCGCTGCCGGCTCCTTGCTGAGCGTGGGACGGATCTGACGCGGACCATTGTGGACCGCCGCACCGACAACCGGGACCAGGACCCGGTGCGGGAGGTCCGGTGCGGGCGGGGTCGTGGCGGCGCGAGCAGAGTACGCGCCCACGGTGCCGAACCGTCGCGCGGGCTCCGTCAACCCGCCCGCCGGGGACACCCGCAGTGCCCCGCGCGGGACACCGGGCCCCGCCCGCGCGGACAGCCGGGCCCCGCCCGCGCGGACAGCCGGATCCCGCCCGC
>NZ_JAAGMD010000503.1 GCF_010548465.1 Streptomyces sp. SID14436 | reverse complement strand
GGCGTCCGGGAGTTGCACGGTGTACGTGTGCCGTACCTGCTGCTGGGTCGGGGGCTCGACGGTCGCGGAGACGATCTCGGCGCCTTCGACCGCCATGGCCTCGGTGAGGTCGGCGAGCAGGTGGGGCCGGACGAACGATTCGGCGACCAGGGTGACCCGGCACTCGGCGCCTTCGCCCCAGCGCACGCAGACCTCTTCCCGGCCCGCCGCCTTCATGCGGGCCACGGCCGCGCACCCGGCCCGGTGCACGGTGACCACGCCGCCGCGCACGGCGAACCCCGTGACCTCGTCCGGCGGGACCGGCGTACAGCAGCGGGCGAGCCGTACGGCCGCTCCGGGGCGGTCGGCCAGGACCTGGGCGTGGGAGGCGGCGGGGCGGTCCGGCACCGCCCGGGACGCGGGGGCCGCGGCGGGCCCGTCGGCCGCGGGCCGGGAGGGTACCGCCGGGGTCCCGGTCGTCTCGTCCTGGGCGGGGTGGGCGGTCAGCCACCGCTGGATGGCGATCCGCGCGGCGGGCGTGTGGGCGTGGTCGAGCCACTCCCGGGAGGGTTCGGAGGCGGGGTCCTGGCCCATGAGGAGCTGCACCGTGTCGCCGTCCTTCAGCACGGTGCTGAGCGTGGCCAGGCGCCCGTTGACCCGGGCGCCGATGCAGGCGTGCGCGTCCTCGCCGTACTGCGCGTACGCGGCGTCCACGCAGCTGGCGCCCTCGGGCAGGCCGAGCGTGCCGCCGTCGGGGCGGAAGACGGTGATCTCCCGGTCCTGGGACAGGTCCTCGCGCAGGGTGGACCAGAAGGTGTCGGGGTCGGGGGCGGCCCGCTGCCAGTCCAGCAGGCGGGACAACCAGCCGGGGCGGGTCGGGTCTGCGCGTTCGCCGTCCGGCGCGGACAGTTCCTCCGGGGGCGCCGCGTAGGGGTTGCCGAGGGCGACGACCCCGGCCTCGGCCACCTTGTGCATCTGGTGCGTGCGGATGAGGACTTCGACGACCTGGCCGTCCTCGCGCGCCACGGCGGTGTGCAGCGACTGGTAGAGGTTGAACTTGGGGACGGCGATGAAGTCCTTGAACTCCGAGACCACGGGGGTCATGCAGGTGTGCAGTTCGCCCAGGACGCCGTAGCAGTCGGCGTCCTCGCCGACCAGGACCAGCACACGGCCGAAGTCGGCGCCGCGCAGCTGCCCCCGTTTGCGGGACACCCGGTGCACGGAGAGGAAGTGGCGCGGCCGGATCAGCACTTCGCCGGTGATGTCGGCCTCGCGGAGCACCGTGCGGACGTCGTCGGCGACCTCGGCGAGCGGGTCGTCATCGCGGTCCGCGTTGCGGAGGATCAGCTCGCGTGTGTGCTCGTACTCCTCGGGGTGCAGGATCGCGAAGGCCAGGTCCTCGAGTTCCGTCTTCAGGGCCTGGACGCCGAGCCGTTCGGCGAGCGGGATGAGGACGTCCCGGGTCACCTTGGCGATCCGCTCCTGCTTCGCCGGGCGCATCACGCCGAGGGTGCGCATGTTGTGCAGCCGGTCGGCGAGTTTGATCGACATCACGCGCACGTCGTTGCCCGTGGCGACCAGCATCTTGCGGAAGGTCTCGGGCTCGGCCGCGGCGCCGTAGTCGACCTTCTCCAGTTTGGTGACGCCGTCGACGAGGTAGCTGACCTCCTCGCCGAACTCCTCGTGGACCTGATCGAGGGTCACCTCGGTGTCCTCGACGGTGTCGTGCAGCAGTGAGGCCGTCAACGTGGTGGTCTCGGCGCCGAGTTCGGCGAGGATGAGGGTCACGGCGAGCGGGTGGGTGATGTACGGCTCGCCGCTCTTGCGCATCTGGCCGCGGTGCGAGGACTCGGCCAGCAGGTAGGCGCGGCGCAGTGGTTCGAGGTCGGCGTCGGGGTGGTGCGCGCGGTGGGCCTCGACGACGTGGCCGATGGCGTCGGGCAGCCGGTCCCGGGCGGCGGGGCCGAGGAGGGCGGCGCGGCCGAGCCGGCGCAGATCGAGCCGGGGGCGGGCCTTCCTGCGTGGTCCCGCCGGTGTGTCGTGCCCCGCTGTCGCACGACCCGGCGTCGCGGGATTGACGGCCTCCGCATTCATGGGCACCTCCGGCTGCATGGACCGGCGGACGGGGCGCCCCAGGGCGGACTCGGGCTCGGGAGACGCTGTGCGTCCTCCCGTCCGGGCCGGTGCTTGATGCTACCGACCCCAGCATGCGCAACCGGCCGCCTCCGGCCGAGCGTGAAACGGATCACCCATTCGAGCGAAGCCGGGTGCAGGGACGATTTTGCGCCACCGCCGGGAACGGCGCCCGTCATCCCGAAGCCGGACGCGGCTCCCGGCACCGCGAACGGCACCGGCAGGCACACACGCCTCTGGGATATCAAGCCACCACCGTCCTCAACCGAGCGCCTTCTCCAGCCACTCGGGCTCGATCCAGCCCTCGGCGACGATCACCGCCGGTCCGGTCATCTCGATCTCGCCGTCGGGCCGCTCGGTGATCACCAGCCGCCCTCCGGACACGTCCACGGTGTAGGTCGCGGGGGTGCCGGTGACCGTCGGGTCGACGCCGTCACGGCGGGCGGCGGCCACGGCGACCGCGCAGGCGCCGGTGCCGCAGGAGCGGGTCTCGCCGGCCCCGCGCTCGTGGACCCGCAGCGCCACGTGACGGGGGCCGCGGTCGACCACGAACTCGACGTTCACGCCGTCCGGGTAGGCGGAGGCGGGGCCGACGGCGGGCGGGGCCAGCAGGTCGCCGGCGTGGGCCAGGTCGTCCACGAAGGCCACCGCGTGCGGGTTGCCCATGTTCACGTTCCGCGCGGGCCAGCTGCGGGCGCCGACGCTCACGGTGACCTCGCCGTCGGGGAGCAGGGCGCGGCCCATGCCGACGGTGATGTCGCCGTCCTTGGCGAGGTGCACGCTCTTCACGCCGCCGCGGGTGGCGATCGCGAGGTCCCCCTCGGTCACATACCCGGCGCGCTGGAGGTAGCGCGCGAAGACCCGCACGCCGTTGCCGCACATCTCGGCGACCGAGCCGTCGCCGTTGCGGTAGTCCATGAACCATTCGGCGTCGGCCGCCATGGCGCGCGCCTCAGGGTGCGCCGCGGACCGCACGACGTGCAGCAGCCCGTCGCCGCCGAGGCCCGCGCGGCGGTCGCACAGGGCGGCGACGGCGGCCGGGGGCAGATCAACGGTGTTCTCGGGGTCCGGGACGATCACGAAGTCGTTCTCGGTGCCGTGCCCCTTGAGGAAGGCGGTCCGCGTGCTCATTCCTCGATCGTACGGGGTGGCGCGCGGGCGTGTTCGCCCCCTCCGGACCCGGGGGGTCAGCGGAGCCGGGCGACCCGCCAAACGGCCAGGGCGACGACGCCGACGACCAGCACCGCGTACGCGGCCACGACCCGCCAGTCGGGTCTGCGGCCGGAGCCGCGGGACGGCAGGCCGGGCCAGGTGTAGCCCACCCGGCGGGCGGCCATCATGCCCCACCCCGCGGAACAGGAGCAGATCAGCAGGCCCAGCATGGCGATCACGGCGCCGCTGTCGCCGAAGTCGAAGGCGAGCGGGAAGGCGAACATCAGGGAGCCGACCGCGGCCAGACCGACGATGGGCGCGAGCTGCCACAGGCGCAGTCGGCGCTGCGGGCGCAGCTCGACCTCGACCTCGTCGCCGCCCTGGAACATCTCCTCCGGCTCCGGGCCGTCGTCGGTCACACCGCCCTGCGTCTCCTCCGGCCCGTCGGGGCTGAGACGGTCGGTCTCCTGCTCCCGGTCACCCCGCTCGGTGGTGAGGTGCTCGGTGCCGTGTGCGGTGTCGCGAGGGCCGGCCTCCATCGCCACGCGCCCTCCCAACTTGGACTCCACTTGGTCGATCGAAGCTCGATGATGGCACGCCGTCACAGGCCCGGATGACGGCCTGGGCGTCCCGATGCCATGACGTGATCAGGCTGTAACCGGTCGTTCGACCAACGACAGCGCAAGCTGCGGAAGTTCCCCCAGATCCTCCGCGGCCCCACTCAACCAGTGCACCCGCGGGTCGCGCCTGAACCATGAATCCTGACGGCGCGCGAAGCGTTTGGTGGCACGCACGGTCTCCGAACGCGCCTCGTCGAGGGTGCACTCGCCCGCGAGCGCCGTGAGCACCTGCTGGTAGCCGAGCGCGCGCGAGGCCGTACGCCCCTCGCGCAACCCCTGCGCCTCCAGTGCGCGCACTTCGTCGACCAGGCCGGCCTCCCACATCCGGTCGACCCGGCGGGCGATCCGCTCGTCCAGCTCGGGCCGGGCCACGTCGACGCCGATCTGGACGGTGTCGTAGACCGAGTCGTGGCCGGGGAGGTTGGCGGTGAACGGCCGGCCGGTGATCTCGATCACTTCCAGGGCGCGGACGATCCGGCGTCCGTTGCTCGGCAGGATGGCCCGGGCGGCCGCGGGGTCGGCGGCGGCGAGCCGGGCGTGCAGGGCGCCGGGGCCCCGCAGCGTGAGCTCCTCCTCCAGGCGGGTGCGCACGTCGGGGTCGGTCCCGGGGAACTCGAGGTTGTCGACGGCACCGCGGACGTAGAGGCCGGAGCCGCCCACCAGGACCGGCCAGCGGCCCTCGGCGAGCAGGGCGTCGATCCGCTCCCGCGCGAGCCGCTGGTACTCGGCGACGGAGGCGGTGACGGTCACGTCCCAGATGTCCAGGAGGTGGTGCGGCACCCCGCCGCGCTCCTCGGGCGTCAGTTTGGCTGTGCCGATGTCCATCCCTCGGTAGAGCTGCATCGAGTCGGCGTTGACGACCTCACCTCCGAGGCGTTGCGCCAGGAAAACACCCAGATCGGACTTTCCGGCCGCAGTGGGGCCGACGACGGCGATGACGCGGGGGGCGGGGGCTGCGCTGCTCACTGATCCAGTCTCCCAAACCTCTCACCCGGGCCTCGAACGAGTTACGTGACGGCAGGCGGACGGGGTCGTTCCCGTAGCAACGCGCGACGACGCGGGACGCCTCCCGCACGAGTACCGTATGGAGTTGACATGGGCGTTTTCGCACGGCTGCTTCGCAGATCCGGGGCCAGGACCGCGGAGACGGAGGAAGCCCCGCCCGCCGGGACCCCGGCGGACGGGACGCAGGCGGACGGACAGCAGACGGACGAGGCGGCAGCCGGACCGGCGACCGACGAGACGGCACCGGCCACGGCGACGGAGGAGTCCGCCGGGGAGCAGGAGCCGTCCGGCGGGGCGGCGGGCGGCTCCGCCTCCGGCGCCGACGGCGTCGGGATCCCGAAGCAGCAGTCCGCCGAGGCGGCCGGCAGCGACGCCGGTGAGGGCGCCCGCACATAGGACCGGCCGTGACGGAAGGTGAACCATGGGTCTCCTGGACAATCTGAAGGCCAAACTGGGCCCGGCGAAGGGGAAGGTCTCCGACCTCGCCCAGCAGCACGGGGACAAGATCCAGAGCGGCCTGGACAAGGCCGCGAAGACCGTCGACCAGAGGACCAAGGGCAAGTACAGCGACAGGATCCAGACGGGCACGGGCAAGGCCAAGGACGCCGTGGACCGGCTCGCGCACAAGGACGAGCCCGGTTCCGGCGCGGGCGGCGGCAGCACGCCGCCGGCGGGGCCCCCGCCCGCTTCCTGAGGGGTGATACGGCGGACGGCCGGGAGCACGACGGCTCCCGGCCGTCCGCCGTTCCCCGGCGTCCGCCGTTCCGCGACGTCCGCCGTTCCCCGGCGTCCGCCACCGCTGCTCACCGGTCCGAGCGGCTCACGGCCGGGACCAGGTGGCCACCAGATAGCCCACGCCGTAGGGGGCGTCCTCGTGCAGCAGCGCCCCCGTGAACGGGGTGTTCTCCGCCGCGCCCGCCAGTACCTGCCAGGGGGCCCGGCCCGACACCTTCAGCTCCCCCGCCAGGACGGGGTCCAGCGCACGCAGGGCCGCCGTGTCGGCCGCTTCCAGCGCCCGCGCCACCTCCGCGTCGAAGGGCGCGGCCCGCTCGTCGAGATATCCGGGTGCCTTGAGCGTGCGGCACGCGCTGGCGTCGCCCATCACCAGCAGCGCCACCCGCTCCGCCCGGGCGGCGAGGTCCCTTCCCTCTTGAATACACCGCTCGGCCGCGAGCGGTTCCGGCACGCCGAGTCCCTCGACCGGGGCATGCGTCCATCCGGCCCGGTCGAGCAGCCATGCGCCCACGGCCAGCGCGGGCGGCAGGTCCCGGCCCGCCTCGGTGTCCGGCGCGTCCCCGGTTCTGTCCGGGCTCGCGCCGAGCCGCACCCCGAGGTCCACCCCGAAGCCGTGGAAGGACCCCGCGGTGCCCTGCGGATAGAACGCGGGACCGGTACCGTCGGCGGGGCCGGCCACCACGAGCAGGTCGGGCCGGGCCGCGGCGAGTACGCCGAGTGCGACCGCGCAGGCGGCGCGTGCGGCGTCCAGTTCGGGGGCGGCGCCCGCGGCGACCTCGGGGACGAGCAGCGGCGGGCAGGGGCAGACGGCAGCGGCGACAAGCATGATCGGCAGCGTAGCCCGCGCCCCCGCGCCCCGGCCCACCGCACGCCCGCACCCCCCGCGATGGCCCGGGGCGGGAGTGATAACCGTGCCCCCGGGTCCCGCCGGACGCGCAGAGCCGCCGCCCCGTGGCCGGAGCGGCTCCCGCCGGACGCGCAGAGCCGCTACTGCCGTGGCCTCGGTGCCGGCCCTCGAGCGCCGTCCGTCAGTCGAGGCCGCAGCCGCCGGTAGCGGCCGGGAGCGGCTCGGGGACGCCGACCTTCGGCAGGCCGAGCATGACGCCCGCGGGCTGGGCGGCCTTCTCCGCGGTGCGCCTCTCCCAGGCGTCGCCCGCGCGGGTGCGCCGGACGTCCAGGACGGCGCCCTCCGCGAGGAGGTGGTGGGGGGCGGCGTAGGTGATCTCGACGGTCACCACATCACCGGGGCGCACCTCTTGGTCCGGCTTGGTGAAGTGCACCAGCCGGTTGTCGGGGGCGCGGCCCGACAGGCGGTGAGTGGTGTCGTCCTTCCGGCCCTCGCCCTCCGCGACCATCAGCTCCACGGTCCGGCCGATCTGCTTCTTGTTCTCCTCCCAGGAGACCTCCTCCTGGAGGGCCACCAGCCGCTCGTAGCGCTCCTGGACGACCTTCTTGGGGATCTGGCCGTCCATCTCGGCGGCCGGGGTGCCCGGCCGCTTGGAGTACTGGAAGGTGAACGCCTGGGCGAAGCGCGCCTCGCGCACCACGTGCAGGGTCTGCTCGAAGTCCTCCTCGGTCTCGCCGGGGAAGCCCACGATGATGTCGGTGCTGATCGCCGCGTGCGGGATCGCGGCCCGGACCTTGTCGATGATCCCGAGGAAGCGCTCCTGCCGATAGGAACGGCGCATCGCCTTGAGGATCGGGTCGGAGCCGGACTGCAGCGGCATGTGGAGCTGCGGCATCACGTTGGGCGTCTCCGCCATGGCGGCGATGACGTCGTCGGTGAAGTCCCGGGGGTGCGGGGAGGTGAAGCGGACGCGCTCCAGGCCGTCGATGCCTCCGCAGGCGCGCAGCAGCTTGCTGAACGCCTCACGGTCGCCGATGTCGGAGCCGTAGGCGTTGACGTTCTGGCCGAGCAGGGTGATCTCGGAGACGCCGTCGGCGACCAGGGCCTCGATCTCGGCGAGGATGTCGCCGGGACGGCGGTCCTTCTCCTTGCCGCGCAGCGCGGGGACGATGCAGAAGGTGCAGGTGTTGTTGCAGCCGACGGAGATCGACACCCAGGCGGCGTAGGCGCTCTCACGGCGGGTCGGGAGCGTGGAGGGGAACGCCTCCAGCGACTCGGCGATCTCGACCTGTGCCTCCTCCTGGACGCGGGCGCGTTCCAGCAGGACGGGCAGCTTGCCGATGTTGTGCGTGCCGAAGACGACGTCCACCCAGGGGGCCCGCTTCACGATCGTGTCGCGGTCCTTCTGTGCCAGGCAGCCGCCGACCGCGATCTGCATGCCGGGCCGGCTCGCCTTCTTGGGGGCGAGGTGGCCGAGGTTGCCGTAGAGCTTGTTGTCGGCGTTCTCGCGGACGGCGCACGTGTTGAAGACGACGACGTCCGCGTCACCCTCGGAGCCTCGCGGGGCGCGCACGTAGCCCGCGTCCTCGAGCAGCCCGGCCAATCGCTCGGAGTCGTGGACGTTCATCTGGCACCCGTAGGTGCGAATTTCATACGTTTTAGATGATCGAACGTCCACTGCCGGGCTCCGGTCGCTGCTGCTGGTCATTGCTCAAGGGTAGGCGCTTCGCGGAGCCCTCCGCCCCAGTCCTCCCCTCCGGCCCCCGCGGCGGGATCCCCGGCCCGGCGAGCGCCCCGCGCGCGGACCGTCGCGGCCCGCCCGGACCGGCGGGTGCCGCGACGGGGTGACGGTGATCAGACGTCCCAGACGCCGGTGGCCGCGGCCTCGTCGGCGTAGGCCGAGAAGTCCTTGGGCTCGCGTCCGAGCACCTCCCGGACGCCGTGCACGACACTGGCGTTCCGGCCGTCGGTGATCAGGGTGAAGAGGTCCGCGAACTCCTCCGGCTCGCCCGCCGCCCGCAGTGCGGCGCGGTAGTCGTCGGCTCCGACCGGGACGTAGATGATGGTCCGGCCGGTGGCGGCGGACAGGTCGCGGACCACGTCGTGGAAGCTCAGGAGGCGGGGTCCGGACAGTTCGTAGGTCCGGCCGGTGTGACGGTCGTCGGTGAGGGCCGCGACCACGACGTCGGCGATGTCGCCGGCGTCCACGAAGGGTTCGACGGCGTCCCCGGCGGGCAGCACCAGCTCGCCCGAGCGGACCGGTTCGAGGAAGAAGCTCTCGCTGAAGTTCTGGGCGAACCAGTTCGCCCGGACGACGGTCCAGTCGCAGCCGGACGCCTTGAGGGCGTCCTCGGCGGCGACGGCGCCCTCCTCGCCCCGGCCGGAGAGCAGCACCAGCCGGCGCACCCCCCGGGCCACCGCGAAGGCGGCGAACCGGCCGACGGCCTCCTTCGCCCCGGGGAACGCCAGGTCGGGGTAATAGGTCACGTACGCGGCGGAGACCCCGTCCAGCGCGGCCTGCCAGGTGCCCTCGTCCTCCCAGACGAAGGGAGTCGTGCTGCTGCGGGACCCCACGCGCGCGGGCCTCCCGAGCGCCCGGAGGCGGTCGACGACCCGTCGGCCGGTCTTGCCGGTGCCGCCGATGACGAGGAGGGGCGCGGGTGCGGATACGGAGCCGGGTCCGGATGCGGTGGTGACTGCGGTGGTGGGTGCGGTGTTCTGCGCTTGATGGCTCATGTTGTCGTTCATGTCGTCATTCATGTCGTCATTCAAATCAACGGTGGTGAGACGCTCCATGGCCCACAGGCTCACACCCATGCGCGACCGTCTCATCCGGCGGCAGGCGGCCGGGCGGCGGGCTGCGGACGGCGGGCTGCGGACGGCGGGCTGCGGACGGCGGTCAGCGCAGGGCGCGGCAGTACAGCGCGTCCGGGGTGCGCCACGACCCCAGGCGGCCGGTGTAGGCGACCCCGGCCAGGTACTCCCCGTCGGCGCACTGGCCCTTGTAGTGGCCGTGGGCGAAGTCGCCGCCCCCGGGAGCCGGGCCCCGGTTGTCACCGCGGTCGAACCACACCGTGCGGCCGTTCCCGCCGAGCCGTTCGGGGGCCGCTTCGAAACAGAGGGCGGAGGAGACGGCCGAGCCGCGCACGGCGTACCCCGTTATGAAGTACCCCTCGGGGCACTGCAGCTTGGTGTAGCCGCCGGCCCAGTCGCGGCCCGCTTCCACGTACCGCTCGTCGACGACGACGCGGTGTCCGCCGCCCTTGGCGGCGAGGTCCCCGGCGGTCACGTCCGAGCACAGGCCGCGGCGGCCGGTGTGGCCGAGGCCGATCAGCCGCTGTCCGTCCGGGCAGACGGCCTTGCGCGCGCCGGGGTCGAAGTCGGGCAGTGCCCGCATCCGGCGGGACTGGACGAAGTCGCCGTGGTCGGGGCTGAGCATGGACCAGTCGGCGGCGGGGGCCACGGGGCCGGTCCGTCCCGCTGCCCCGACGAGGCGGCTCCAGGCTGCGGCCCGCCAGTCGTCGCCGTCGTACACGCCCATGCGGTGGCCCGCCGCGTCCCAGTGCAGCAGGGCCCAGCCGTTGCCCCGGCGGTTGTCGTGCCAGCCGACGAGCGGCCAGTACGCGAAGTCGGCGTCGCTGCGGATCAGGTGGTCGACGAAGTTCTCGAACCAGGCGCGGGGTGCGGCGGCGGTCTCCTCGCGGCCCCCGACGCCGAACTCGCTGATCCACACGGGGGCGGTGTAGTGGCGGCCGGAGTCGGCCGCCGCGAACAGGGCCTGCCGGTCGACGACGTCGACGAGTTCGGCCGGGGTCAGGTCCTGGTAGCGGGGGTCGCTGGTCTCGCCCAGGCCGGTGGCGCCGGTGTGGCGGGGGCCGGTGTAGCCGTAGAAGTGGGCGGAGTAGACCAGTTTCCCGGAGTCGACGAGGGTGTGGGAGAGGTGGCGGGCAGGTTCCAGGGTGGGGCGCCCGTGCGGGAGGCCGTCGACGGGGAGGCCGGTCCAGTTGATGCCCTCGACGACGATCAGCAGGTCCGGGTCGGCCTCGGTGAGGATGCGGTCGGCGACCCGCTGCGAGGCGGCGAACCAGTCGTGCCGGTCGCCGAGCCCCCAGTTCGGGTCGTCCCAGACGGACCGGCGCACCTCGTTGTACAGGTCGGCTCCCACCACGCGGTCGTTGTCCCGGTAGCGGCGGGTCATGAACAGCCAGTCGTCCTCCCACTCGGCGGTGGTGCGGCTCGCGTTCCAGCGTTCGTTGCCGTCCACCCCGCAGCACCAGCGGGTGGTGTTGGTGTGGTTGTTGAGGATCACCGCGAGGCCGGCGGCGGTCAGTTCACGCACCACCGTGTCGTACACCACCAGCGGGGTCCTGCCGCGCAGGGACGGGTTGGCGGCGACGGCGTCGTCGGTGACGGGCGTGGTGTCGTGGATCATCTCGTTGGAGAACGGCAGCCGGATGCTGTTGATCCCGATCTCCCGGAAGCCCGCGATGATCTCGGCCATGGGGGCGCGGTCCAGGCCGAGCGGGACGCGGCCCGCGTTCTCGCCCGCGTGGTGGTTGGCGTCGTCGTCCCAGCTGCCCGAGCCGTTCCAGGTGCCGCTGGCGCCGTGCCAGTTCCCCGAGCGGAGGCGGAAGCGGTTGCCGTCGGCGTCGACGATCCAGCGGCCCCGGGTGCTGAGCGGCGGGGTCCAGCCGGCCTCGGCGTCTGTGACGGCGCGGGGCGCGGCGGGGGCCGTGGCGGGCGCGTCCCGGTCCTGCGCCGAGGCGGCGGTGGCCGTGGACAGGGGCGCGACGACGAGGGCCGCGGCCAGTGTGGCCCTGACGAGAAGTCCGCGCACGATGACCGCCCTCGATGCCGATGCCGATGCCAGTGCCCATGCCGATGACCGACGGCCGGTCACCGATGCCGGTGCCGATGACCGATGCCATCGTTGTCATGGATCCGTCATCATGGGGGACGGGTGGCCGGAGGTCCAGGCGTGCGCGTGACAAACCGGCTTGTGGGCGAGCCGCTGTCCGGAATCAGGCGCTGTCGGGATTCCAGCCCTGCCGCCGCAGCACCGCCGCCACGTCCGGCGCCCGGTAGTGGTCGCCCTTGAGGACCTTCCCGTCGGCGCGGCGGGTGACCCGGCCGTCGGGGCCCAGCTTCGTCATGTTCGAGCGGTGCACCTCGGCGATCACCGCGTCGAGGTCGATGCCGTGGACCAGCGCCGTCCCGTAGGCGACGTAGACCACGTCGGCCAGTTCGTGCGCCAGCCGGTCGAGCGGGCCGGTCACCGACACCTCGGCGACCTCCGCGGCCTCCTCCGCCAGCAGTTCGCCCCGCTGGGCGGCGAGCTCGGGCGGGACCCGGGACGGCACGTCGCGCGCGTCCAGACCGAAGGCCCGGTGGAAGGCGCGGACGAGGTCGGCGGGCGAAGCACTCATGCCGCGACTGTAGTGGCCCCCTCGGACAGCCCCCGCTGACAGCCCCCCGCGCCGGCCCGGCCCGCGTTCCGCGCCCGCCCTGTGAGCCTCGCCCTGGTCAGCGGGGCACACGGGCTGGCAGGATCGCGCGCATGTTCCACGCGCTGTCCCGGGTCGGCAGGCGCCGGGCCCTGCGGGGCGCGGTCGCCGCCCTTGTCGCGCTCGGGCTGCTGCTGTGGTGGCACAAGCCCTGGGCCGAGGAGCCGCCCGGCGGCACGGTGACGATGAGCACGGGCACCCGCGCGGGTGTCTACCAGAAGTACGGCGAGCTCCTGCGCTCCTCGCTCGGCAGACACATGCCCGACCTCGACATACGGCTGCAGACCAGCGACGGCTCGCAGGAGAACCTCCGGCGCGTGGCGACCGGGCAGGCCGACTACGCCATCGCCGCCGCCGACGCCGTGGAGACGTACCGGCTGCGGGGCGGGCCGGGCGCCGACCGGCTGCGCGGGGTCGCGCGCCTCTACGACGACTACGTCCAGCTGGTGGTCGCCCCCGGCTCGGACATCCGCTCCGTCACCGATCTGCGGGGCAAGCGGGTCGCCATAGGGCCGCCCAAGTCCGGGGTCCGGCTCATCGCCAACCGTGTCCTGGAGGCGGCCGGCATCGACCCGGAGACGGACATCCGGCCCTCCTCCGAGGGCATCGACATCGGCCCGGAGCGGCTCGGCCACGGCCTGGACGCGTTCTTCTGGTCCGGCGGCCTGCCCACGGACGGGCTGAAGGGACTCGCCGAGGACTCGGCGCTGCGCTTCGTGCCGATCGAGGCGAGCCTGGTCGGCGAGCTGCACCGGCTGGGCGGCGCCGCCCGCCACTACCGGGCCACCAACATGCCCGAGTCGGCCTACCCCGGCAGCCAGCACGGCGCCACCGTCCCGACGATGGCCGTCACCAACCTGCTGATCACCCGGTCGGACGTGGATGCCCGGATCACCGAGTGGCTGACCCGCGTCGTGCTCAAGAGCAGGGACGGGATCGGCGCGCACGTGCACTCGGCGCAGCTGGTCGACGTGCGCACCGCCATCTACACCGACCCGCTCCAGCTGCACGAGGGCGCGCGCCGCTACTACCGGTCCGTCAAGCCCTGAGGCAGGTTCTCCCCCGCCGCGAACCCGTGCCTCGGCACCGTGACCGTGACCCGCAGCCCGTGCGGTTCGTGGTGGTCGTACGCGATCGAGCCGCCGCCCGCCGACAGCAGGGCCCGCGTGATGGACAGGCCGAGCCCGGACCCGTTGACGTTCTGGTGCCGGCCGCTGCGCCAGAAACGGTCGCCCACGCGGGTCAGCTCCTCGTCGGTCAGCCCCGGCCCGTTGTCGGTGACCACGACGCTGGAGGTGTCCCGGTCGGAGCCGACCGTCACCTCGACGGTCTCGCCCTCGGGCGTGAACTTCACGGCGTTGTCGATCACCGCGTCCAGGGCGCTGGACAGCCCGACCGGGTCCGCCCACGCGGTGGTGGGCGGACAGCTGCCGACCAGGCGCACCCCCTTCGCCTCCGCGGTGGGCGCCCAGGCCGCCACCCGCTCGGCGGCGAGCGCGCCGATGTCCGTGACCTGGAGGTGCGGCTCGCTGTGCTCGGCCAGCGCCAGGCCGAGCAGGTCGTCCAGGACCCGTGCCAGCCGCTTGCCCTCGGCCTGGACGGAGGCGATCTCCTCATTGCCCTCGGGCAGCTCCAGGGCGAGCAGCTCGATGCGCAGCAGCAGCGCCGAGAGGGGGTTGCGGAGCTGGTGGGAGGCGTCCGCGACGAAGGCGCGCTGCTGCTCCAGCACGCTCTCGACGTTGTCCGCCATCTCGTTGAACGAGCGGGCCAGCCGTCTCAGCTCCGGCGGCCCGCCCGCCACCGCGACGCGGGACTTCAGCCGTCCGGTGGCGATGTCGTGGGTGGTGGCGTCCAGGATCCGGACCGGCCGCAGCACCCAGCCGGTCAGCCGCAGGGCGGCGCCGACGGCCAGCAGCATCGCGGCCGCCTCGCCCGCCGCGATCACCAGCCAGCCCTGCAGGATGCGGGAGCGCATCTGGCCGGTCGGCGAGTCGGTGACGACCACCGCGACCACGTCACCGTCGCGGATCACCGGCGAGGCGACGACCAGATTGCGCCGCTGCCAGGGCCACACCTGCTCGGGGTCGTGGCTGCGACGGCTGAGCAGCGCCTCCTGGAACGCGTCACGGACCTCGCCCGAGCGCGGCAGGAACCAGTCGGCCGGCGCGTGCGCCATGGGCGAGTCGTTCCGGTAGAAGACGCCGGCCCTGATCCCGTAGACGTCGTGGTAGCTGCTCAGCTCCCTGCCGAGGGTCTCCCGCCGCTCGTTGACATCCCCCGCGACCGGGTCGGCGGGCTCGGTGACGAACTGGGCCAGCGCCGCGAAACGCGCCGTGTCGTCGATCCGGTCGACGACCACCTTCTGCTGCTGCGCGCCGGCCAGGCTCACCGCGAGGGGCACGCCCAGCGCGAGCAGGACGGCCGCCATCAGCACGATGAGCAGCGGAAGCAGACGCGTGTGCACCCGGCCCCGCTACGCCGCGGGCGCGACGAGCCGGTACCCGACGCCGCGCACGGTCTCGATGAGGGCCGGCATCCGCAGCTTCGCCCGCAGCGAGGCCACGTGCACCTCCAGGGTGCGCCCGGTCCCCTCCCAGCTGGTGCGCCACACCTCACTGATGATCTGCTCGCGCCGGAAGACGACCCCCGGGCGCTGGGCGAGCAGGGCCAGCAGGTCGAACTCCTTGCGGGTCAGCTGGACGACCGATCCGTTGACGCTGACCTGGCGGGTCGGCAGCTCGATGTGGACGGGCCCCAGCCGCAGCTCTGTCTCGCTCGCGGCGGCCACGTCCTCCGGGGCGGAACGCCGGCTGACGGCGTGGATCCGGGCCAGCAGCTCGCCCGTGTCGTAGGGCTTGACGACGTAGTCGTCGGCGCCGAGATTGAGGCCGTGGATGCGCGAGCGCACGTCGGAACGGGCGGTGACCATGATCACCGGGGTGCTGGTGCGCTTGCGGATCTTGCCGCAGACCTCGTAGCCGTCCTGGTCGGGCAGGCCCAGGTCGAGCAGGACGACGCCGAAGCCATCGCCCTCCGGTACGAGCGCCTGGAGGGCCTCCTCGCCGCTGCGCGCGTGAGTGACGTCGAAACCGTGCCGCGCCAGCACCGCCGACAGGGCGGCGGCGACATGGTTGTCGTCCTCGACGAGCAGCAGTCTCATCCGGGCCCCTCTCGGTTCATCGGCCGTACGATCGATGCGTGTAGAAAAACGCGTGCACGCGCGCGTGCACCTTGCAGTCACGCCGATGGATGAGGACGGCGTCAAGAGGGTTCCGGTTGCGCTTCGGTACCGTTACCCGCACGAAATCACCCCTGCTCACAAGTGCCACGACAGGTGTCCGATTGCTATCGGATCGTGATGCTCAGATTCCCCTCAGATGTAATGACGCAGGTCTGAACGATTACTACTGTCCTCCGAAACCGAGGAGGACGGAGCCTGAGAGCGATGACCGAAGTATCGGTGGCCAAGGAAGATGTGGCCGCGACCGGCGACCTGGTCGTCCTGAAGAGCGTCAACAAGCACTTCGGCGCGTTGCACGTACTCCAGGACATCGACCTGACGGTTGCCCGAGGTGAAGTCGTCGTGGTCATCGGGCCCTCCGGGTCCGGGAAGTCCACCCTGTGCCGCACCATCAACCGCCTGGAGACGATCGACACCGGCTCGATCGTGATCGACGGCAAGCCGCTGCCCGCCGAGGGCAAGGAGCTCGCCCGGCTGCGGGCCGACGTGGGCATGGTCTTCCAGTCCTTCAACCTCTTCGCGCACAAGACCGTGCTCGAGAACGTGACGCTGGGCCAGGTCAAGGTCCGCAAGGCGGACAAGAAGAAGGCCGAGGAGCGGGCCCGTGCCCTGCTCGACCGGGTCGGCGTCGGCGCGCAGGCGGAGAAGTACCCCGCGCAGCTCTCCGGTGGCCAGCAGCAGCGCGTCGCTATCGCGCGCGCCCTGGCCATGGAGCCCAAGGTCATGCTCTTCGACGAGCCGACCTCGGCCCTCGACCCGGAGATGATCAACGAGGTGCTGGAAGTCATGCAGCAGCTCGCCCGGGACGGTATGACCATGATCGTCGTGACCCACGAGATGGGATTCGCCCGTTCGGCCGCCAACCGCGTGGTGTTCATGGCCGACGGCCGCATCGTCGAACAGGCTTCGCCGGACCAGTTCTTCAGCAACCCGCGCAGCGACCGTGCCAAGGACTTCCTGTCGAAGATCCTGCATCACTGACGGCGCAGCCAGCGCCCCGACGACTTGCGTCACCGGACACACCTACCGGGCCGCACCACTTCACAGCCAAAGGATGTGCACCATGAAGCTCCGCAAGGTCACTGCCGCCTCGGCCGCCGTACTCGCCCTTGCCCTCACCGCCACCGCGTGCGGCGGCGACGACAGCAACGACAGCGGTTCGTCGTCCTCCGGGGGCGGCGGCAAGATCAAGATCGGCATCAAGTACGACCAGCCCGGCCTGGGCCTGAAGGAGCCGGACGGTTCCTTCTCCGGCTTCGACGTGGACGTCGCCACCTACGTCGCCAAGGAGCTCGGCTACGAGCCCGACCAGATCGAGTGGGTCGAGACCAAGAGCGCCGACCGTGAGAACGCCCTCTCGCGCGGGGACGTGAAGCTGATCGCGGCGACGTACTCGATCACCGACGAGCGCAAGGAGAAGGTCGACTTCGCGGGTCCGTACCTGCTGGCCCACCAGGACCTCCTGGTCAAGTCCGACTCGGACATCTCCGAGGCCACGGACCTGAACGACAAGAAGCTCTGCTCGGTGACCGGCTCCACCTCGGCGCAGAACGTCAAGAAGGACTTCGCCCCGAAGGCCCAGCTGAGCAACCGCGGTGGTTACTCCGAGTGCCTGTCCGCCCTGCAGAACGGGCAGGTGGACGCGCTGACCACCGACGACTCGATCCTCGCCGGCTACGCCGCCCAGGAGCAGTACAAGGGCAAGTTCAAGCTGGCCGGCCTGAAGCTCAGCAACGAGAACTACGGCGTCGGGGTCAAGAAGGGCGACACCGAGACCGTGGACAAGGTCAACAAGGCGCTGGAGAAGATGGTCTCCGACGGTGCGTGGAAGGAAGCCGTCGAGAAGAACTTCGGCCCCGCGAACTACAAGTACGAGGAAGCCCCGAAGATCGGCCAGATCGTCCAGTAACGCGGGACTCCGCCGACGCAGGCTCCCCGCGCCCTCCGCGGGGAGCCGCGAACGTGCCGCCGTCCCCCACCGGGCCGGCGGCGGCACGTCACGTCCGCCACGTACGTCACACACCCGGAAGCGCGGGAGATCGTGTTCGACTTTCTTTCAAACTATGACGACCCGTCCCTACTGGGCGCCTTCTGGGTCACGGTGCAGCTCACCGTCTTCTCGGCCATCGGATCGCTGATCTGGGGCACCCTGCTCGCGGCCATGCGCGTCAGCCCGGTCCCGCTCATGCGTGGCTTCGCCACCACGTACGTGAACGTCGTCCGGAACATCCCGCTGACGGTCATCATCGTCTTCACCTCGCTCGGCCTCGCCGACATCTTCGGCGTGGCGATGGGCGCGCCGGACGACTTCGAGCTCAAGTACTTCCGACTGGCCGTGCTCGGCCTCGTCGCCTACACCGCCGCCTTCGTGTGCGAGGCGATCCGCTCGGGCATCAACACCGTGCCCGTCGGCCAGGCGGAGGCCGCCCGGGCCCTCGGACTGAACTTCAGCCAGGTGCTCCGGCTCGTCGTGCTGCCGCAGGCGTTCCGCTCGGTCATCGGCCCGCTGGCCAACGTGCTGATCGCCCTGACCAAGAACACGACCGTGGCGGCCACGATCGGTGTCGCTGAGGCCGCGCTCCTGATGAAGGAAATGATCGAGAACGAGGCACAGACACTCCTCATCGGCGGGGTCTTCGCCTTCGGCTTCGTGGTGCTGACCCTGCCCACCGGTCTGTTCCTCAACTGGCTCAGCAAGCGCCTGGCGGTGAAGCGATGACCTCCGTTCTCTACGACGCTCCCGGCCCCAGGGCCAAGCGGCGCAATGTGATCCTCTCCGTGGTCTTCTTCGTCCTCCTGGCGCTGCTGCTCTGGTGGATCTGGCGGGTCATGGACGACAAGGGCCAGCTCGAATGGTCCCTGTGGAAGCCGTTCACCGAGGCCAACGCCTGGACGACGTATCTGCTGCCCGGTCTCGCCGACACCCTGAAGGCCGCGGCTCTGTCCATGATCATCGCCCTGCCCCTGGGCGCCGTTCTGGGCATCGCGAGGATGTCGGACCACCGGTGGGTCCGCGCGCCGGCCGCTGTCATCGTGGAGTTCTTCCGGGCCATCCCGGTGCTCCTCCTGATGCTCTTCGCGAACGAGTTCTTCGCGCGGTCCACGGACGTCAGCAGTGCCGACCGCCCCCTGTACGCGGTCGTCACCGGCCTGGTGCTCTACAACGCCTCGGTCCTCGCCGAGATCGTCCGGGCGGGCATCCTCTCGCTGCCCAAGGGCCAGGCCGAGGCGGGCTACGCGATCGGCCTGCGCAAGAGCCAGACGATGAAGAGCATCCTGCTGCCGCAGGCGGTCACCGCGATGCTGCCGGCCATCGTCAGCCAGCTCGTCGTCATCGTGAAGGACACCGCGCTCGGTGGCGTCATGCTCGGCTTCACCGAGCTGCTCAACTCGCGCGGCACCCTCGCGGCGAACTACGCCAACGTCATCCCCAGCTTCATCGTCGTGGCGATCATCTTCATCGTGCTCAACTTCATCCTCACCTCCTTCGCCTCCTGGCTCGAGGTCAGGCTGCGCAGCAGCAAGCGCGGCACGGGTGCGGTGCTCGGGGCCGACGACGTCGTCGACCTGAACGCGGGTGAGGTCGGGGCGCCCGATGCCGGCGGCGACAAGACCGTGTGACGCCTCGTCACCGCAGGACAGGACTGTGGCCCGCCGGCCGACCGGCGGGCCACAGCCGTATGAGGAGGGACGCGTGTCATCAGCGGTCGCGTCGTGTGACACGCTCCGCCGAGGTTCATGATCGCCACTCGCTTCGGTCACTTGACGCAAGCACCGGCAATGGGTTGCATACGTTGTGTGATCGTGCACCCTGCTCCATTTTCCTGTTCACCCCTGTCCCCCGGGACGTCACTTCGAGCAGGGGACGCAGCGCCGTGGACCCGGTGATCATCGTCGGAGCGGGGCCCGTCGGGCTCACGCTCGCCCTGGCGCTGGCGCGCCAGGAGGTGCCCTGCGTGGTCCTGGACGAGGGACCGGGCAAGGACGATCCGCGTCCGGCGCGCACCGTCGTGCTGCGCGAGGACACCGCGGCTCTGATGGAGAGACTGACCGGGCTGCCCCTGGACCAGTACGGCGCGCGTTGGGCCGGATGGCGGTCGATGCGGCGCAAGCAGGTGATGCGTGAGGTCTTCTTCGACGACACCGGCGACCCCGCCCCGCTGCACATCGCCCAGCATGTGCTGACCGATGCCCTGCGCGCCGCCCTGGCCGGCGAGCGGCTGGCCGAAGTGGCCGTGGACAGCCGCCTGGACTCCCTGGAGCAGGAACCTTCAGGCATCACCGCCCACACCCGCGGCCCGGCGGGCACCTGGTGGCGCGGCAGCTACCTGGTGGGCTGCGACGGCCCCCGCTCGACCGTGCGCAAGCTGCAGGACATCCGTTTCCCGGGCCGGACGGCGGTGGAGCGGCACGCCGTGGCGGCCCTGCGGGCCGACCTGCCCTGGGAGGACGTCGCCCTGCTGCACCGGCTGCCGCCCTGGCGCACCAGCGGGCCCTCGGCCGGGGAGATCACCGCACGCCCCCTGCCGGACGGGGTGTGGCGGCTGGACTGGCTCCTCCCGCCCGGCAAGGACCTCGTCACGCCCGAGCTGCTGCTGGCCCGGGTCCGGGAGACCCTGGCCGGCTGGACCGACGGCACGACCCCGCCCTACGAGCTGCTGGACACCGGCGTCCACACCGTCCACCACCGGCTCGCCCGACGCTGGCGGGCGGACCGCGTGTTCCTCGCCGGGGACGCGGCCCACCTCCTGGGCGCGCTGGGGACCCACGGGGTGGACGAGGGGCTGCGGGACGCCGACAACCTCGCCTGGAAACTGGCGCTGGCCTGGCACCACGGCCCGCACGAAGCACTGCTGAACAGCTACCAGACCGAGCGCCGAGCCCTGGTCGCGGCCCGGCTGCGGGCCGCCGACCAGGTGCTGCCGCTGCTGCGCGGCGGCGGGGGGCTGCGGACCCGGCTGCCCGGGACGGGCCGGGGCCACGACTCCCTGCTGATGGACGGCCACCTCGGGGAGGGGCCGGTCGGCACGCCGGGCGTGTACGACCCCTCACCGCTGACGCCGCGTGACCTGGAGGGGGCCGTGCCCGTCGACACGCCTCCCGGCGCGCCGGTCACGGACGTCGTCGTGACCGCGGAGGACGGCACCTTCGTGCCCCTGCGGGAACGGCTCGGGCGCGGTGCCCTCCTCGTCGTGCTGATCGCCCCCGGTACGGGGGTGTGGGCGCGCCGGCACTGGGTGTCCGCCGGCATCATGCCCCGGCTCGCGGCGGCGGTGGAGGCGTTGCCGCACCCGGCCGAACTGCTGGTCGCCGAGGAGTATCCGGGAGCGGCCGCGCACACCGTGCTGCTGGTGCGTCCCGACGGACACCTCGTCACGGCCCTGAACGGGGTGCGACCGGCGGACCTGTACGCGGCGGCCGAGACGGTGCTCGGGGGACCGGCGAGCACGGACACGGAGAAGGAGTCGGAGGCGCAGGCGGAGGCGGAAGCCGAGACGGTGTCGTCCTGAGCGTGTGCCGGGGGGGGAAGCGCCCCCCATGCGCGCCATGCGCCATGAGGCGCATGGCCCCGTGACAAGTACGGCCCGCCGCCGCCCGTCCGGCCGGTGAATCGGCGTCAGGGCCTGGTGCTGCTCACCGATCCGGGTGTCACATGCCGGGCGTGAGTTGAAGCCCCGGGTCGCCCCGTGGTGTACTCCGGACCGTGACCGACACCTGCGTGCACCTGTGGCGGAGGGTCCACATGGACCTCGTCCGCTACGCGGGCTGCGTGTGTCGCACGTCCTGTTGATTCGCGTTCCTACCTTTCCTCCCGCGCGCCGCCGGCTGCCCCCGTGGCTGCTGTTGCCGCCGCGTGTCTCCGCGAACGTTCCTCAGGACGGTGCACGTGTCTGTCTTCCCCACTGACTCCTCCCCCGCCTCGCCCTCGTCGGCCGACGACCCGGCGCCCACGCAGGCGGAACTCCTGGACTTCGTACGGCGCGTCGCCGCCGACACCGAGCTGATCGCCGCCCTGCCGCTCGCCCCCGAGGGCCGCACCTGGGTGCGGCTCGACGGGCCGGGTGGCAGCGAGGCATGGCTGATCGGCTGGCCGCCGGGCACCGGTACCGGCTGGCACGACCACGCCGACTCGGTCGGCGCCTTCATGACCGCCTCGGGCGAGCTGACGGAGAACTCGCTGGCCGCCCGGCTGCCCACCGACGGCTGGCGGACGCTGGAACTGACCGACGGCGTGGACCGGGAACGCCTGTTGCCGGCCGGGCGGGGCCGCGCCTTCGGACAGCACCACGTGCACGAGGTGCTCAACGAGTCCCCGGACCGGCACGCGGTGTCCGTGCACGCCTACCACCCGCCCCTGCCGCGGATCCGCCGCTACAGCCGCAGCGGCCGGATCCTGCGTCTGGAGCAGGTGGAACGCCCGGAGGACTGGCAGTGAGCGACCCGAACACGGAGACCACCGGGACCCCGGACACCGGGCCGGACCGCGCCCGGGGAATCGACGACCTGCTGGAACAGGTGCGCGCCGGCTACACGCGCGTCGGACCGCAGGCGGCCCACGAGGCGGCACGCGCGGGCGAGGCCCTGCTCGTCGACATCCGCTACGCCGCGCTCCGGGAACGGGACGGGCTGATCCCGGGTGCCGTGGTCGTCGAGCGCAACGAGTTGGAGTGGCGGCTGGATCCGACGGGCAGTCACCGCCTGCCCGAGGCAACCGGGCACGACCTGCGCGTGGTGGTGGTCTGCAACGAGGGGTACGCCTCCAGTCTGGCGGCGGAGTCCCTGCACCGGCTGGGGCTGTGCCGGGCCACCGATCTGGTCGGCGGCTTCCAGGCGTGGCGTGCCGCGGGCCTGCCGGTGGAGCCTCCGCGGGGCTGACGGTGGTGCCGCCGCGAGGGCTACGTGCGCGGGGACAGCACAGGGCGCCCCCGGCTCGGAGGGTGTCTCACCGGCGTCCCGGCCGCTTCAGTCGGTGGCGTCGCCCAGGAAGTCGGTGTCCTCGCCCTCCTCCTCGAGTGCCTGTCTGACCACGCGCAGGGCGAGGCCCTCGGGGTAGCCCTTGCGGGCGAGCATGCCGGCGAGGCGGCGGAGCCGCTTGTCGCGGTCCAGGCCGCGGGTGGCGCGCAGCTTGCGGGCGACCAGCTCGCGGGCGGTGGTCTCCTCCTGCTCGGAATCGAGCTGGGAGACGGCGGCGTCGATGAGCGTCGGATCGACGCCCTTGGTGCGCAGCTCCCGGGCGAGCGCGCGGCGTGCCAGTCCCCGGCCGTGGTGCCGGGACTCCACCCAGGCGTCGGCGAAGGCACCGTCGTTGATCAGTCCGACCTCCTCGAACCGGGACAGCACCTCCTCGGCGGCCTCGTCGGGGATGTCCCGCTTGCGGAGGGCGTCGGCGAGTTGCTTCCGGGTACGCGGGGTCCCGGTGAGCAGGCGCAGACAGATGGCCCGCGCCCGCTCGACCGGGTCCCCCGGAGGCTCCTCCCGCTCGGCCCTCGACGAAGAAGAGGTGCCCCCGTCCATGGCGTCCGCTTCGCCGGAGCTCCGGCGCCTGCGACCGCGTCCACCACGCGACCCGCCGTCACGCGGGCCGTCCCCCCGTGGACCACGCGCACGGAACGGTGCGCCCGCATCGGCATCACCGTGCGCCGCGCGTCTCTCCGTGCCGCCCGTCGCGTGCCCGTACGCCTGTCGGTCGTGAGCCTGGTCCCCGAAGATCCCGTTTCCGTCGGGGTCGGGGCCGTCGCCGCCTCTTCGGTCCCTCGCCGGGACGTCGGAGGCGGCGATGTCGTACTCGGCCCAGTCGGTCCGCCGGGTCACGGTCAGCTCTTGGCCGTGGCGGCCTTGGACTTGGCCGCCTTGGCCGCGGGGGCGGGCACGGCGGCCGGTGC
>NZ_JAAGMD010000477.1 GCF_010548465.1 Streptomyces sp. SID14436 | reverse complement strand
TCGTCCTGCACACCGGCATCCAGTGGGAGTACCTACCCCAGGAGCTCGGCTTCGGCTCAGGCATGACGTGCTGGCGGCGGCTGGCCGCTTGGAACGAGGCCGGCGTGTGGGACCGCCTTCACGTCATCCTGCTGCAGAAGTTGCGGGCTGCGAAGCAGCTCGACTGGTCTCGGGCGGTGATCGACTCCAGCCATGTGCGGGCCGCTCGACGAGGCCCAAAAGCGGACCCAGCCCGGTCGACCGTGCGCGTCCGGGCAGCAAGCACCACGTCCTCGTCGACGGTCAGGGCGTCCCGCTCGCGGTGTCGCTGACCGGCGGCAACCGTAACGACGTCACGCAACTGCTGCCCCTCCTCGCCAAGGTCCCGTCCGTTGCGGGCCTGGTCGGGCGGCCGCGTCGGCGGCCCGACATGGTGCTCGGCGACCGTGGCTACGACCACGACAAGTACCGTCGGCTCGTGTGGGCTTTGGGCATCAAGCCGGTGATCGCCCGCCGCGGCACCCCTCATGGTTCGGGGCTCGGAGTGCACCGGTGGGTCGTCGAACGCACCATCGCCTGGCTGCACGGCTTCCGGCGCCTACGCGTCCGCTGGGAACGGCGCGACGACATCCACGAAGCCTTCCTCGGCCTCGCGACCTGCCTGATCACCCACCGGCACGTCCAACGCCTTTGTTAGGACCTCTAAGTGGCATCGAAGGCGAGGAACGCGGCCGCCCGGGCCACCTCGTCAGGGAGACCGAAACGCTGCATAGGATTGTTCGCGACCCGCTGCGCCTTGAACTCCTTCGCAGCCTCCGCAGACATCATGGTCTCCAGAATCCCCGTGTCGATGGGACCCGGGCTGACCGCGTTGACACGGATTCCGCGGGGAAGCAGCTCGCGGGAAAGACTGCGGGCCATGGAGCGCAGCGCCGCTTTGCCGGCGGAATAGACACTGGTCTCCAACAGACCGATGACGTTGGCGATCGAGGTGGTGAAGACGACGCCGGCACCCGTGGTCAGCAGTGGGGCGAGCTTCTGCACGGTGAAGAACGCGCCCTTGACATTGATCGCGAAGATCTCGTCGTACTCCTCGCCGGTGGTCGACTCGAAAGGCGTGAGGGGCGCGATGCCGGCGTTGACGAAAAGGGCGTCGACCGTGCCGAGCTCGCCCTTCACCTTGTCTGCCAGAGCCTCCAGGTCGGACAACGAGGCCACATCACCCGGAATGCCCACCGCGTTCTCGCCGAGCTGTTCCAGTGCAGCGTCGAGTGTGGCCGGAGAACGACCGGTGATCACCACTCGGGCTCCGCCGTCCACCAGCAGCTTCGCTATGGCCAGCCCAATTCCGTTGCCGCCACCCGTGATCACCGCGTTCTTCCTGCTGTACCTACCAATGTCAGAATTCATTCCGTTTCCTCTTCCACTAGGTCTACGGTTCACGTGATATTGCCTGTTATTCCTGTACGGAAGATCATTCCGCTGGAAGGCACGCAACTGCGCCGTCGACGCCGGCCGTCGGGAATGTTCCGCCGTCGAAATCGAATTCAGGGTGGGCGGGCGACGCGGTCGGGCCGGCATCGCCACTCAGCGGGACCCGGCCACGGCCGGGCGTCCCTGCTCGGGTCCGCAGCCGCACGCCGGCCTCCGCAACATCAGCGGCGGGATTCGATCTTCAGATCGCCTGCGGTCACCGCGCGGATGTGGTCACTGGCGAGCAGGTCGTGCGGGAAGCCGAGGTTGATCTTGCTGACCTCGTCGAGGCGGGACAGCTGGGAGCCGGTGAAGTCGACCTCCAGGGCGCCCAGGTTGTCCTCGAGCTGCCCGGGGGTACGGGCACCGATGAGCGTTGCCGACACGCCCGGGTTCTGCAGGGTCCAGGCCAGCCCGATCTGGGCGGGCGTGCGCTCCTGCTCCGCGGCGACGTCCTTCACGACATCAGCGATGGCCAGACTGCGCTCGGTGAGCGTGCCCAGGGCGAGGTTGAACGCCTTGCGAGTGCCGTCGCCGGAGTCGACGTTCGCCGCGATCAGGTCGTCACGGCTGTACTTGCCGCTGAGTACACCGCCGGCCAGCGGTGAATAGGGGATGACACCCAGCCCCATCTCGCGTGCCATGGGGATCAGGTCGCGTTCCCCGGTCCGCTCGGCCAGGCTGTATTCGATCTGCAGCGCAACCAGCGGCGACCAGCTGCGCAGGTCGGCGATCGCCTGCATGCGCGACACCTGCCAGGCCGGGATGTTGGACATCGCCACGTACAGGACCTTGCCCTGCCGGACCAGGTCGTCCATGCCGCGCAGGACCTCCTCGACCGGAGTCGTGAAGTCCCACACGTGCAGGTAGAGCAGGTCGATGTAGTCCGTGTTCAGCTGCCGCAGGCTGGCCTCCACCGAGGCGAACAGGCTCTTGCGGTGAGCACCCCCGGAATTGGGGTCGCCGGGGCTCCGCAGCGTCGTGTACTTCGTGGCTACCACGAGGCTTTCGCGATGGCCGTGGATGAATTGGCCCAGCAGACGCTCGGAGCTGCCATTGGTGTAGGTGGGGGCAGTGTCCACGAAGTTCCCGCCGCGCTCGACGTAGAGGTCGAACAGCTTGCGGGCGTCGTCCTGCTCGGCGCCCCAACCCCACTCGGTGCCGAACGTCGCGGTGCCCAGCGCCAGTGGTGAGACCCGCAGCCCGGACCGGCCCAGCAGCCGGTAGGTGTCGAGGGTGAGCGCCATCATGTCCTCCTGTGCTCGCGGTCAGCCGTCGCAACGAGCTTGTGGCAGCCGCGCAGCCGGGGTAAGGGAAGACACTTCCTGGGAATGGGAGTCCCACGCTCGTTGTTTGCCCGATCATGACGACCAGCACCGTGGACCCGACACAGGAGCTCGCGGCGTTCCTGCGGACCCGGCGTGAGCGCCTGGACCCGAAGGTTCTGGGCCTGCCGTCGCGTGGGCAGGCACGGCGGACCCCGGGATTGCGTCGCGAAGAGGTCGCCGAGCTGGCAGGTGTCAGCATCGACTACATCGTGCGGCTGGAACAGGCCCGCGGGCTGAGGCCCTCAGCAGCTGTGGTGGAGGCGCTGGCCCGGGCTCTGCGGCTGACGCCCGACGAACGCGCCTACCTCTTCGACCTGGCCCAGCAGCGCCCCCGCAACGCCGACAAGCCCGCAACCACCGCAGCACCGCCGCTGGCCCGGCTGGTCGCTGACTTGTCGCCGCTGCCGGCCATGGTGATGAACCATCGGTTCGACATCCTGGCCTGGAACAGCGAAATGTCGAAGCTGCTGCTGGATTTCGACACCCTGCCCCCGGCGCAGCGCAATTCGATGTGGCTGTGTCTCGTACATCCGGAGATTCGCGAGTTCTACGTCGACCGCGAACGCGTCCTCCGGGAGGGCGTCGCCCACCTGCGCGCCGCGTGGGCTGCGCATCCGCAGGATGAGGAGTTGACCGCACTCATCGCCGAATTGATCACGCGCGACGAGAACTTCGCACGGTTGTGGGCCGAACGAGACGTCAAGGTCAACGGCCGTGGGCGGAAGGTGATGCGGCATCCCGACGCCGGTGTGGTCGCAGTCCACTTCGAGGTGTTCATGCCGCTTCAGGATACGGACCAGCGGTTGATGATCTGCCGGGCCGCGGACGATGAGAGCCAGTCGACGTTGGACCGGTTGTACGCACGATGATGCCGAACTGTCCAACCGTGCACTGAGCTGAGCCGAACCGTCATGCTTGGCAGCTGTCCAGCCGTAGGCGCTGTACCACTGGCCGCCGGACAGCTTGCAGCCGCGGCGTTGCTCCGGAGCGGCCTTTCGTCGGCGAGTAGGTACGAGGGTGAGTGACGTCCTCCCCGCCGACGGTGGGTGCTCCGCACAGCAGGCAGAAGCGCAGGGGGTCGCAGATTCTGAGAAGCGCTCGCGCGGGAACCCGCACTTGTAGCCTTCTATAGCTACCGACGCCCGGTTGCATCGCGCCAGGCACCCTTCCCTGACGCGTTGCGCACAGGTGGTGGACGTTCGACTGCACCGTGACGTCCGATTTCCGCCAGCATTGCACGGTGGCTGCTCTGAAGACTCGGCATATGATCTTCATGCCCCCTCTGACGTCGGTGATGAGCGCGGACACGCTGATCGCGCTCCTGATCTTCTTGTTCCCACTCGCCTATAGTCCGGGCCCGGGAAACGCGTTCTTCGCGGCGATCGGTGCGTCGAAGGGGCTGAACGCCGCCGTGCCGGCCCTCGCCGGATACCACATCGCGACCTTGGGCGTGACCGCGGTAATCGGGATCGGGATGGGAGCCACCATCCTCGAGCATCGTTTGTTCGCAAACGTGCTCAGCGCGGTCGGGAGCCTCTACGTGCTGTGGTTGGCGGTGACGTTCGTTCGTGCCGCTCGGGCGACTGAAGGATCCACGGCGGATGCCCCATCGGCCGGGGGACAACGGATCGGGTTCTGGGCCGGTGCGATCGTCCTGCTACTGAACCCCAAGGCGTACTACATCATCGCGGTGTTGTTCGCGCAGTTTCTCAGGCCACCCGCCAACGACGACATCGCCACGGTGCTGGTGATCACTATCGTGTTCACGCTGAACAACCTCGTCGCCTTCATCGTCTGGGCACTTGGCGGCCGGGCGCTCACCGCCCTGTTCCGCAGTGAGCGGTCGAAACGATGGATGGACTGCTTGTTCGCTGCCACCTTGATCGGAGTTGCGGTCTGGATGGCGGTACCGCTGTTCACCTGATCAGAAGCCACGCATGACTCAACGCCCAGGTGCGGGGACGGAGCTCTCCAGGGAACCCGCGCGTACGCCAATAGTGAGGGAAGAGGTGGCCGTAGGCCCCGCTGGCCCGGGGGTGCTCCGCACCACTGTCCAACGACGAAGGAGCGCGCCCTTCTCCGCACCAACGGCACGAATCGAATGCGCGAACCGGCTGTTGACTCGGCCGCCTGGGTTACGGCCTCTGCTGTTCCAGGTGCTGTCTGGACGCGAGGAGAAGAACAGCGCCACCGCCTCGAAAGGGAGTCTCAGCGGCTGGAGCGAAACGACACCGACCCCCGGCTCTGCGCGGCCATGTCGGCCGGCTCGCTTTCGGCGGCAACCTCATCCAGACCGGCACTGAACCCTACCGCCTGGCCCTTACCCAGGCCCGGACTGCCGCCTGGGAAGCCTCAGCAGGCTGCTGACGTCACGTGATACACGGCGCTTCCTGGACAGGTACGGCCATAGTCACGGCGCCGAAGAAAGTCGGCAGCCTCGGAAGCGAACCGTGCCCCTTGGCCTGAACTCCCTGTTCTGGACGGTGCAGATCGGCTGGGAATCACTTGGCCAGTGCTCGGCGGATAGATCATCATGTGGGAGTGTCTGACAACCGATCCACTGTGGTGCGGCTCGCCCAGTACACGAGGGCGGACCAAGAGGAAATCCTCGGGAGCAGCGATGATCCCTTCGGTGTCGCCTGGACCGGTCTGACCTGGCTGCCGAAAGAGGAACACTTCGGCATCCGGCACGACGGCAGGCTCGTGGCCCACGCCGGCTTGCTGCGAGTGCCTGTTGCGATCGGGGATGCCGAGACAGAAGTGGTGGGGGTCGGCGGGGTGGCAGTGTCACCAGGCATGCAAGGTAAGAGCCTGTCTCGGCTCGTTGTCGCAGCTGCACTGGAGCACGCCCGAACGATGGGTCCTCAGCACGCACTCCTCTTCTGCCGACCTTCCCTGGTGTCGCTCTACCAGCGCCTCGGATGGCACCTGCTTGACAAGGATGTACTCGTCGAACAACCCGAAGGCCGGTTGGTGACCATGCCACTCCGGAGCATGGTGACGTCCCTGCGCGACAGTTCCCGTTGGCCCTCAGGGCGAGTACGGCTGTTCTCACTCCCGATGTGACGGGCTCCTATTGGAAGAGAGAGACCCGCAGCGCGGCGAGACAGATCACCCTTCCCGCACCGGTGTCAGTTGCGTTCCATCCTGACCGCATCCGGCCTCGTGCCGTTCAGTGACGCTTCGTCAGAAATTGTGCATGAGGTACTGCAGGCGGAGGCCCGCTGTCGGCTCGCCCCGGTTGCGTGCGGCGGGGGAGCAGGAAGGGGGATTGACGGGGCCACGCGGGACGTGCAGAGAGTGTGAGCATCTATAGACAGGCCCAACCCGAGGGTGTCTCGCCAGCTGGGGAAGCCGCCGTCGACCCGGCCCACCCGTCCGCACTTGCCTCCGGTTTGGCCCCTTTCCCTGCGGCTCAGCGGAGACTGGACGACCCCGGTCTCCGGGTGCCCGGGCTACTTCGAGGACGTTGCCGACGGCACTCTGGAATCAGTCTTGTAGACAGGTCGCGCACGCGGATCACATGCCTTGAGCGAGCTGGCCGCCAAGCTCGACGTGATGCACCAGCAGCACCGTCAGCACTTCGGCAGGGTTGGACGTGCTTCTTGAAAAGCGACACCGTGGTCCGGGAAAAGACCTTCAGCACAAGGGCAGCCCCCCTCGCCTGTCTCCCAACGGGCCATCCATCGACGATCGTCGGGGCCGACCGTCACGAGGCCGGCCGAGGCACCGAGCCGCCACAACGGCGGCCGGCACCACGTGCTTCCGGGCGGCGTGACGGGGCGGCAGGGCGAGGGTGAGTTGACGCACGCCGAACTGGTCGGCTCTGCCGGCGACGGTGCGGCCGAACCTCGTCGGCGCGTCGTTCATGATGCCGCCCGTGGTAGCCGCGGCCTGATACGCCTTCGCCCCGATCTGCGGCTGCGGGCGCACGCGGCCCTCGGCGTCGGCGGACGTTGCTGCCATGAGACCCCGGCACCTGGGCGGAGGCCGGGCGCATCGCGTGTCCCCGACCACGGGAGATCATCAGATTATGGCCTAAAAGATGATGTTGAGCTCAAAATACTCTCCGTACCGTGCGCCCCATGAGACGACACTTCATCACAACGGCCACCGCAACCACCGCCGCGGTGGCCGTCCTGTTCACCGCGGCCCCTGCCAACGCATCCATCCACAAGACCAAGCCGAAGGCGTGGAGTTGCGGTTTCGACCAGGCGTGCACCAAGAACACCCGCAGCGGGCCGGGGTCGGCGAAGGTCTACCGCTGGTACCTCGGGGACTTCGACGACACTCTGATACGCGTCGGCAACCGGAAGTACGGGCTTGAGCACATCAAGCGCGGCGGTTCAACCGGCAACAAGGGCAACCATCCCTACAACGGCTACGCGATGCGCCTGTGGGACAAGGCCCTCAACAACTTCGCCAAAGGCAGCAAGGGAAATGTCAACAAGGTGTCCACCACTCACACGTACAAGTACGGGCGTGGGAAGAAGAAGCGCACCATGTGCGTGGTCACCATGGAACGCGCCCTCAAGCTCGACGGCAAGAACTACGGCAGGACGGGAATCTGGACCGCCTACTGGGTCAAGGGGCACGTAGGCTGGAAGGGCTGTAAGAAGGGCTGACCGGGCAAAGGGGGCGCGGGGTGAATCCGTGGCAGGAAGGGGACTGGGTGGTTGCCACCGTCCCCACCGACAACCCGGGCGACCTCGTGGGCCAAGTTGCCATGATCACCGCCTATGACGATGTCCTGGTCGACTTCGAGGACAGCAGCGGCGGGTACGCGCCCGGCGAACTCGCCCCCGCCCCCCGTACCGCGGAAGCTCTGGCGTCCTGGAACACGGACCTGATCCCTTACCGACGCCTTGAGGAGGGCAGCAAGCAGCCGGTCACCGCCACACCCGAGGAAACCCAGGCGATCACCTTCACCGCTGACGTCGCCGGCCAGGTGTACGCCGCAGGCCCCGAAGGGCCCCGCCTGCGCCTGCTCGACATCAGCGAACGCCGCGCCGACTTCGCCCCGCACCGCCCGCCCGCCCCGCCCGCCGGCGACTGGTACGACGCCGCCTGCCCGCCGCCCGCTGCCGCACCCGCGCACGCGCACCTCGCCTGGGCCCTGAGACAGACGTGCCGTTTCGCCGGCGCCCAGGGCGACCTGCCCGTACTGCTCGGCTGCGAGACCAGCTCCGCCTATGACACGGCCGACCTGCTCATGTCCCACCGGACAGGCAACTGGCGGGTGCGCCTGCCGCTGATGTGGCCCGAGCCCGCCGACGGCGCGACCGGCCCGCTGCACAACCTCGCCTTCCACCTGGATGAACTGTTCACCGACGGTCAGGCGCTCGAAGAAACCCCGCCCCGTCGCCGCCGCCCCGGCATCCCGTACGCGGACGGCAACGTCATCCATCCTTTCGGCGCCCCCATCGCACGGCGGTAGCGCCAGGTGAAATTCGCTGCAGGAAGCCGCCCATCCCCATTGCAGAAGAACAGGCTCAAAGGAGAGGGGTATCCCGCCGATCCGCTCCGCCACTGAGCCCGCGCCCTTTGCGGTCCGCCAAGCGCGCGGGCTCAGTGGCCGCACCCATGCGCACACGCATGGGCCGGGCCCGGCATGCCACCGCGGCATCACGGTTGTCATGAGTCGTCGTACTCATGCGCGGGAGGGCGCCGACAGGTCAAACTGCCATGTCCATGCCTTGATGGCGCGTCAGAAAGAGAGGACACCACCATGCGCGTAGGCAAGATGGCGGCGATCGCCCTGGCGGCCGCAGCAGTGACCACTGCGACAGCGGTACCGGCAGCGGCGGCTGGGGACGCTCTGCTTCCTCACCCCGGCCCCGACGGCCTGGTGTGGGTGCCGGAGTGGACGGGGGACGGCGGGGTCGCGTCGGGCGGGGCCTGGGACAGACTGCCCACCGTGCTCACCGTGGCGTGCGAGGGCGGCGGCAGCGTGGCGGTCTCGATGGACTCCCAGCAGGTGCGGGTGGCCGACTTCTCGGTCGACTGCCCAGCCGGCGGTGTCGGTGTGGGTACGGTGACCATGGACCCCGGGGTGGTGAAGCCGGGCTCGTTCTCCATCGGTGTCGACGCCTCGAACCACAGCATCCGCTGGTCCCTGACGGTGACTCAACCCGAATAAGACCCCCACGCCCGGCTCCCGCTGCTCGCCGCCGACCGCAACCGACCCCGCTGACGTCGCGCCATTCGGCGGCGTGTAGGCCGCTCGGGGTCAGCAGTCGGCGACGTCGGGGCTCACGGAAGTCAACGAGTAGACGACGTCACCCGCCCGAACATGTGGCGGCCGACGAAGCTGCTCAGCCATGACCGGGACCCCGCGATTCGCTGCCATATCCTTCTGCCGTGGCGTACAGACCACGATCTCGGGCAGAAGGCGGGACGGGTGCCGCGGAACCCCAAGGGCGAGTTCCTTGACAGCCCGGCTCGGCTGAGTCTGAGCATCCTGTTCTGTGGATGGACGGCGGCCAGCAGCGGCACCGCACCCTGGGTGAGGGTTGCCGCGACAGTGACGCTGGTGGGCTGGTTGGTGTTGCTGGCGAGGCACTTTCTGCGGCGTGCCCGCGACCGCGGATTGTCAGAGCCGGACGAATCGGCATCCTGATTGATGAGAGCGGAGGCCAGTGCCGGCCCGCCGCCCGCAGGGTCGGCGGTCGGCCAGCGCCGTGAGGTCGGGGAGAGGGCGGGCGACCTGCTGCAGGGCCCCGCGACCATGACGCGGGTGCCGACAGAAGTCCGCGGTCGGCCCGCCTCGGCACCCATGTCGGTCAGCTCACGACGACGCACCACCAACAGACCAGCGCACCAACCACTTGCGGGCGACCTAGTCCGGTCGCTGCGCCCGCCTTGATCGAGGCGTCTGGCGCTGCCGGCGGCGCGACGTTCGCCCGCCCGGAGGCGACGGCAGTGCGCAGCCACGCAGGCGGGTCCGGATCCCGCGGGTGTGGCGACGGAAAACCGGAGGGCCCTCCGGTAGTGTTACGGTGGAAGGTACCGGAGGGCCCTCCGTATAAGTCCGGTCACCCCACGGGAGCAGAAAGCCATGACCTCCGAAACAACCTCCGCCACTTCCTCCGCTTCGCGCCCCGGAGGCGCCGGCCTGCTGGCCGGACGCACCGTCTCGCGCATCGGATACGGCGCGATGCAGCTGGAGCGCCTGCACGACGATCGTCCCGCGGCCATCGCCCTGCTGCGCCGTGCGTTCGACCTCGGTGTCGACCACGTGGACACCGCCCACTTCTACGGCAACGGCTTCGTCAACGGCCTCATCCGCGAGGCGCTGCGCCCGCTGGACGACGTTCTGGTCGTCACCAAGGTCGGTGCCATGTCCACCCCCGGAGCCCCGGTCCCGTTCCGGATGGCGCAGCGGCCCGAGGAACTGCGGGCCAGCATCGAAGCGGAACTGGCCTCGCTCGGCATGGAGCAGGTCCCGGTGGTCAACCTGCGCCGCATGGACGCAGGCGTGACCATCCCCGCCCCCGACGAGCAGAAGGTCGACCTCGACGACCAGCTCGCGGAACTGACCGCCCTGCGAGACGCCGGAAAGATCGGAGCCATCGGCCTGAGCAGCGTCTCCGTGGACGTGACCCGCCGCGCCCTGCCTGCGGGCATCGTGTGCGTGCAGAACCCCTACAGCCTCGTGGCCCGCGACGACGAGGACCTGCTCAAGCTCTGCACCGAGGAGCAGATCGCCTGGGTGCCCTACTTCCCGCTGGGCGGCGCGATCCCCGGCGTGGCCAAGGTGACCGATGAACCCGCCGTGATCGCGGCCGCCGAACGCCTGGGATGCACCCCGGCCCAGGTCGGCCTTGCCTGGCACCTGCACCACAGCCCCCAGACCCTCCTCATCCCCGGCACCGCCACCATCGCGCACCTCGAGGCGAACCTGGCAGCGGGCGCCATTGCCCTCGACGCGGAGACCTTCGCGGCACTCGAAGCGATCCCCACCCGGCCGATGACGCCTCCGCGTCAGTGAGCGACCCGCCGGCCCCTGCCCGCGCGCACTCGGCCGGGGCGGCCCGCGGCCGCCCCGGCCAGGAGCGGCCACCACGGGCGGAGGCCGCGACCGTCGGCTTCTGCTCACTCACCTTGCACGGCGAGCGGACCTACGGCCGGTGGCACGGCTGGACCCGAAATGCCGACCCGTGCCGTGGGCGCCGACGCCCCCGGCCAGGGCCGCCGCCGTCGAATCCTCGGCCGGTGAGGCCGCCCTCGCCCCCACCCATGATGGAAAGACCTGCCCCTTCAGGAGCTGCCGTGACCCGTTCCCCGATTCCAGGGCTCCGCTCACTTCGGCCTGACGCCTTCGGCGCCGAACCGACCGGCGAGCGGCTGGCGCGGATCCACAGATCGCCGCACTTCGCGGATGGCACCTTCCAGAACCCGGTCGGCGTCAGGATCGGACCACAGGGCTCGAAGCTCGCATTCACCCGGACGTTCTTCGGCAAGGAGCAGCGCCTGAGCCGCGTCCCGGTGGGCACCGTGCCCGTGCATGCGACGACCCTCGCCGACCTTGCGAGACCCCCGGCCAGCGGGCTGCGGCTCACGTGGATGGGGCACGCCAGTGTGCTCGCCGAGATCGACGGCCGGCGGATCCTGTTCGACCCCGTGTGGGGCGAGCGCTGCTCGCCGTTCGCCTTCGCCGGGCCGAAGCGGCTGCACCCCGTGCCGGTGCCGCTCGCGGCGCTCGGACCGGTCGATGCCGTGGTCATCTCGCACGACCACTACGACCACCTCGACCTGCCCACCATCAGGGCCCTGGCCGACACGGACACAGTCTTCGCGGTGCCGCTCGGTGTCGGCGCCCACCTGGAACGCTGGGGCGTGCCCGCCAACCGGCTGCGCGAGCTGGACTGGCACGAGCGCAGCACCGTCGCCGGCCTCACGCTGACCGCCACACCCGCGCGGCACTTCTGCGGACGCGGAGTGCGCAACCAGCAGCACACCCTGTGGGCCTCCTGGGTCGTCGCGAGCGAGGAGCACCGGGTCTTCCACAGCGGAGACACCGGCTACTTCCCCGGGTTCACGGACATCGGCGAGCGGTATGGACCGTTCGACGCCACGATGGTGCAGATCGGGGCCTACTCCGACTTCTGGCCCGACATCCACATGACGCCCCAGGAGGGCATCCGGGCCCACCTCGATCTCCAGGGTGGCCCGCACGGCGTGTTCCTGCCGATCCACTGGGCCACCTTCAACCTCGCCCCGCACCCGTGGGACGAGCCGGGCGAGGACACCTTCGCCGTCGGGCGCCGCGCGGGCGTGACGGTCGCGCTGCCGCGGCCGGGCGAGCCCTTCGAGCCGACCGCGGACACCCTCCCGCTCACCCCGTGGTGGCGCGATGTCGCCCCCGAAACCGTCCGACCCCGGCTCGCGCCCGAGGACGCCGGGAGGCCGGCGGCCGAGCCGGGCGAGGAGAGCGGGCAGCGGAAGGCCGCGCCCGTCTAGCCGAACAGGCCCTTACCCCCCGGCGGTTGGGGACGCCGCTTCGACGCACGACAACGACATTGTCACCGTCGACCCGGCTGAGGCGGACCACGCGCACACGCAGGGCAAGCGGCGCGGCCCCGATGGCCATGCTTTCCACCCTGACCAGACCAACCCCGTGATCGCGCCGACCACGGTGACCGGACCGGCCAGGACGCGCTTACCGGTGAACTGGGCATGACTCACATACCGGCGAGGACACGGCCGCCGAGCCGGACCGGCTGGGGGTATGGGGAGGTGGAGGAAGACTCCGACGTGTTCCCTCACGCTGCGTAGATCAAAGGCGCTGGACGATTTCTCGGGCGGGCAGGCGCCTCCAGGGCGTAGAACGCAGGAGGCGGCAGGGTTGACTTGAGAGGGCCATGGCTTCCCGTGCACGTGAGACACTGGGCGTTTACGGAGGAACCTCCGTTACTTCCTGCCGCACCACTACTGGAGGTACTTCCGTTTTGTCTTCGTCGTCACACCCGAAGGCCCCGAATCCGGCCGAACCCGCAGGCCGACCGGTCCGCCGTGATGCCCGGCGCAACCGCGAGAAGCTCATCGCCGTCGCTCAGGCCGCCTTCGCCGCCGCCGAGGGCCCGGTCTCCCTGGAAGGCATCGCCCGCCAGGCCGGCGTAGGCATCGGCACCCTCTACCGCCACTTCCCCACCCGCGAGGATCTCGCCGAGGCCGTCTACGCCAGCGAACTCGCCGCCGTGGAGGCGAGCGCCCCCGACCTGCTCGGCAAGCACCCGGCCGACATCGCCCTACGCGCCTGGATCGGCCGCTATGCCACCTTCGTCGCGACCAAGCGCGGCATGGTGGACACCCTGCGCGCCGCCGTCGCCTCCGGGCGCATCGCGGCTCCCTCGCGCGAACGTCTGGCCGCCACCATCACCATGATCCTCGAGCAGGGCGCCGCGACCGGCACCCTCCGCAAGGACGTCGACCCCGATGACGTCACCACGCTGCTTCTCGGCGTGTTCGCCGTCATCGTCGACGGTGCCCCTCAAGAGCGAACTGACCGCCTGCTCGACCTCGTGGTTGACGCCGTGCGCCTCGCACCTCGCACCGCGACGTCCACCGGGCACTGAGCTTTTCCCACCTCACGCTGAGGCGTGATGAAGGACGAGGACAGCCTGGACGATCGCGGCGACGCGGTGGGTGCTGCACCGGAGCTTCCGCAGAAGACGCCAGCCCTTCAGCGAGGACCTGGACGTTCATCCCGTGGCGTTTGTGCTTGCCTGAGTAGTACGCGGTGTCGCGGCGATTCGGCCGATGGGCAGCAGGGTGCCGTCCAGGATCACGAACGTTGTGGTCCGGGCGGTGCACGTCGCTTCGGCCACGGTGGGTGCGAGCGCGGCCCGTACTTCGACGGCCTCGCGTATGTACCGGTACACGGTTGCGATGTTCGATACCGAACCCGGCGGCGAGCTGGGCGCAGGTGTCACCGCATCGCAGATGGGCCAGGCGAGCAGAGTCCGACAGCCGGCGGTCAGGCATCGTCATCGGATCGGTCCCGATTTCCCCTCGCCGGGCAGCGAGGCGTCCGGTCAGGCACCGCAGGGTGCGACTGGACAGGTCGATCGACGACGGGCAGACGAGCACGCGAAGCCCCTGGTGGCTGCGGGCGATCTTGGTCGAGAACCCGTCTACGAGGAGCTCCGCCGTTCCAGTGGAACTGTCCGACCCACTGTGACTCAGCGCTTCAGTTGGCACCGTGAGCGTTCGAGTCGGCGGCAGCCGGCCGGGGACGGGCCGGCCGCGGCGCCGTCCTCGCCCGCGACAGTCGCTGCGGGCCTGTATCCTTGGTCGCGAAGTCCGGCGCGTACAAGCTTTTCGAAACAGCGCCCGTCTCCCGAGTCGCCTCGGGAGACGGGCGCTGTTTTTTATTGCCGGTTGCCGCATCGAGCGACAAGGAACTGCCCTGTGAGCGACAACCCCTTCCGCACCTGCCTGCCCCGCACCCCGAAGGAATCTGTGGTGTTCATGCTGGTCATCGCCGTGATCTCGGTGAACACCATCCCGGTGGTCATCGGCGGCCTGACCTCCGGCTTCACCCTGGCCATGTGGACCGGTCTGCTGCAGGTGATGCCGGCCCTGCTGGTCGCGGTCGTGGCCGTGGTCCAGCTGACGATGAAGCCCGCCCAGCTGCTCACCTCACGAATCGTGCGCCCGGGCGACAGCTTCCGAGCCCACATGATCTTGCACGCCCTGTGCAGCGTGCTGCTGATCTCCCTCCTGATGACAGTGGTCGGCACGTGGATCGGCGCGCGGCAGATCTCCACCGAGCCCCTGGAGCAGTTCGCGCACCTGTGGCCGCGGAACTGCACCATCGCGTTCCTCATCGAGGCGTTGCTCGCCCAGCCGGTCGCCCGGCAGGTCATGCGCCTCCATCACCAGCGTGTCGACGCCCGCGCCACTCTCGCGGCGGCCTGACAGCCGCCTCCTCCTCGCCGACTGAGCGGCGTAGTGGGCGAGCGGTCCCCACCGGAGCGCTCAGTCCCACACACGGCCATCACCGTCAGGTTGGAAGGGCTCACTGATGGGCGCCAGCCCAGTCGCCGCCTGCTGGGCCTCGCCACCCGCCTGCGCGAAGAGTCGAACCTCCATCACATGTGGGCCATTTCGTCGCGCCGCGAGCCAGAAAGGGCCGGCGCGGGGGAGCACCGCCCCCTTTTGGGACGCCGCGCCGACGCGTGAAGTGGAACTGGCCGAGCGCCTGATCCGTCACCATTTGCTGCGCACCGCCAAGCTGGGCCTCGCCCTCGAATGACGGCGAGTTCCGGCTCGAAACCGAGGAACTTCGCGGCCAGTGGGCGGTGCGGCGCCCGGCACCGCGCGGGTGCGCTCGCGGCCACGCTCAAGGGCTCGTCAAGCCGATGCCGGACGCATCGACGCGTCCGATCGCTTCTCCGTCGGCCGGTCAAAGTACGCCAGGAGGGCGAACCAGATCACGATGCAGATGCCTGCCGGGGCCAGGGCCGATTCGGGAAGCACGTCCCCCACGAGGGAGTACGAGGCGAGCCAGAACCCTGTGATCGTGCCGACCAGGGTGACCGGCCAGGACTTGCTGACCAGTGAACTGGACATGATCCACACACCGGCGAGGACATGCCCGCCGAGCCGGACCGGCCAGGCGATGTCGTGCGGGACGTCGTTGATTGCCAGAATGCCGGCGAGGACGTCCAAGGCCACCCATCCATAGCCGGCGGCCTTGGCCCACGACGCCGCCTCCAGCCGTGAGACAAGGAAGAGGATGGAAAGGTGGAAAAAGACGCCAAGGTATTCCCCCCACGCCACGTCCGGCGCCGCGATGAGGGCCGCGGCAATGGGGATGAACAGCACGCACGGAAGCAGCGCCGCGCCGCGCAGACTGAGGTAGTTCCGTCGTGAATCGAGCATCGCGGAAGTCCTTACTCGCAGGTCGCTTTGTAAGGTCGAACACTAGAAAGGCAGTGTTGACATGTCAACACTAGGGGGAGCGGCCGAGCTGTGGCTGCTGTGGAAGCGCGCACACGAGACGGTTCGCGCCGCGGTCATCGCCGACATGACCACGACGTCCGGCCTCACGGAGGCCGAGCTGAGCGTCCTGGTGTGCCTCTACGAATCCGGCGGCACCCTCCGGCAGAACGCCATCGCAGCCACCCTGGGCTGGGACCGGACACGGCTCTCGCACCAACTGACCAGAATGGAGAAACGTGACTACGTGACGCGGGACAAGGTCACGAACGGCGTCGAAGTCGCGCTGCGACCGGAAGGCCGACGCACGATCGAGGCAACGGTGCCCTCGCTGGAAGCCTCAACCCGCCGCCACCTCCTTGACCGGCTCGGCCCCGACGACGCGGCAGCACTCAAGGCTGTCGTCGAGCGACTGCTGTCGAGCGACGACAGTCGCTGAACGGGTCGATCCGGCGCGACGCTCCAGCAGGGACGGGAAGAACCATTCCATCCGCACCTTGGGAATGCTCAGATCGAGGTCGCCGACCTGCAACGTCAGCAACTTCTCCAGCGGCCAGTGCCCCAGGTTGTGGGATTGCTGGAGTGCTGTCACGGGGCTTGAGGCGGAAAGGCCCGAGCGGGCGGAGCTGTTCCTCGGTGACCGTTCCCGCTCTTGTCCGTGCCTGCGACGCCCGGTAGCTGGTGCGGCAGCACGGAGGGGATCCGGCGTCGTGGTACCGGCAGCGGTGTGCGGCACCCGGCGTCCCCGGGCTGCAGCCCGGGGCGGTCATCGGCCTGACCGAGTGCGGAGACCGCGTGGACGGCGGACTGCTGTGGCCGCTGTTCGCTCACCCAGCGGCCGGGGTGCGGGCAGGGGCGGTGGAAGGTCTGCGGGCACTGGACCGTGCGGACGCGCAACGGTGGCGGCCGCTGCTGGAGGACCCGGCTGCGGTGGTTGTCCGCGAGGCGACCGCGGCTTTGTTGCCGTTGGCGGAGCAGTTGCCCGTCGACTGGCTGCTGGCGCGCACCGGGTCCATGTGGCCGCGGCATGTGGGGGTCGCCGTGTTCCGGCTCCTGGATGCGCATGGCGGGGTGGTGGCGTTGCGGGCGGCGGCGGGGCTGTTGGAGGACCCGGATGTGAAGCTGCGCAGGTGGGCCGGGCGGTGTGTGCAGCGCTGGCGTCCTTGGGCGCAGGTGCGGCGGGCAGAGGCGGAGGTGGGTGGGTTGCTCGACCGCAGCCGGCACCTCTTCAGCGATCAGGTACTGCGGCGGCGTGAGTGGGAGGCCGGGCTGGACGGCTGAGTAGTCCACCTGGGGGTGGGGTGGGGAAACCAGCACCGAGGTAGGGGAGTGGGCTGATGGTCAGCCGCAGCTCGACGAGCGGGAACTGCTGTCGGACGGGCCGTGGCTCGATGACGAGGTTCGACGTGGGTGAGCTGGTGGAACCAGGGCCACGCTGCGCGGGTCTCGCCGAGGGCCGGGTGGTGCAGGTGCGGTAGTGGGCCGGCGGCCCGGCTGCCGTCGCCGGCGGCGAGTTGCCGCCAGAACAGGGGCGGATTCCTGGTGGCCCGTCAGGTACAGCAGGCAGGCGTAGACGAGCGCGCCGTCGAGGTCCGTGTCTCCCCCCCCGGCTGATGGGGCAGGCGCCAACTTGTTCGGCGTAGACGCGGTAGGCCTTCCGCCCCGCCGGTGCCGCCCTGCCAGCGGCGAGAGCGGCGAGAGCGGCGACAGCGGCGACAGCGGCACAGCCTGGCACCGCCGGACGCCGGATGGTCCGCCCGTCGCGCAAGTGCGGCCCGGGCGAGGACGTCGGCCGCATCCTGCGGATGTTCGGCGAGCAGGCCGGCACGCCGATGCCCACCACCGGGTCCGTGGTCGTCGGGCTCTCCGGTTCGGTCTTCTCCAGCCTGGCTCCTAGGTCGCGTATCGAGTCGTGATCAGACTGCCTGCCGCGTGAGCCGGTGGCTGCCGACTGCGGCAGCTCCCGTGAGAGCATCCGCCCATGAGCAGCGACCTGGAAGTAAGTGCTCTGGCGATCAATGTCACGATCCCGCAGGCGCTCCGTTGGACGGACACTCGACGCGGTGAAGCGTTCACGCTGATCACGCTCAACGTCCGGCTTCTCCCGGACGGTCACCTCGCCGTGAAGGCCTATGGCAGACCAGTCGGTGGCGGTCGGGGCGCATATGTCTCGTTCCCCGTCCATGATGAACCTGAACTGGCGGCCCTGGTCTCCGACGCTGCCAGCCGTGCTGGGGCGTTGTGGGCCGCCCATCGTGGTCTCGGCTGATCTCGCTGCGCATATTGGGGCGTGAACAATCTGCGGGATTCGCCCTCGCGGCGGAGGCTGCACCGGTAGATCTTCTTGCGTGACGTGAGTGCAACTGACTGACGAGGAATGGGAGTTCATCGAGCCGTACTCACCGATCGGTGAATACGGTCCGTCCCCCGCAGCGGCTGCGGCAGCAGTTCAAGGGCGTGATCTGGCGGTTAAAGACCGGCGGGCAGTGGCCGGAGATGCCGCAGGAGTTCGGCGCCTGACCCATTGTGCACAACCGTTTCCGGCAGTGGCGTGACGCGGGCGCTTCGAGGCACTGCTGGAGGGCCTGATCGCAGAAGCCGTGAAGCGGGGCGAGGTGGACATGACCGCGCCCCGGCGCCCCATGGGGATGGGGAGCCTGCTTCATCCGTGCGTGTGTGCCTGATCGGCGTGTTGGGATGGATGAGGCCATGGCGGACAGCCACCCACCCGCACGAGGTGCAGCCGGGGGTGAGGAGTGTCCGATCGGGTTCCTGGTGGCGAGGACATGCTGCGGCGGTGGCCGGCTGGCCGGCTGGCGGGCGTGAGGGCGCGGTGGCGCGGTGGCGCGGTGGCGCGCTTGATGGCCCTTGACTCCCGGGGCGAGTTGGCCACCGAGCACGCGCGGGCAGTCGCTGGGTCTCTTGGTGTGTCACTGCGGACGGTGTGGAACTGGGTGGCGGTGGCCCGGCGCGATGGGCGGTTATCCGCACGGACCCCGTCACGGGCGGGTGTGTCGCCAGATGTGCGTGTTCGTCTGGCGGTTTGGGGTGGGAACGTGTCAGCGGTCCACCGCGAGCTGCTTGCGGAAGCGGCCGCGGCTGGTGACCCGGGCTCGGTGCCTTCTCTTCGGACCCTGCACCGCGCGGTACGCCGGGACTTGTCGGCGGGGGAGCGGGCCGGGCTGAAGGGCGGTGAAGCAGCACGTCGTCGTTACGACGTCTACGGCCAACGGCCGCCCCACGCACCGCAACGCCTGCTGGGAGGGTGATCACAAACGTATCCCGGTCCGTGTCGCCCTGGACGGGGCCGCGGTGTGTCCGTGGGTGACGTGGTTCATCGATGTGGCGTCGAAGGTGATCGTGGGGGTAGCGGTCACACCGCACCAGCCGGCTCGGGACGCCGTCCTGGCAGCGCTGCGTTCGGGGTTCAGCCGGGCCGCCCCGTACGGGCCG
>NZ_JAAGMD010000445.1 GCF_010548465.1 Streptomyces sp. SID14436 | reverse complement strand
CCGGCCCTCGGCATACGCTCCCGCGGGCGAGCGCCAGGCGGCGCACGGGTACGCCCCGGAGCCCGCCCGGCTCGCACACCGGCTAGCCGACGACGCGGCCGTTCAGGACGATCCGGCGCGGGTCCGTGAGGGTGCGGACGTCCTCGCGCGGGTCGGAGGCGTAGACGACCAGGTCCGCCGGGGCGCCCTCGTCCAGGCCGGGGCGGCCCAGCCAGGCGCGGGCCGCCCAGGTGCCGGCCGCGATCGCGTCGACGGGCGGCAGGCCCGCCCGGACCAGTTCCGCGACCTCGTCCGCCGCCAGCCCGTGCGGGAGGGTGCCGCCCGCGTCGGTGCCGACGAAGACGGGGATGCCGGCGTCGTAGGCCGAGCGCACGGTCTCGTAGCGGCGCTCGTGCAGCCGGCGCATGTGGGCCGACCAGCGGGGGAACTTGCTCTCCCCGCCGTCGGCGAGGTCCGGGAAGGTGGCGATGTTGACCAGCGTCGGCACGATCGCGACGCCCCGTTCGGCGAACAGCGGGATGGTCTCGTCGGTCAGGCCGGTGGCGTGCTCGACGCAGTCGATCCCGGCCTCGACCAGGTCCCGCAGGGAGTCCTCGGCGAAGCAGTGGGCGGTGACCCGGGCGCCCAGGCGGTGGGCCTCGGCGATGGCCGCCTCGACGGCGCCGCGCGGCCAGCAGGCGGACAGGTCGCCCAGGTCGCGGTCGATCCAGTCGCCGACCAGCTTGACCCAGCCGTCCCCGCGCCGGGCCTCCTCGGCGACGTACGCCACCAGGTCCTCCGGCTCGACCTCCCAGGCGTAGCCGCGGATGTAGCGGCGGGTGCGGGCGATGTGCCGCCCGGCCCGGATGATCTTCGGGAGGTCGTCGCGGTCGTCGACCCAGCGGGTGTCGGAGGGCGAACCGGCGTCGCGCAGCAGCAGGGCGCCGGCGTCCCGGTCGGTGAGTGCCTGCTTCTCGGCGACCTCGTCGGGGACGGCGCCGTGCCGGTCGAGGCCGACGTGGCAGTGGGCGTCGACGAGGCCGGGCAGCACCCAGCCCTCGACGGTGCGGACGTCCCGGGCGCCGCCGGGCCGGTCGTAGGTGATCCGTCCGTCGACCACCCACAGCTCGTCGTGGACCTGGTCCTCGTCCGGCCCGGCGAGGATCCGCCCCTTCACGTGCAGCACCGCGCGTTCGCTCATGCCCCGCACCCTAATCAGGGCCCTCGGGCGCGAGAAACCCCGGGCCGGACGGGGGGTGGGATGCGGTTACAGTCGATGACGTCGTGGTGCGTCGCACCGGTGCCCTCCCGTGCCGTGCGCGCGCCGTCCGCGAAGTGAAGAGAGCACCGCAGTGACCCATCCCCTCCTCGGCCTGGCCCCGCTGAGCGCCGCGCGTTTCGCCTCGATCGAGGACCGTGTGGCGCGGCTGCTGGGCACCACGCAGGACGTCGTGATCATGCAGGGCGAGGCGCTGCTGCCGCTGGAGGGGGCGATCCGCGGGACCGCCGGTCCCGGCACGACCGCCCTGAACGTCATCACCGGTCCCTACGGGCAGACCTTCGGGGGCTGGCTGCGGGACTGCGGTGCCACGGTGATCGACCTGGCCGTGCCGTTCCACACGGCGGTGAAGGCCGGGCAGATCCGTGAGGCCCTGGCGCGGAACCCGGAGATCGGCTTCGTCTCCCTGGTGCACGCGGAGGCGGCGACCGGGAACACCAACCCGGTCGCGGAGATCGGTGCGGTGGTCCGGGAGCACGGCGCGCTGTTCTACCTGGACGCGGTGGCCTCGGTCGGCGCGGAGCCGGTGCTGGTGGACGCGTGGGGCGTGGACCTGTGCGTGATCGGCGCGCAGAAGGCGATGGGCGGTCCGGCCGGGGTGTCGGCGGTGTCGGTGAGCGAGCGGGCCTGGTCGCGGATGGCGGCCAACCCGGGGGCGCCGCGCCGCTCGTACCTGTCCCTGCTGGACTGGAAGGAGCGCTGGGTCGACGCCGGGCGCCGGGCGCTGCCGCACGCTCCGGCGCAGCTGGAGATGCTGGCGCTGGAGGCGTGCCTGGCCGAGATCGAGGCGGTCGGCCTGGACACGGTGACGGCGCGGCACGCGTCGGCCGCCGCGGCCACCCGGGCGGGGGCCCTGGCGTTGGGCGGCGGGCTGGAGCCGTACGTGCACGACGCGGCGGAGGCGGCCCCGGTGGCGACGACGCTGCGGGCCCCGTCGGGGACGTCGGCCTCGGAGCTGGTGGCCCGGGCGCTGGCGGCCGATCCCGGGGTGCCGCTGAGTGCGGGCGGCGGGGCGCTGGCCAAGGAGATGATCCGGGTCAACCACTACGGCCCGGACGCGACGCCGGGGGTGGTGCGGGCGGCGCTGACCGCGCTGGCGACGGCGCTGACGGAGCAGGGTGTCCCGGTGCGTCTGGACGAGGCACTGCGCGCGGCCGAGGGTGCGGGCCGGCGCTAGGGCCGCAGGAGAGGCGGAAGGCGGCCCGGCGGTCGGCGCCGCCTTGCTTCCGGAGCGTGGCCGCGAGGTGACCGGAACGTGAATCGGAGGGATTATCAAAAATGCTGAACACACAATCCCCGGCTGATTCTCCCGCTTATCCCGTGATTACATTCCAGAGCAGCTTCCCATCTTCTTCTGCCCGCTTTTTCCGGGCCTAAACGCAACGATTCCGAGAACGGAAACCGACGTAATCCGGACACCGGTCACCGGAGTTACATACTTGTGACCGGCTTCACAGGGCGCCCGTTTTGCGCCCTATTTCCGGCACGAACCAGGACATCACGCCCAGAGCTCGCGCGTCCCCACACGCCCGCGTGATAACACAGACCGAGCCCATACGTAACCCCGTCGGGCGATGCAATTTTGAATTTCCCTCGGTAAATTCAATTCGCATGACTGCCGCACAAGCAGACCTGCAAATCGACCGCCCCACCGTGGCGGACGGAGCCGTGCTGTGGCGGATAGCCAGGGACTCGAAGGTCCTCGACCTGAACTCGTCGTACAGCTATCTGCTGTGGTGCCGGGACTTCGCCGCCACCTCGGCCGTCGCTCGCGACGAGAGCGGCGAGCCGATCGGTTTCGTCACCGGATACGTACGCCCCGACAGCCCGCACACCCTGCTCGTCTGGCAGGTCGCGGTCGACGGGGCACACCGCGGCCGGGGCCTGGCCGCGGCGATGCTCGACAGCCTGGCCGCGAGGACCGCGGCCGAGCGCGGGGTGACGACCGTGGAGACCACCATCACGCCGGGCAACACCGCTTCCGAGCGCCTGTTCACCGCGTTCGCCGAGCGCCACGGCGCTGGGCTGGAGCGCGAGGTGCTGTTCGAGGCCGGCCAGTTCCCCGACGGCCCGCACGACCCCGAGGTGCTGTACCGCATCGGACCACTCACGTCCTGACCGGCACGACCGGCCCGCCTGCCGGTCCACGGAGCCGACCGATCCGATCCCCTTCCGACCTTCGATCGCGGCCGCCCGCGCGGCCCGGTCGATCCGGCGCGCCCGCCCGGCCCCAGCGGCCGGCCGGTCCGCCGACCGCCCGACTCCCTCTGACCTCCCACGCCACCGAGGAGCGATTCGTCGTGACCATCACCCAGCCCGACCTGAGCGTCTTCGAGACCCTTGAGTCCGAGGTGCGCAGCTACTGCCGCGGCTGGCCCACCGTCTTCGACCGTGCGCACGGCAGCCGCATGTACGACGAGGACGGCCACGAGTACCTCGACTTCTTCGCCGGAGCCGGCTCACTCAACTACGGCCACAACAACGCCGTCCTGAAACGCGCCCTGATCGACTACCTGGAGCGGGACGGCGTCACGCACGGCCTGGACATGTCGACCACGGCCAAGCGGGCCTTCCTGGAGTCCTTCCAGAACTGGATCCTGCGCCCGCGCGACCTGCCCTACAAGGTCATGTTCCCGGGCCCCACGGGCACCAACGCCGTGGAGTCCGCGCTGAAGCTGGCCCGGAAGGTCAAGGGCCGCGAGGCGATCGTGTCCTTCACCAACGCCTTCCACGGCATGTCGCTGGGCTCGCTCGCCGTCACCGGCAACGCCTTCAAGCGGGCCGGCGCGGGCATCCCGCTGGTGCACGGCACCCCGATGCCGTTCGACAACTACTTCGAGGGCCAGGTCCCGGACTTCCTGTGGTTCGAGCGGATCCTGGAGGACCAGGGCTCCGGCCTCAACAAGCCCGCCGCGGTGATCGTGGAGACGGTGCAGGGCGAGGGCGGCATCAACGTCGCCCGGCCCGAGTGGCTGCGCGCCCTGGCCGAGCTGTGCGAACGCCAGGACATGCTGCTGATCGTCGACGACATCCAGATGGGCTGCGGCCGTACCGGTGCCTTCTTCTCCTTCGAGGAGGCCGGCATCACGCCCGACATCGTCACCGTGTCCAAGTCGATCAGCGGCTACGGCCTGCCGATGGCGCTGACCCTGTTCAAGCCCGAGCTGGACGTCTGGGAGCCGGGCGAGCACAACGGCACCTTCCGCGGCAACAACCCCGCCTTCGTCACGGCCACCGCGGCCCTGGAGGCGTACTGGGCCGACGGGTCCGCGATGGAGAAGCAGACCCGTTCGCGCGGCGAGCAGGTCGAGCAGGCGCTGATCTCCATCACCGAGGAGAACCTCGCCGACGTCAAGGAGTACCGGGGCCGCGGGCTGGTCTGGGGCATGGAGTTCCACGACAAGGAGCGCGCCGGGAAGGTCGCCCAGCGGGCGTTCGAGCTCGGGCTGCTGGTCGAGACGTCCGGCCCCGAGAGCGAGGTGGCCAAGCTGCTGCCGGCCCTGACCATCACTCCGGACGAGCTGGACGAGGGTCTGACGACGCTCGCCCGCGCCGTCCGCGAAACAGCCTGACCCACACACACCACAGCCTAGGAGGCATCGCAGAACCGTGATCGTCCGTTCGTTCAAGGAGATCGAAGGCACCGACCGGCACGTGAAATCGGCGTCGGGCACGTGGGAGAGCAAGCGCATCGTCCTCGCCAAGGAGAAGGTCGGCTTCTCCCTGCACGAGACGATCCTGTACGCGGGTACGGAGACCGACATGTGGTACGCGAACCACATCGAGGCCGTCGTCTGCACGCAGGGCGAGGCCGAGCTGACCGACCGGGAGACCGGGAAGACGTACACCATCACGCCCGGCACCATGTACCTCCTGGACGGCCACGAGCGGCACACGCTCAAGGTCAAGGAGGACTTCCACTGCATCTGTGTCTTCAACCCGCCCGTCACCGGACGGGAGGACCACGACGAGAACGGCGTCTATCCGCTGCTCACCGAGGAGGTGTGAGGTTCACATGACCACCGCGACCACTCCCGACACCAAGGTCCCCGACCTCTACCCGACGCGTGGGGCCACCGAGGTGCTCACCCCGCGTCAGGACCCGGTCGTCTGGGGTGCCCCGGACGCGCCCGGACCGCTCGCCCCGGCCGAGCTGGGGTCGTTCGAGCGCGACGGCTTCCTCGCCATCGACGAACTGATCGGCGCGGACGAGGTGGCCGTCTACCAGGCCGAGCTGAACCGGCTGGTGACCGACCCGGACATCCGGGCCGACGAGCGGTCGATCGTGGAGCCGAAGTCCAAGGAGATCCGCTCGGTCTTCGAGGTCCACCGGATCAGCGAGGTGTTCGCGCGCCTGGTGCGCGACGAGCGCGTCGTCGGCCGGGCCCGGCAGATCCTCGGCTCGGACGTGTACGTCCACCAGTCGCGGATCAACGTCAAGCCGGGCTTCGGGGCCAGTGGCTTCTACTGGCACTCGGACTTCGAGACCTGGCACGCCGAGGACGGTCTGCCCCGGATGCGGACGGTGTCCGTGTCGATCGCGCTGACCGAGAACTTCGACACCAACGGCGGTCTGATGATCATGCCGGGGTCGCACAAGACGTTCCTCGGCTGCGCGGGGGAGACCCCGAAGGACAACTACAAGAAGTCGCTGCAGATGCAGGACGCGGGCACTCCGTCCGACGAGGCGCTGACCTCGATGGCGTCCGAGCACGGCATCAAGCTGTTCACCGGCAGGGCCGGCTCGGCGACCTGGTTCGACTGCAACGCCATGCACGGCTCCGGCGACAACATCACGCCGTTCCCGCGCAGCAACGTGTTCATCGTGTTCAACAGCGTCGAGAACACGGCGGTGGAGCCGTTCGCGGCTCCCGTGCGCCGTCCCGAGTTCATCGGGGCGCGGGACTTCACCCCGGTGAAGTAGCCGGTACGAGGGTGCGGTGACGCACCCGACGGGACCGCGGGCCGGGCCTCCTCGTGTGGGACAGGGAGGCACCGGCCCGCTGCCGTGCGCTCAGCCGGACAGGGCGTCCAGCAGCCGGTCCACGTCGTCGGCCGTGTTGTACAGGTGGAAGGACGCCCGCAGACGGCCGGCGCGGTCCGAGACCTGGATGCCCGCCCGGGCCAGCTCCGGCCGCCGGTGGCCGAGACCGGGCACCGACACGATGGGCGAGCCGGGCGCGGGCACCGGGGTGTGCCCGGCCTCGGCGAGTCCGGCGCGGAACCGCTCGGCCAGGGCCAGGTCGTGGGCGCGGACGGCGTCCACCCCCAGCTCCTCGACGAGTTCCAGCGAGGCGCGCAGCCCCGCGAACGTGAACAGGGCCGGACTCGTGTCGAACCGCCGCGCTGAACGCGCCAGGTCGGAGACCGGCCCGTAGCAGCTCTCCCAGGGCACCTCCCCCGCGACCCAGCCGGCCTGCACCGGCCGCAGGTCGCCGAAGTCCTCCGGCACCACGAGGAACGCCGCGCCGTGCGGGCCGAGCAGCCACTTGTAGGTGATGGAGACGCCGTAGTCGTGGGCGTCGCCGTCCATGTCCAGCCAGCCGGCGCTCTGGGACAGGTCGACGTACGTGCGCGCCCCGTGCGCGCGCGCCGCCTCCCGCAGCGCGGGCAGGTCCACGACGCGGCCGTCGGCGGACTGCGCGGAACTGACCGCGACCAGGGCGGTGCCCGGGCGGACGGACTCGGCGAGCCGCTCCAGGGGCACGGCCCGCACCTTGAGGTCGCCGCGCACGTGGAAGGCGTTGACCACGGACGCGAAGTCGCCCTCGGCGGTGAGCACGTCCGCGCCCGGCGGCAGCGAGGCCGCGACGAGCGCGGTGTACAGGGCGGCCGTGCTGCCGACGGCGACCCGCTCGGCCGGCACCCCGGCCAGCCGGGCGAAGGCGGCCCGCGACGCCTCGACGTCGTCGTACAGCGGGTCGAGGGAACGGCCCTCGGCCCGCATGCGCGCCGCCTCGGCGAGGGCGGTCACGGTACGGGCCGGCAGCAGGGCGTTGCTCGCGGTGTTGAGGTAGGTGTTCTTCGGGGTGAACTCGGCGCGGACGAGGTTCTCGAAGGTCTCCATCCGTCCACTGTGCGGCGTGCGGATCTCCCCGTCCATCACCGATTTCCCGACGGCGGCGCGAAGCACCCCTTATACGTGCCGCCCGACCTGCGCGGACCGGATCCGCACCGGCGGCGGTGACGTGCGGGCCGCGTTCAGCGCTGCGGAATCTCGCACCCGTCCGGGCCGCAGGCGGCGGCGTCCGTGTCGTCGCCGACGACGCTGCGCAGCGGGGTGCGGTCGCCCCAGGCCTGGGCCAGCGCGCGGCCGAACACCTCGACGGGCTGGGCGCCGGAGACGCCGTAGGAGCGGTCGAGGACGAAGAACGGCACCCCGCGGGCGCCGAGCTGCGCGGCCTCGCGCTCGTCCTCGCGGACCTCGGCGGCGTACGCCTCGGGGTCGGCGAGGACCTTGCGGGCGGCGTCCGCGTCGAGACCGGCGTCCACGGCGAGGCCGACAAGACGCTCGTCGTCGTCGAAGACGGACCGCTCCTCGGCGAAGTTGGCCCGGTACAGCAGGTCCAGCAGCTCGGACTGGCGGCCGTGCTCGCGGGCGTGATGGAGCAGGCGGTGCATGTCGAAGGTGTTGCCGTGGTCACGGTCCCGGGTGCGGTAGGGCAGGCCCTCGGCGGCGGCCTGCGCGGCCAGGTTCTCCTCACCGGCCTGTGCCTGCTCCTCGCTCATGCCGTACTTGCGGGTGAGCATGGTCAGCACCGGCTCGATGTCGCCCTTGGCGCGGCCCGGGTCCAGCTCGAAGGAGCGGTGCACGACCTCGACCTCGTCGCGGTGCGGGAAGGCCGACAGCGCCTTCTCGAAGCGGGCCTTTCCGACGTAGCACCAGGGGCAGGCGATATCGGACCAGATCTCGACACGCATCGGGCAGACACTCTCCACGTCGCACGGAAGAACGGAGACTCCCTCCGTCGTGCGCGTGAACGTTCCATCAGTTCGGTTCATTCCCGGCGCCGTCTCCCGGGCTCCGTGCCGGTACGGACCACCGCAGTCGGAGGTGGTGGTCGTCCGGGGCGGGCGGGTGCAGCGGGTCGGGGCTCCAGCCGTGGCGGGCGTAGAAGCGCCGGGCGCGGTGGTTGCCGACGTGCACGTCGAGCACGGCGCCGCGGTGGCCGTCCGCGCGCCACTGCTCGGCGCAGGCGCGGTGCAGGGCGGCGCCGATGCCGCTCCCCCACAGGTCCGGTTCGACGTGGAACTGGAACAGCTTCACGGTGTCCGCCGGGCCGCCGTCCGGGACGCGGAAGGAGGCGATGCCGGCCAGGTGCCCGTCCCGCACCGCGCACAGCACGGTCCCGTCGGGCCGTCCGATGGCCTCCCGCCATCGGGCCGGCCAGTCGGTGCCGTCCTCCGGGAGGCCGTCGGGGTAGTACGTGGACCGCGCCCGGTGGTGCAGCGCGGCGACCTCCTCGGCCTCGGCGGTCAGGGCGGTCCTGATCAGCGGGAGCGGAACGGTCCGGTGCGCTTCGATCATGCGGGGAGGGACGCTCCCGGGCCGCCCGGCGGTTCCGTCCCCCGGCCCGGGAGCGACGGGGCTGCCCGGCTCAGCTGCCGTCGCGCAGGTCCTCGGGCCACTGCGGGCGGTACTCGAGGTGGTCGAAGGTCACCACGCAGCCCTCGCCCATCGGCGACTGGGTCATGAAGCCGACCAGCGCCGCCCCCGACCTGGTCTCGTCGCCGAGGGTGAACAGCCGGACGAAGGTCCACCGCTTGCCGTCCCGGGAGGCGTGGAAGGCGAAGGCACGGCCGGTGCGGCTGACCCGGAGCCAGACGGAACTGCCTTCCACGGTGAAGGAGTTGGCGTCGTCGGAGTGCCCGCGGGTGACCACCGTGCAGACGGTCGGGACGTCCGGGGAGAACTCCAGGCACAGCTTGGCCCACTCCCGCTCCCCGACGTGCACGTAGAGCACGCCCGCGTCGAAGGTGGCGGCGAAACCGACCGTGACGCGGGCGATCAGCTGGAAGTCGCCCTCGGGCGCGCCAAGCAGGCGGGGGGCGTCGGCGGCGGGGTCCAGCGCCTCGCCGGTGGGCGGCACGAACCGGTCCTGACGCGGCCCGGCCCAGCCGGTGAGGACCCCGTCCTCGTGGGACCAGTGGCCGTCGGGGCCGTAGGTGCGCAGCGGGAAGGGGAGTTCGGGAAGTGTCAGGTCCATCACCGGAGTCTGCCAGCTCCTCCCCCGCCCGCCGCGCTCAGGGCCTTTCGTCCGGATCAGGCCGGATCAGGCCGGATCAGGCCGGATCAGGGAGCGGGGTCAGCGCTCCAGTGCCCCGTTGAAGCGGCGCGGCAGCCCGAGCGGGTTGTCGTCGCGCAGCTCCGGCGGGAGCAGGGCCTCGGGGGTGTTCTGGTAGACCACCGGCCGCAGCCAGCGCTCGATCGCGGTGCCGCCGACGGACGTGGAGGTCGAGGTGGTCGCCGGGTAGGGGCCGCCGTGGTGCTGGGCGGGGGCCACGGCGACGCCGGTGGGCCAGCCGTTGACCAGGACCCGCCCGGCCAGCGGGGTCAACTCCGCCAGGATCTCCGCCCCGCGGCCCTCGCCGCGGGCCTCCTCCTCGGACAGCTGGACGGTCGCGGTGAGGTTCCCGGGCAGCCGGGACAGCACGGCCCGCGCCTCGGCGTCGTCCTGGTAGCGGGCCACCACGGTGACCGGGCCGAAGCACTCCTCCAGGAGCAGGTCGTGCTCGCCCTCCGCGGTGAGCCGGCCCGCCGGGACGGTGAGGAAGCCCGCGCTGACGGTGTGCTCGCCGCCCGCGCCCGGGGTCACCGGGGACTCCACGTCGGGAAGTTGGGCCCGCTCGGTGACTCCGGCGACGAAGGCGTCGCGCATCCGGCGGTCGAGCAGCACCCCGGCCTCGGTGTCGCTGACGGCGTCCGTCAGCGACTTCACCAGCCGGTCGCCGGCCGCGCCCGCCGGGGCCAGCACGAGGCCGGGCTTCACGCAGAACTGGCCGACGCCCAGGGTCATCGAGCCGGCGAGGCCCGCGCCGATCGCCTCGGCCCGCTCGCCGGCCGCGGCCTCGGTGACGACGACCGGGTTGAGCGAGCCGAGCTCGCCGTGGAAGGGGATCGGGACCGGGCGGGCGGCCGCCGCGTCGAAGAGGGCGCGGCCGCCGCGGACCGACCCGGTGAAGCCCGCCGCCGCGACCAGCGGGTGCCGGACCAGCTCGACCCCGGCGTCGAAGCCGTGCACCAGGCCGACCACGCCCGCGGGGACGCCGTGCCGGGCGGCGGCCCGGCGCAGGACCGCGGCGACCAGCTCGGACAGGGCCGGGTGGTCGGGGTGGGCCTTGACGACGACGGGGCAGCCGGCGGCGAGCGCGCTCGCCGTGTCACCGCCGGGGACGGAGAAGGCGAAGGGGAAGTTGGAGGCGGAGTAGACCGCGACGACGCCCAGCGGCACCTTGTAGCGGCGCAGGTCCGGCACGGGGGGCGTGGCGGTCTCGTCGGGGTGGTCGACGACCACGTCGAGGAAGGCGCCCTCGTCGACGATGCCCGCGAAGGCCCGCAACTGGTAGCAGGTGCGGGCGAGTTCACCGGTGAGACGGACGGGGCCGAGTGCCGTCTCGGCGTCCGCGGTCTCCACGAGCGCGTCCCGGGCCGCCTCCAGCTCCTCGGCGGCGGCGCGCAGGAACGCCGCACGGACGGTGCGGTCGGCCAGCGCGCCGCGCGCCTCGTCGGCGGCGCGGACGGTGGCGTCCACCTCCTGGGGCGTCGCCTCCACCGCAACCTGTTCCCGCTGCTTCCCGGTTCGGGGGTCGACACTCCACACTGGTGCTGCTGCCACCGCGGATCCCTCCACTCGACTGCCGCTCGCACTGCCGCAGTAGGTACGACGTCATCGGGCCGGTGTTGTTCGATATACTGAACGCCGTCCAGAATGATGAACTGTTGTCGGAGACTATAACTTCAGCCTCCCGGCGGTGAAGGCGTCGAGGCCACGGCCGCCGTCGGGCTGCGCTGCCACCCGGTGGCCGTCCCGCACCACACACCCGCGACCCTGGCCACCCGGAGGTTCCGCACACCATGGACGTGTCCCTGCGCCCGGTCCACGACAGCGATCTGCCGGTCTTCTTCCGGCAGATGAACGACCCGGAGTCGCTGCACAGGGCGGCCTTCACCCCCGAGGACCCGGCCGACCGGGAGGCGTTCGAGGCGCACTGGGCGCGCATCCGCGCGTCCGAGCAGGTCGTCGCGCGCACCGTGCTGGGCGACGGTGACGTGCTGGGCAGCGCCGCGGTGTACGGCGAGCCGGGCCAGCGCGAGGTGACGTACTGGATCGACCGCGCGTACTGGGGCAAGGGCATCGCCACCGCCGCGTTGCGCGCCCTGCTCGCCGAGGTGGACGAACGCCCCCTGCTGGCGCGCGTGGCCGCGGACAACGCGGCCTCGCTGCGGGTGCTGCGCACGTGCGGCTTCGAGGTGTCCGCCCGGGCCGCCGGTTACGCGCCGGCGCGGGGGGCGGAGATCGAGGAACTGGTCCTCACGCTCGGCCCGTGAGGCGGCCCCCGCCCTTTCGGCCGGGGGCAGTCGGGTCCGTGAGTGAACCTTCGCGGCCCCGCCGCCGTCTGTAGGGACGGACGGGCCGCCCCCCTCCCCCCGGGGGGCGGCCCGCTCCGTGCCCGTCCGGCACGCCGTGCGGCTACCTCACGCCCAGCAGCTGCTCGATCGGGTCGATCGCGAAGTACACCAGGAACAGCGCCGAGGTCCCCCACAGCAGCCAGTGCACCTCCCGGGCCCGGCCGAGCACGGTCTTGACGACCACGTAGGCGAGGAAGCCCGCGCCGATGCCGTTGGTGATCGAGTACGTGAACGGCATGACGGCGATGGTGAGGAACGCCGGGATCGCGATGTCGTAGCGGTCCCACTCGATGTGCCGGACCTGGGTCATCATCAGGAATCCGACGGCGACCAGGGCGGGTGCCGCCGCCTGGAGCGGCACGATGGTGAGCAGCGGGGTCAGGAACAGGGCCAGGGCGAACAGGCCCCCGGTGACCAGGTTGGCGAAGCCGGTGCGGGCGCCCTCGCCGACGCCGGCCGCCGACTCGATGTAGGAGGTCGCCGAGGAGGCGGAGGCGGCCCCGCCCGCGACGGCCGCGGCACCGTCGATGAGCAGCACCCGTCCGAGCTGGGGCACGTTGCCCTCCTCGTCGAGCAGCCCGGCCTCCGCGCTGACGCCGACGACGGTCCCCATCGTGTCGAAGAAGTCGGACAGGACCAGCGTGAACACCAGCAGCACGACGGTGACCACACCCGCCTGCCCGAAGGCGCCGAACAGGCTGAAGTCACCGATCAGCCCGAAGTCCGGGGCGCCGACGATCCGGTCGGGCCACTCGGGGGTGGTCAGGCCCCAGGACCGCACATCGGCCAGGGAGTTGATGACGAGCGCCACCACGGTCATGACGACGATGCTGATCAGGATGGCGCCCCGCACCTTGCGGGCGAGCAGCCCGACGGTGAGGAGAACGCCGAGGCAGAACACGAGCATGGGCCAGCCGGTGAGGGTGCCGGTGCCGCCCAGCTGGACCGGCACGGTGGTGCCGGCGGCGTCCGGGACGCGGCTGACGAAGCCGGCGTCGACGAAGCCGATGAGGGCGATGAACAGGCCGATGCCGACGCTGATCGCCTGTTTCAGCGGCTGCGGGATCGCCCGCATCACCGCCTCGCGCAGCCCCGTCACCACCAACAGGCAGATCAGCAGGCCCTCCAGCACGATCAGGCCCATCGCGTCGGCCCAGCTCATCAGCGGGGCGATCTGGAAGGCGACGACGGCGTTGAGTCCGAGGCCCGCGGCGAGGGCGAGGGGCAGGTTGCCGCCGACGCCCATGATGACGGTCATCACCGCCGCCACCAGCGCGGTGGCCGTGGTGAGCTGGACGGTGTCGAGCTGATGGCCGAACTTGTCCTGGGCGCTGCCGAGGATCAGCGGGTTGAGGACGAGGATGTAGGCCATCGTGAAGAAGGTGGCGAAGCCGCCGCGTATCTCCCGGCCGAGGGTGGAACCGCGTTCGGTGATTCTGAAGAAGCGGTCCGGGCCCCGTCCCGCGGGTGGCGGGGCGGTGGTGGCGCGGTCGGTCTTCCGGGTGTCGGACATGGCGGACTCTCCTCGTGCGTGGGCGAGTGGTCGCGGATGCTGGCTGGATTGTGCCCAAGCACCGAGGAGTTCGGGTGTTCTTCGTGTGACGGAATCCGCGAGCCGCCGCTCCCGGACCGTCCGGCCCACCGCGTCGGCCCGCCGCACCGGGACGAACCGGGCGGGCGCGGGGCCCGACGGCGGCAGCGCTCCGGCCCC
>NZ_JAAGMD010000422.1 GCF_010548465.1 Streptomyces sp. SID14436 | reverse complement strand
CGGTGCCGTCCGCGGGCGCGGCGGGCGCCCCGGGCACGGCCCAGGTGCCGGTGGCGGCCGGGTCGGTGCCCGCGGTGGTGGCCGGGGCGACCGTTATCTGCGGCGGCACGTAGCCCTGGCCGGGGGCGGCGAGCGGGCTGTCCGGGGACTGCAGGGCGTCGATGCCGCCCTCGGGCAGCTGCACGAAGGCGGTGGCGCCGTCGTCGTACTCGCCCTGGGGCAGCGGGTCCCAGCGGCCGCCCCCGCGCGGGGTGTCCTCTCCGTGCTGGTCGTCGGTCACGACAGCGCCCTCCCCAGTGCTCGTCGGGCCAGCGCGGCGACGGTGCGCCGCAGGTGCAGTACGGCGGGCGGCAGCGGTGCCGGGGAGCCGTCCTCGGCGGGCGCCGCGTCGGGGATGCAGGCCGCGGCGACGTACTCGCCGAACGCGGTCAGCGCCTCCGGCACGATCGCGCGGTTGTTGTCCCAGTCGATGAGCCGGGCGACCCACTCCTCGGCGTCCAGGGGCCGCAGCGGCATCGGCGCTATGGCGCCCACCGCGCAGCGCACCCCGCGCCGGGCCGGGTCGAGGACCAGGGCGACGGACGCCACCGCGCGGCCGGGTCCGGTGCGGCCGGTCGCCTTCAGGAAGACCTGGGGGGCGTGCAGCAGCGGCACCCGCACGTAGCCGATGAGTTCGCCGGGGCGCAGCATCTCCATGCCGGCCAGCAGGTGCGAGACGGGCAGCTCGCGGCGGGCCCCGCCGGGTCCGGCGACGATCAGGGTCGCCTCCAGGGCGGCCAGCACCGGCAGCGCGTCCCCGGTGGGGGCGGCGGAGGCGATGTTGCCGCCCAGGGTGCCCGCGTTGCGGATGTGCGGCGGGCCGGCCGCGCGCGCGGAGGCGGCAAGGGCCGGGATGAGGGCGGCGAAGTCGGGACGGCCCATGCGCGCGTGGGTGAGCCCGGCGCCGAGCAGGGCGTGTCCGTCGAGGTACTGCCAGCCGCGGATCTCGCTGATCCGGCCGAGGCCGACCAGCGCGGCGGGCCTGAGCTGGCCCGAGTTGACGGCGGCCATGAGGTCGGTGCCGCCCGCCACGGGCACGGCGGCGGGCATGGCGGTGAGCGCCGCCACGGCCTCGTCCAGTGTCGTGGGCAGCGTGACGGTCTGCGCCGCCTGCGGTGCGTGCGTGGTCAAACCGGCTGCCCCTTCCCGCTGCCCCACCTGGTCCCACCTGTGTTGCCGTACGGTACGACCTGACAGGGCGGACGTGGCAACTCTGGCACATCTTCGCGGGTGCCGAAGACAGGGGTCCGCTAGGAGGCATTCGCCCACCTCACCCCGCACATGGTCCGATTTCTGACGACATCACCAGTGTGCTCGGTTCGGCACTCTTCAGTGACCCTTGTTCCTTTTTTCGTGACCTGTTCGAGGTGGGGCGGACGCGTGCGCGTGACCCGGCGGGGGCGGAGCGGGCGCGCGGGCTACCGGATCGGGGGCGCGCCGTCGATCGGGCGCCCCAGGACGCCCGGTCGCTTCTGCCAGGGCAGCGGCCCGGTGGGCGGCCGGTAGGCGACGCCGAGGGCGTCCAGGCGCCGGTAGTGGGCGGTCATCCGCCGCTCGAAGTCGGCGAAGTCCCGCTCGGCCGGGGCGGGCAGGGCGCTCCAGGCGACCTCGGCGAGCGCGGCCAGCCGGGGAAACGCCTGGTAGTCGACGCGCGCCTGGTCCTCCATCACCTCGGTCCACAGGTTGGCCTGGGTGCCCAGCACCCGCTCCCCCTCGTCGGGGGTCAGCTCGGCGGGAACGGGCTCGAAGCGGTAGACGTCCTCCAGGGTGCGCACGTACCCGATGGGCACCGGCTCGTCCGGGCCCGCGTCCTGACGGTGGTCCAGGTACACCTGCTGCTCGGGGCACATGACCACGTCGTGGCCCGCGCGTGCGGCGGCGACCCCGCCCGCGTAGCCGCGCCAGGAGGACACGGCGGCGCCGGGGGCGAGGCCGCCCTCCAGGATCTCGTCCCAGCCGATGAGGCGCCGCCCGCGCGCGGTGAGCCAGCGGTCGAAGTGGGCGACGAACCACGCCTGGAGCGCGTCCTCGTCGGCGAGCCCGAGCGTGCTCAGCTGTTTCTGCGCGGTGGGTGACGCGCGCCACTGGTCCTTGAGGCATTCGTCACCGCCCAGGTGGACGAACGACGAGAAGGGGGTGCCGGTCGCGGTGCGGGCCGGGAAGAGGTCGAGGACTTCTTCGAGCACCCCTTCGAAAAAGCGGAGGGTGCTCTCGGTGGGGGCGAGGACGTTGGGATTGATGCCCCAGGTGTCCCAGACGGTCAGGGAGCCGGTGTCGACGACGTCGGAGTTGCCGAGTTCGGGATAGGCGGCGATGGCGGCCTGGGAGTGGCCGGGCACGTCGATCTCGGGGACCACGCTGATATGCCGCTCGGCGGCGTAGGCGACGATTTCCCGGATGTCGTCCTGCGTGTAGAAACCGCCGTGCGGCCGGTCGTCCCACAGGGGTGAGGCGCGGTGGCCGATTTTGGTGCGGGCCCGCCAGGAACCGGTCCCCGTCAGCCGCGGGTACCGGAGGATCTCGATGCGCCAGCCCTGGTCGTCCGTCAGGTGCAGGTGGAGCACGTTGAGTTTGTGGGCGGCCATCAGGTCGAGATAGCGCAGCACTCCGTCCTTGGGCATGAAGTGCCGGGCCACGTCGAGCATCAGGCCGCGCCAGCGGAGGCGGGGGGCGTCCTCGACGGTCTGTTCCGCGAGCCGCAGCGGTTCGCCCGGGCGCAGGGGCGCCCTGCGGAAGGCGTCGGGGCCGAGGAGCTGACGCAGGGTCTGGGCGCCCCAGAACACGCCGGCCGCGCTGCCGCCGGCGATCTCCATGCCCGGGCCGGCCGCGACGGTGAGCCGGTAGCCCTCGGGCGGGAGGGTGTCGTCGACGCGCAGCCGCAGGCCGCCGGGGGTGTCCGGGGGGCCGGGGCGCAGGGGCAGGGCCAGGGCGGCGCCGAGGGTGGCGCGCAGCCAGCGCTCGGTGGTCCCGGTGCCGGGCCCGGCCCACAGGGTGGTGTCCGCGGTCAGTTCGACGGTGCCGTCGCGGGGCCGGTCGACGGACCGCGGGGCGGGCAGGAGTCCGGTCGGTGAAGGCGAAGGTGAAGTCACGTCAGTCCTTTACCGCGCCGCCCAGTCCGGAGACCAGACGGCGCTGTACGAGTACGAAGAAGACCAGTACCGGAATCGTCATCACCGTGGAGGCGGCCATGACGCCGCCCCAGTCGGGCTCGTCCGGTTTGTAGAACACCAGCAGCGCCATCGGCAGCGTGGACTGCGAGATGTCGCTGATGATGAAGGACTTGGCGAACAGGAAGTCGTTCCAGGTGGAGATGAAGGAGAACACGCTCGTCGCGATCAGGCCGGGCAGGACCAGCGGGAAAAGGATCTGCCACAGAAAGCGGGCCCGGCTCGCCCCGTCGATGTACGCGGCCTCTTCCAGGGCCTCCGGGACGCCTTTCACGAAACCCCGCAGCATCCAGATCGCGAACGGCAGCGAGAACGCGATGTGCGGGAGGATCAGCGACCACAGGGTGTTGAGCTGACCGAGGTCCCGCATGAGGAAGAACAGGGGGATGGTCAGCGCTTCGATCGGCACCATCTGCGCCACCAGGAACATGATGAGCAGGGTGGTGCGCAGCCGGAACCGGAAACGGGTCACGGCGGTCGCGGCGAGAAAGGCGATCAGCGCCGAGGCGATCACCACGGCCACCGCGACGACGACGCTGTTGAGGAAGTAGCGCCCGAAGTCCTCCTGTCCGAAGACCCGGCGGAAGGAGTCCAGCGTGGGCGCCAGGGTCCAGGGCCGGGGTTCGGTGGACTCGATCTCCCCGGTCGGCTTGAAGGCGCCGAGCACCATCCAGTACAGCGGGAAGGCCACCACGGCCGCGGTCAGCAGGGCGGCGGTCTCGGCCGCGAGGCGTCCCGGGCGCCGGACGAACCTGCGCACAGGTTTCACCGTGTGCTCCCGGGCCTGGCTCACATGCGTCACAGTTCCTCCCCCTGTCGGCGCAGCAGCCGCAGGTACACCAGCGTCACGGCGAGCAGGATCAGCAGCATGACGACGCCGATGGCGGCGCCGAGGCTGTACTGCGAGGACGCGAACGCCTGCTGGTAGGCGTACACGTTCAGCACGAGGTTCTGTCCGGCGATGCCGCCTCCGTTGGTCATGACGTAGATCTGGGTGAAGACCTTGAAGTCCCAGATGACGGACTGGATGGTGACGACGATCAGGATCGGCCGGAGCATCGGGGCGAGCACCGACCGCCAGATCCGCCACGAGGAGGCGCCGTCGAGGGAGGCCGCCTCCAGCACCTCGGCGGGCACGGCACGGATCCCGGCGTAGACGGTGACCATCACGAACGGGAAGGAGCACCACACCACTTCGAGCAGGACCAGGAAGAAGGCGCTGTAGCGGCCGTAGGTCCAGGAGAAGTCGCCGAGGCCGAGGACGCGGTTGACCGGGCCGAAGTCGGCGTCGAACAGGAACAGCCAGACGGTGGAGCCGGTGATGGCGGGGGTCGCCCAGGCGCCGAGGCCGGCCAGCATCAGGGCGAGCCGGGGCAGCGCCCGGACCCGGGTGAGGAGCACGGCGAGCGCGCAGCCCACGGCGAGGGTGGACACGACGCAGACCGCCGCGAACACCACGGTGGCCAGCAGCACCTGCCAGAACTGGTCGTCGGCGAGGAGTTCGGAGTAGTTGCCGAGGCCCTTGAAGGTGGTGGGCTCGCCCCCGCTGACCTGTGCCTGGGTGTAGTGGAACAGCGAGATCAGGCCGAGCTGGTAGATCGGGTAGGCGAGCAGCCCGCCGAGGACGACGAGGGCGGGGGCGAGGTAGAGCCAGGGGGTGCGGGAGGTTCCCGGGCGGCGGCGGGCCGGCGGGGACGGACGGCCGGTGCCGCGGGCGCGGAGCCCGCCGCGGAGGTCCGCCGGCCGCCCGGGACGGGCGGCCGACGGGCGGGTGGGCGCTGTCATCCGGCGGACCCGAAGGCCTCGTTCATCTTCTTCGCCGCGTCCCCGGCGGCGGTGTCGACGTCCTTCTTGCCGCTGACGATCTCCTGGAACATCGTCGGCAGGACCTGCGAGGAGTCGATCTGCGCCCAGGCCGGCGAGGCCGGGACGAACTCGGTGCCCGCGGCGAGGGTCTCGACGAACGGCTTCAGGAAGGGCTCGTCGGCGGCGGCCTGCTCGCGCACGTCGGTGAAGGTCGGCAGGAAGCCCATCGCCTCGAACATCTCGCCCTGCGCCTTCTTGGAGGCGAGCCGCTTCATCAGGTCGACGGCGAGGGTGCGGTGGGAGGTGGACTTCAGGACGCCGATGTTGTTCCCGCCCGCGAAGGCGGGGGCGACGGAGCCGGGCTCCACGCCGGGCAGCGGCACGACCGCGTACTTGCCCTTGACCTGCCCCGCCTCTATGGCCGCGTGGCTGAAGTCGCCGCCGATCGCCATGGCGGCCTTCCCCGAGGCGAAGGCGGTCACCGTGTCGTTGCCGCCCATGCCGGCGCACTTGGCGGCCGGGCAGTTGTCGTCGCCGAAGAGGGAGGTGTACGCCTCGATGCCCTTGCGGGCCTCGGGGCTGTCGACGGCGGCGGCGTACGAACCCCCCTTGCCGGTGGCGAGTTCGCCGCCGTGGGCCCACAGGAAGGGCATCGCGCCGTAGGTGTAGGCGCCGCCGACGGCGATGCCGTACAGGTCGGGCCATTCGGCGCGGATCCTCTTGGCGGTGCTGATCAGTCCGGCCTGGTCGGCGGGCGGTTCGAGGCCGAGGTCCGCGAAGACGTCGGTGCGGTAGTACAGGGCGCGCACGCCGACGAAGTAGGGGGCGCCGTAGACCTTGCCGTCGACGGTGACGGACTGCCGGGCGGTGGGGTCGGTGTCCTTGGCCTCGTCCCAGGCGGCGAACTCCTTGCTGACGTCGGCGAGTCCGCCGTCCTTCACGTAGCCGGCCGTGTCGGTGTTGCCGTACTCGATGAGGTCGGGCGCGGAGGAGGGGTCGTTGAAGGCGGCCTTGATGCGCTGGGCGCGGGTCTCGACGGGGATGTACTCGACGGTGACCTCGGCGCCCTCGTGCGCCTTCTCGAAGCCGGCCACGACGGAGTCGACCACCTGCTGCTTGGGCTTGTTGTTGACCTCCTGGAACAGCCACACCCGCAGGGTGCCGGTCCGCTCGTCCTTGTCGGAGGCGGAGTTGCCGGAGGTCTGGGGGGCGCACGCGACGGCGGCGGCGAGGACGGCCGCGGCGGCGACCAGACGGACGGACAGCTTCATGGAGCTCCTCCGAGGTGTTGCAACATACGCAATGGCGGTTTTGCTGTGCACAACACCCCGGAGGCTAGGGACAGGGTGAGCGGGGCCACAAGAGGTCTCAACCACTCTGTGACCGGCCGACGCACCCCGCGCAACACACGGGCATACAAAGGGCAGCACAAAGGCCCCCGGAGGCGTGCGGAACACGCTCCGGGGGCCCGGAAGTCCGTCGGCCGGGGGCGGCCGGCCCGGCGGGGCTACTTGTCGCCCTTGCCCTTGCCGTCGCCCTTGTCGTCGCCGGCGCCCATGGATTCGTAGATCTCCTTGCACATGGGACACACGGGGTACTTCTTCGGGTCGCGGCCCGGCACCCACACCTTGCCGCACAGCGCCACGACGGGAGTCCCGTCCAGGGCGCTCGCCATGATCTTGTCCTTCTGGACGTAGTGGGCGAAGCGCTCGTGGTCACCGTCGCCGTGGGAGGTCTGCGGCGTCGGCTCGACGAGGGTCCCCGTACCAGTCCCGCGCTCGGGCTCAAGAGTGCTCATGGAAGAAAGGGTACTGAAGGTCACAGGCTTCAGTTGAGCGACGGGTCGTCCGGATACGTGGCCACCATCGCCAGCTCGTTGCGCTGGCGGCGGAGCACTTCCCGCCACAGCCGCTCCGGCGCCGGTGAGGAGACGTCCCCCGGCTCCGACTCCACGACGTACCAGGCGCCCTCGGCCAGCTCGTCCTCCAGCTGGCCGGGACCCCAGCCCGCGTACCCGGCGAAGATGCGCAGCGAGCCGACGGCCGGGGCCAGCAGCTCCGGCGGGGCCTCCAGGTCCACCAGGCCGATCGCGCCGTGCACCCGGCGCCAGCCCAGCGGCGCGGCCTCCCCGGCCTGTTCGCCGGGGACGACGGCGACACCCAGGGCGGAGTCCAGGGAGACGGGGCCACCCTGGAAGACGACACCGGGCTCGCCCGCCAGGTCCGCCCAGCCCTCGAGGATGTCACCGACGTCCACCGGCGTCGGCCGGTTCAGGACGACGCCGAGCGAGCCCTCCTCGTCGTGGTCGAGGAGGAGCACCACCGCACGGTCGAAGTTCGGGTCCGCCAGGGCGGGGGTCGCCACGAGCAACCGCCCTGTGAGCGAGGACACCTCGGTCATGCCAGACATGATCCCGCATCTTCGCATCCCGTGGGGAGGCAATGGGCGCACGGGAGTGGACGCAGCTCAGGGCGGCCCGGCGCACTCCCGGCGCACGGCGGTTCCCGTGACCGCCCGTGGCCGCCGCCGAACGGTTCGTGTTGTGACGGATCCATGACGTGGCCGGACCCCGTCCGGGCATACAGAAGGGGGCCGCTGGCCGACTACCCTGTGCCTTTCGGCCCTGCCCCACCTCCCCACGGAACGCGAGATCCATGACCGTCAACGGCGCTGATGACGTACTGCTGGTCCACGGCGGAACCCCGCTGGAGGGCGAGATCCGTGTCCGCGGTGCGAAGAACCTCGTACCGAAGGCCATGGTCGCCGCCCTGCTGGGCAGTGCTCCGAGCCGACTGCGCAATGTTCCGGACATCCGCGACGTGCGTGTCGTACGCGGACTGCTGCAACTGCACGGGGTGACGGTCCGTCCGGGCGACGAGCCCGGTGAGCTCGTGCTCGACCCCACGCACGTGGAGAGCGCCAACGTCGCCGACATCGATGCCCACGCGGGCTCCTCGCGGATCCCGATCCTGTTCTGCGGCCCGCTGCTGCACCGCCTCGGGCACGCCTTCATCCCGGGCCTCGGCGGCTGCGACATCGGCGGACGGCCCATCGACTTCCACTTCGACGTGCTGCGCCAGTTCGGCGCGACCATCGAGAAGCGGGCGGACGGCCAGTACCTGGAGGCGCCGCAGCGGCTGCGGGGCACGAAGATCCGGCTGCCGTACCCGTCGGTGGGCACGACGGAGCAGGTGCTGCTGACGGCGGTCCTCGCCGAGGGCGTCACCGAGCTGTCCAACGCGGCGGTGGAGCCGGAGATCGAGGACCTGATCTGCGTCCTGCAGAAGATGGGCGCCATCATCGCGATGGACACCGACCGCACCATCCGCATCACCGGTGTCGACAAGCTCGGCGGCTACACCCACCGTGCCCTCCCGGACCGCCTGGAGGCCGCCTCGTGGGCGTCGGCCGCGCTGGCGACCGAGGGCAACATCTACGTCCACGGCGCGCAGCAGCGCTCGATGATGACGTTCCTGAACACCTACCGGAAGGTGGGCGGCGCCTTCGAGATCGACGACGAGGGCATCCGCTTCTGGCACCCGGGCGGCCGGCTGAAGTCCATCGCGCTGGAGACGGACGTGCACCCCGGCTTCCAGACCGACTGGCAGCAGCCGCTGGTGGTCGCGCTGACCCAGGCGACCGGCCTGTCGATCGTCCACGAGACCGTGTACGAGTCCCGGCTCGGCTTCACCTCCGCGCTCAACCAGATGGGCGCGCACATCCAGCTCTACCGCGAGTGCCTGGGCGGCTCCGACTGCCGCTTCGGCCAGCGCAACTTCCTGCACTCCGCGGTCGTCTCCGGCCCCACCCGGCTCCAGGGCTCCGACCTGGTCATCCCGGACCTGCGCGGCGGCTTCTCCTACCTCATCGCCGCCCTCGCCGCCCAGGGCACGTCCCGCGTCCACGGCATCGGCCTGATCAACCGCGGCTACGAGAACTTCATGGAGAAGCTGATGGAGCTGGGCGCGAAGGTCGAACTCCCTGGCAAGGCCCTCGGCTGACGCGACGCCTCCCCGGCGGCGGCCTCCTGGCCCACGCCGGCCTCGCCACCCGGCCGGGGGTCCGGGGGTCGCCCCCGGGCAGACACAGCATGGAGAAGCTGATGGAGCCGGGCGCGAAGGTCGAACTCCCGGGCAAGGCCCTCGGCTGACGGCGCCGCGCGGCGGCGGCCTTCCGGCCCGGCAGGGCCCGGTCCGCGGCTGGCCGCGCCTCGCGGCCCGGCAGGGCCCTCGGCCGGGCCACATCGGCAGCGCACTCCCGTCCGCCCCGGGCACCGACGGACGTCTCCCGGCCCGCTCCGGGCCCGCCATGGCCCTCCCGCCCCGCCCGGGGATCCCGGGGCCTACGGTGCCCTTCGCGGCCCCGGAAAACCGGCGAGGGCCCCGCTCCGGGCCGTCGCGGGCACGACGGAAGGGGGCGGCCACCCGGTCGGGTGGCCGCCCCCTTCGGCGTCACTGTGCGCCGTACGCCGTCCCGGGACGTACGGACGTCAGATCACTTGCCCTTGGCGGCTTCCTTGAGCTTGGAGCCCGCGGAGACCTTCACGCTGTAGCCGGCCGGGATCTGGATCGGCTCGCCGGTCTGCGGGTTGCGCGCGGTGCGCGCGGCACGGTGGGTGCGCTCGAAGGTCAGGAAACCGGGAATGGTGACCTTCTCGTCGCCCTTGGAGACGATGTCGCCGACGACGTCGGCGAACGCGGCCAGCACGGCGTCGGCGTCCTTGCGAGTCACCTCGGCGCGGTCGGCCAGCGCGGCCACCAGCTCACTGCGGTTCATGTTGTTACTCCCGTGTTCTTCTTGCTGTTGAGGCGAGCCACGCGGCGGGACCGCGTGGTGCGCACGGCCAAGCCGATGCTGCCAGGGCCCCGGGAAAGTCCCGGAACCCGGGTCCCTCGTCCGGACCCTCGCGCCACTGGGGGTGCCCCCTGGACGTCGTCCTTGGTGAAGCATCCTGCCTCTACCTGCGGCGGGAATGCCAATCCGGCACCCGCATGCGCCGTGAGTACACCCGTGGGAGTCACACGGAGAGCGCCCCGCCCTTCCAGGACGGTGACGACGCCGGGTCCGCCGGCCGCCGCGGACGGCAGGAGACCGGTAGCTCGTACCGGCCGCCACCCTAGAGGGCGCCCGGGGCGCGGAGGTCCCACGACGCGCCGCACCGGCCGGCCGTGGCGATCCTCACAGCGCCCGCGGGCACGGCCGCCCTACGCGGCCGGCCCCGCCTCCACCGCCTTCGCCGCCTCGCGCACGGCGTCGGCGACCGCGCCCGCGACCCGCTCGTTGAAGACGCTGGGGATGATGTAGTTCGGGTTCAGCTCGTCCGGGGTGACCACGTCGGCCAGGGCCTGCGCGGCGGCCAGCATCATCTGGGTGGTCACCGAGCTGGACTGGGCGTCCAGCAGGCCGCGGAAGACACCCGGGAAGACCAGCACGTTGTTGATCTGGTTCGGGAAGTCGGAGCGGCCGGTGGCCACGACGGCCGCGGTCTGCCGGGCGATCGCCGGGTCCACCTCGGGGTCCGGGTTCGCGAGCGCGAAGACGACCGCGCCCTCGGCCATCGCGGCCACGTCCTCGGCGCCGAGCACGTTCGGCGCGGAGACGCCGATGAAGACGTCGGCGCCGCGCACGGCCTCCTTGAGGGTGCCGGTGAGGTTCTCCGGGTTGGTGTGCTCGGCGACCCAGCACAGCGTGGAGTCGGGCGCGGCCTGCTTGAGGTCCTCGCGGCCCGCGTGCACCACGCCGTGGATGTCGGCCACGACGGCGTTCTTCACACCGGCGGCGATCAGCAGCTTCAGGATGGCCGTACCGGCCGCCCCGGCACCGGACATGACCACGCGGATGTTCTCGATGGCCTTGCCGGTGACGCGCAGGGCGTTGGTCAGCGCGGCGAGGACGACGATCGCGGTGCCGTGCTGGTCGTCGTGGAAGACGGGGATGTCGAGGGCCTCGCGCAGCCGGGCCTCGATCTCGAAGCAGCGGGGCGCGGAGATGTCCTCCAGGTTGATGCCCGCGAAGCCCGGCGCGATGGCCTTGACGATCTCGACGATCGCGTCGGTGTCCTGCGTGTCGAGGCAGAGCGGCCAGGCGTCGATGCCGGCGAACCGCTTGAACAGGGCCGCCTTGCCCTCCATCACCGGCAGCGCGGCCTGCGGGCCGATGTTGCCCAGGCCCAGCACGGCCGAGCCGTCCGTCACGACCGCAACGGAGTTGCGCTTGATGGTGAGGCGGCGGGCGTCCTCGGGGTTCTGGGCGATGGCCATGCAGACCCGGGCCACACCCGGGGTGTAGATCATGGAGAGGTCGTCACGGTTGCGGATCGGGTGCTTGGCCTGCATCTCGATCTTGCCGCCGAGGTGCATCAGGAACGTACGGTCGGAGACCTTGCCCAGGACGACGCCCTCGATGCCGCGGAGCTTCTCCACGATCTCGTCCGCGTGGCCGGTGGAGGTGGCCGCGATGGTGACGTCGATGCGCAGCTTCTCGTGGCCGGACGCGGTGACGTCGAGACCCGTGACCGAACCGCCCGAGGACTCCACGGCCGTGGTGAGCTGGGACACGGCGGTTCCGCTCGCCGGCACCTCCAGCCGGATCGTCATCGAGTAGGAGACGCTGGGCGCCGTTGCCATGGCCGACTTCCTCTGCTTTTTCCGTTACTGCGTCGCTGTGTGGCACAGCGTCGCGTCGTGCTGTCCGATCGTCGCACCTACCGCGGAGTACGCGGTAGCCGCCCCGGATTGCGAACGTTTTGTTCGCGCGTCAGGGATCACCGTCCGGGATCACCGAAAGAGGCCCACGTCACTGGTGACATGGGCCTCTCGGACGCTGTAGGTGACACCGACCCGCCATGCTCGCCTCGCGGCAAGTGGTCGCTCGAAGCGACGAAGGTTGGGCCCGGGGGCTTGGATCGGGCCGGTGTCACGTCCAGGCTAACAAAAGGACGGCCGTCGGCCATTCCTGCGCGGGGGCGAATTTTCCGCGCGGCGTTCAGTCCCGCAGCAGGTCCGGAACGCCCGAGGAGTCCGGCTCGTCGCGCTCCCCCGAGACCACCGTGAGCTGCTGGGTGGCCCGGGTCAGGGCGACGTAGAGGACGCGCAGGCCGGCCGGGGACTCGTCGGCGATCTCGGCCGGGGAGACGACGACCGTGGCGTCGTACTCCAGCCCCTTGGCCTCCAGGCTCCCCAGGGCCACCACCCGGTCGCCGAGTCCGTCGAGCCAGCGGCGGGCCTCCTCCCGGCGCTGCATGGCGACCACCACGCCGACGGTGCCGTCCACCCGCTCCAGCAGCCGCCGCGCCTCGGCGCGCACGGTCTCGCCGAGCCCGCCGCGGGCGACGGCGAAGCGGGGTTCGACGCCCGTGGAGCGCACCGCGCGGGGCGCGGTGGAGCCCGGCATGGCGAGGGCGAGCACCCGGGACGCCAGGTCGGCGATCTCGGCCGGGTTGCGGTAGTTCACGGTGAGTTCGAAGCGGCGGCGCGGCCGGGAGCCGAGGGCCTCGTCGCGGGCCTCGGCGGCCTCGTCGGGGTCGGACCAGGAGGACTGGGCCGGGTCGCCGACGACCGTCCAGGTGGCGTGCCGGCCACGGCGGCCCACCATCCGCCACTGCATGGGGGTGAGGTCCTGCGCCTCGTCGACGATGACGTGCGCGTACTCGACGCGTTCCTGGGCGAGCCGCTCGGCCCGCTCGCGCTGGCTCTCCTCGCGCACCGGCATCAGCTCCTCCAGGCCGGTGAGCTGGTCCAGCGGGTCGAGTTCGCGCCGCTTGCGGGGGCGGGCGGGGGTGCCGAGGACGGCCTGCAGTTCGTCGAGCAGGGCGATGTCGTGCACGGAGCGGCCGTCGCGCCGCAGCGAGCGGGCGAGGCGGCGGACCTCGCCCTGGTTGAGGACGCGGCGGGCCCAGCGGCCGAGGCGCCGTTCGTCGGCCATGGCGTCGAGCACGGCGGACGGGGTCAGCTCGGGCCACCAGGCGTCGAGGAAGGCGATGAAGTCGTCCTCGGAGGTGATGTCGTCGTCGAAGGAGGAGCGCAGTTCGGCGGCGAGTTCCGGGTCGGTGTGCCGGGTGCCGGCGCCGGAGCGCTCCCACAGCGCGTCGAGCAGCAGCTTGCGGGCGCGCGGGCGCAGCAGGTTGACGGGGGCGGTGCCGCCGAGGGCGCTGCGGCGGATCTCCTTGAGGTCCTCGGCGTCCAGCTCCAGGCGGCGGCCGAAGGCGACGACCCGCAGCCGGGTGGGCGCGTCCTCCGTCTCCAGCGCGCCGCGGGCCGCCTTGCGCAGCACCTTGAGCATGCGGGCGGAGCCCTTGACGCGGGCCACGGCGGGCGTGTCGTAGACGGTGGCCTCGACGCCCTCCACCAGGGAGCCGAGGGCGCGGATGGCGACCTGGCCCTCCTCGCCGAGGGAGGGCAGCACGCCCTCGGTGTAGGCGACGAGCAGCGGGGTCGGCGAGACGATGAGGATGCCGCCCGCGTAGCGGCGCCGGTCCTGGTAGAGCAGGTAGGCCGCGCGGTGCAGGGCCACGGCGGTCTTGCCGGTGCCGGGGCCGCCCTCGACGTGGGTGACGGAGGCGGCGGGGGCGCGGATCACCAGGTCCTGCTCGGCCTGGATGGAGGCCACGATGTCCCGCATGCTGTGGGTCCGGGCCTGGCCGAGGGCCGCCATCAGGGCGCCGTCGCCGACCACGGGCAGTTCCTCGCCGTCGAGGTACGCGGTCAGCTCGGGGCGCATCAGGTCGTCCTCGACGCCGAGGACGCGGCGGCCCTTGGAGCGGATGACGCGGCGGCGCACCACGCGGCCCGGGTCGACGGGGGTGGAGCGGTAGAAGGGGGCGGCGGCCGGGGCCCGCCAGTCGATGACGAGCGGGCTGTAGTCCTGGTCGAGGACGCCGATGCGGCCGATGTGCAGGGTCTCGGCGATGTCGGCGGTGCCGTCGGGGCGCACGGCGCCGTCGGCGGGCTCGACGGCGGTGTAGGCGCCGTCGGGGCCCCGCTTGCCGTCCTTGCCGAGGAGCAGGTCGATGCGGCCGAAGAGGAAGTCCTCGAACTCGTTGTTCAGCCGGTTGAGGTGGACGCCGGCCCGGAAGACCTGGGCGTCCCGCTCGGCGAGCGCGCCGGGTGTGCCGACCTGCCCGCGCCGGGCCGCGTCCCGCATGAGGAACTCGGCCTCGTCGATCTTCTCCTCAAGGCGCCGGTACACCCGGTCCAGGTGTTCCTGTTCGACACGGATCTCCCGGTCGCGGACGGAGTCGTGAACCGGTCCGACCGCGGATTCCTGTTGAGCCTGAGCGGCCACCGGGCCCCCTTCTGACGTGCTGGGCAGCCGTCAACCGTACGCGAAGGGGGCCGGGTGAGGCTACGCGTCCACTTCGACGAGCTGCTTGCCGTCGAAGTTCACCACGACGAAGTGGTCGATCTCGTTCATCTCGAAGGCCGCGCCGCCCTGGATGTAGAGCGGCTGCTTGGACTTGTCCGTCTTGCCGTCGGGCAGGCCGTAGCCCTCGGACGGGACGGACCACGAGGTGACCGTCTCGCGTTCGCCGTTCTTGCCGACGGCGATGAGCGAGCACTTCTCGGGACCCTTGACGTTCCGCAGCTCGGTGACCGTGCCGGTGCCCCACTCCTTCTCCTGGAGCGCGACGGTCACGGAGACCTTGGTGGTGGGGTCGGTGGCGGTGATCTTGTCGGGGATCTGGTCGAAGGCTTCCTTGGCGGGGTTCGCCGCGAGCGTCCGGTTGGTGTCGCCCCCGCCGTCGCCGCCCCCGCTGTTCGCCGCGACGGCGACGAACGGGCCGCTGACGATCAGCGCACCGGCGGCCGCCACCATGTAGAAGTTGCGGCGGCGCTTCTTGGCCCTGCGTTCGGCGACCTCGTCGACCAGCTTCTCCACCACGCGCGGGGAGGGCTTGGCGGACAGCGACTCGCCGATGGACGGCGTGCCGGAGCCGGGCAGGTCCGCGAGCGCGGCCAGCATCGGTTCCATCCCGGCGAGTTCGTCGAGCTGCTGGGCGCACCACTCGCAGGTCGCGAGGTGCATCTCGAACCGGCCCGCCTCGGCGTCGTCGAGGATGCCGAGGGCGTAGGCGCCGACGGTCTCGTGCTCGTTCGGCACCGGTGATCCCTCCATGGGAGCAGACATACCCGTACCACCCGCGCCGAATCCCTGGTTTCCCCCGTACACACTCATCACGCCGTCACCCCCCGCTCCTCCAGTGCCAGCTTCATCGACCGCAGGGCGTAGAACACCCTGGAGCGCACCGTACCGCTGGGTATCCCGAGCGTTTCGGCCGCCTCGTTGACCGTACGTCCCTTGAAGTACGTCTCGACGAGCACCTCCCGGTGGGCAGGGGTCAGGTCGTCGAGTGCGTCCGACAACGTCATCAGCCACAGCGCCTTGTCGATCTCGTCCTCCGCGGGGATGACCTCCAGCGGCGACGGATCGACCTCCTGCGGCCGGGCCTGCCGGCTGCGGTGGCCGTCGATGACGATGCGCCGGGCGACCGTCACCAGCCAGGGGCGTACCGAACCGGTCGCCCGATTGAGCTGACCGGCGTTCTTCCAGGCACGGATGAGCGTTTCCTGCACGACGTCCTCGGCGCGCTGCCGGTCTCCGGCGACCAGCCGCAGGACATAGGCCAGCAGGGGTCCGGCGTGCTCTCGATACAGAGCACGCATCAGCTCCTCGTCAGGTTCCGAGGGCTGTGACGCGCGATGTCGGGCCCTCGTTCCACGTTCATTGGCCACGACGGAATCCTTGCGCACGCCCACCTCCGGTGTCCGGGGGATCCCCCAGTCGGTCGCTCGACTACCGGTACGCAGGGCAAGTGGCGGGTGTTCAAAGCGGGGTGACAATTTCTGCGGGGTGACGTGACGACCGGGACATGGAGCCACATATTCCCCCCGCGCTCTTTACATTTCCGACACACCTGGCGGGACCGGCCCCGCTGCCCGTGCGCCGGGAGCGTCAAACGAGGTGTAAGCAACGTCACTTCACGGTCCGGAGCGCAGAAGCGGCATACGGGACACGGGCCGGGGTCAGGCGCGGGTGAGGGCGGCGCGCCGGCGGTGGCGGGCCACCCGCTCACGGTTCCCGCAGACCTCACTGGAGCACCAGCGCCTCCTGCGTCCCCGGGACGTGTCCAGGTACACGATGGGGCAGTTGTCCCCCTCGCACTGGCGCAGGCTCGCCCGGGCCACCGGATCGGTCAGCAGGTCCACGGCGTCCCGGGCGATCGCGCCGAGCAGCGCACCCCGCCGGGGCGGCCCGTCGAGGCGGCGCACCAGCAGGCCGTCCTCCCCCACCACGGCCCGCGGGGCGGGCGGCGCGACCCGGGCCAGCTCGTTGACCCGGGCGAGCGCCAGGTCGTACGGAGGGCGTCCGGGTGCCGGCCGGCCGCGCAGCAACGGCGCGAGCCGGCCGCGCAGTTCGCGGAAGGCGGGCGGCCAGGAGGCGTCGGCGTGGACCAGCGCGGTGCCCGGCGGGACGAGGCCGGAGCCGGTGATCCAGGCGCGCAGCACCGGCAGGGAGTCGAGGCGTTCGGCGGGATGGGTGGTGGCGAGCAGGTCCAGACAGACCCGTCCGGTGTCGAACCGCAGCTCGTAGGGCGCCGTGGCCGTACCGAGTGCCATGAGCCTGTCACCGCCTAGGGTTCGCCCCGGCCGCGGGAGGCCGGTGCGATGCGAGCGAGGGGGCCGGGAAACCGTACTTCTACAGTGCCCGCCCGCGTGCGCGCCCGGAAGCCCCCCGGCCCTCCCGGCCGACGCCCCGCGTCAGGTGCCGGCGTACTTCTCCCCCGCCTGCGGGTCCAGGGCCAGGCGGTAGCCGCGCTTGACGACCGTCTGGATCAGCTGCGGGGCGCCGAGGGCCGCGCGCAGACGGGCCATCGCGGTCTCCACGGCGTGCTCGTCGCGGCCGGCGCCGGGCAGGGCCCGCAGCAGGTCCCCGCGGGCGACGACCCAGCCGGGCCGCCGGGCCAGCGCGCGCAGCAGCGACATCCCGGCCGGCGGCACCGGCCTGAGCTCGCCGTCGACGACGGCCGCGTGTCCGCGGATCTCCAGCCGGTGCCCGGCCACCGGCAGGGACCGGGCGCGGGCCGGCAGGTCCCGGCAGAGCAGCTGCACGAGGGGACCTAGCCGGAAGCGCTCAGGGTGGACCGTGTCGATGCCGCGGGCCTGCAACGGCAGCGCGGTGACCGGGCCGACGCAGGCGGGCAGGACGTCCCGGCCGAGGGCGGCGAGCAGGTCGTCGAGCCGGCCGCGTTCCTCGGCCCGGGCCAGCAGGGACGCCGCGGCGGGCGCGCTGGTGAAGGTCACCGCGTCCACGGTGCGGGCCACGGCCGCGTCCAGCAGCCGGTCGACGGGGCCCAGGTCCTCCGGCGGCAGCCACCGGTAGACCGGCACCCCGACCACCTCCGCTCCCCCGGCCCGCAGCGACTCCACGAAGCCGGGCAGAGGTTCGCCGTGCAGCTGGATCGCGACGCGCAGCCCGTCGACGCCCTCCGCGAGCAGCCGTTCGAGCACCTCGGCCATCGACTCCGAGGACGGCGACCACTCCTCGGTGAGCCCGGCGGCCCGGACGGCGCCCTTCACCTTGGGGCCGCGGGCCAGGATCCGCGCCCCGCGCAGGGTGGCCAGCAGGTCCTCGCCGAGGCCCCAGCCGTCGGCGGCCGACATCCAGCCGCGGAACCCGATCGCGGTGGTGGCGATCGCGATGTCCGGGGCGCGGCCGATGAGGTCCTTGGTGGCGGCCAGCAGTTCGCTGTCGTCGGACAGCGGCACGATCCGCAGGGCGGGCGCGTGCAGCACGGCGGCCCCGCGGCGCTCCAGCAGCGCGCCGAGCTCGTCGGCCCGGCGTGCCGCGGTCACGCCCACGGTGAAGCCCGCGAGCGGGCCGTGGTCCGGTCGGTGCTGTGCGTCGTTCATGGCTCTCGTCCCGCGTAGTAGGCATGCCGGCGGGTGCGGCTCCACCCGCCTGCCGACCGAGCCTGTCAACCGTCCATGACGGGCCCGGTTCGGCATCGTGTCACCAGTGTTACGTCATCCCCGCTCACACCTCGGCGTAGTCCAGCCGCGGCCGCTCCCGCTCCGCGGCGGGCGGCCCGGCGGGCCGGGCCGCCGGGCGGCGCAGGTATACCGCCCAGGTGACCGCGCAGCAGAGCGCGTAGCAGACGAGGAACGCGACGAACGCGCCGGTGCCGGACCCGTGGGAGAGGTAGGACTGCCGGAAGGCCAGGTTGATGCCGACACCGCCGAGCGCGCCCACCGCGCCGATCAGCCCCATGGCCGCCCCGGACAGCCGCCGCCCGTACGCCGCGGCCGGTTCGCCCGCCAGCCCGCGGGCCAGCGCCTTCGCCCGGAAGATCCCGGGGATCATCTTGTACGTCGATCCGTTGCCCAGGCCGGTCAGCACGAACAGCACCACGAAGGCGGCCGTGAACAGTGTCAGCGACCGCTGGACGGAGGCGACGACCAGCACCCCGGTGGCCGCGCCCATGGCGGCGAAGTTCAGCAGCGTGATCCGGGCGCCGCCGTACCGGTCGGCGAGCCACCCGCCCACCGGCCGGATCAGCGAACCGAGCAGGGGGCCGAGGAAGGTGACGTACGCGGCCTGCAGCGGCGTCCGGCCGAACTGGATCTGGAGCACCTGCCCGAAGGCGAAGCTGTAGCCGATGAACGAGCCGAAGGTGCCGATGTAGAGGAAGGACATGATCCAGGTGTGCGGGTCGCGCGCGGCGTGACTGGCGGCCCCGGTGTCGTTGCGCACCGAGGCGAGGTTGTCCATGTACAGCGCGGAGAGCACGGCGGCGGCGACGATCAGCGGGATGTAGATCCCGAGCAGCACCCGCGGTCCGCCGCCCGCGCCGATGATCGCGAGGGCCGCGAGCTGGATCACCGGCACCCCGATGTTGCCGCCGCCGGCGTTCAGGCCGAGCGCCCAGCCCTTCTTCCGCAGCGGGAAGAAGGCGTTGATGTTGGTCATGGAGGAGGCGAAGTTGCCCCCGCCGATCCCCGCCAGCAGGCCCACCAGCAGGAACGTGGTGAAGGAGGTGCCCGGCTCCATCACGGCGAACGCGGCGACGGTGGGGACGAGCAGCAGGGCGGCGGACACGATCGTCCAGTTCCGCCCGCCGAAGACGGCGACGGCGAAGGTGTACGGCACCCGGACGACGGCGCCGACCAGCGTGACCACCGACGTGAGCAGGAACTTGTCGGCCGGGGTGAGGCCGTACTCCGGGCCCATGAAGAGCACCAGGACGGACCACATCGTCCAGACGGAGAAGCCGATGTGCTCGGACAGGACGGAGAAGAGGAGATTGCGGCTGGCGATCCGCTGCCCGGTCCGGTTCCAGAAGGTCTCGTCCTCCGGGTCCCACTGCTGGATCCAGCGACCGCTGGGGGCTGTCATCGGGCCTCCACTGTGCTCCGGGGCGCGGACGGGTGCCGCGAGGGATGGTCCCGAAGGTAGGGAGGGAGCGTTTCGGTGCCGTGGCACCCGGTGACCGGAAGGGAACGTTGCTCTCACCCCCGGTGGCGGCCGGGGGTGAGGTGTCAGGCGGCGGCCCGGTGACGCCGGGTGCGGCGCCGCCCGGCGGAACCGTCCGGCCACAGGCGCGGCCTGCGCTTCGCCGCCAGGTCCTCCATCCAGCCGAAGGCCACGACGCAGCCCGCGATCAGGATCCAGGCCAGCAGCAGCACCGGCCAGGAACTCTCCAGCAGCCAGGGCACGTTGAGTTCCAGCGTTTCGAAGCCCCACAGCCGGTCGTAGAGGGTGGCGGCGGTCAGGATGCACACGTTGTGCCACAGGTACACCGTCACCGCGCGGGAGTTGAGCAGCGTGATCAGCCGGTCCCAGCGGCGCAGCCGGCGCGGCCACTCGGTCCAGGAGGGGCTGAGGTGGAGCAGCAGCAGGACGGTGCCGAAGGACCACAGCGCCTGGGCCAGGGGGATGGAGTCCAGGTCGTGGTCCGCCCCGAAGCCGTTGCGGAAGGCGTACCACAGGCCCGCGCAGGCGACGATCGGCGCCAGCGACGGCACCACGTACTGCGGCAGGCGCTTCAGGACGCCCTGCTGGTGGGCCATGCCCAGGATCCAGCAGGCGCCAAAGGTGCTGAAGTCGGTGAGCGCGGAGTCGACACGCTCACCGGGCAGGGAGACCCAGCCGGCCTGGAGCACCGCCGAGAGCACCAGCGGGGAGAGGACCGTCGGCCAGGGCAGCGCGCGCAGCAGCTTCAGCAGGTACGGGGAGAGGAGCACGAACCACAGGTAGGCGCGGATGTACCAGAGCGGCCCGGCGAGTTCCGCGGCCCAGTCCTCGCCGACGACGCCGTGGACACCGGGCAGGCCCTCGGCGTAGGGCGGGTCGCTCAGCGGCAGGATCCAGAAGCCGAGGTGGAGGAACCACCAGCCGGGGTGGCCGTCGTCGTCCGGGCTCCAGCCCTGGGCCAGCATGCCGGTCACGCCGATCGCGCCGAGCAGCCACAGCGGCGGCAGCAGCCGGCGCATCCGGCCGCGCACGACCTGGACGGCGGGCCGCTTCAGGGAGCGGGCCATGAGGTTGCCGGCCAGGGCGAACATCACGCCCATGGAGGGGAAGACGACGGGCAGCCAGGCCCAGCCCATCAGGTGGTAGAGGACGACCCGGAACAGGGCGACCGCGCGCAGCAGGTCGAAGTACCGGTCGCGGGCCGGGGGCCGGGTGGCCGGTTCGGCCGGTGGGGGCCCGGACGGCAGGTCCGGGCCGGCGGCGCCGTCCCGGGGGGACGGCAGGCCGGTGGTGGTCATGCGGTGCGGACTTCCTGTCGTGCCCGGGGCGGTGGCCGCCTGCCCGGCGGGGGGTGGGACGCTCACGCCACCGGCCTGCCGTCCCGGACCTGCTGGGACGGCAGCTCGGCACCCGGCGGGGCGGAGACGCCGCCCTTGCGCCGCAGCTTCTGCCAGCGCAGCCGGCCGCCGGTGAGCGCGGTGATCCAGGACTGCAGCAGGACGACGTACATCAGCTGCCGGTAGAGGATCTGCTGGAGCGGCAGGGAGAGCAGCGGGGTGAGCTTCTCCTTGTCGAGGACGAACGCGTAGGCCGCGCAGGCCGCCTGGATGGCGAGGACCCCGAACCAGGCCAGGACGGTCTTGCCGGTGGGGCCGAAGACCAGGCCGTAGATGAGGAACACGTCGATCAGCGGGGCCAGCAGCGGCGCCAGCACCATGAACAGCGACACCAGCGGCAGGCCGACGCGGCCGAAGCGGCCCGACGGGCCCCGGTCGATGACGGCGCGGCGGTGCTTCCAGATGGCCTGCATGGTGCCGTAGGACCAGCGGTAGCGCTGGGACCACAGCTGCTGGACCGACTCCGGGGCCTCGGTCCAGGCGCGGGCGTTCTCGGCGTAGACCACCTTCCAGCCGTCGCGGTGGATGGCCATGGTGATGTCGGTGTCCTCGGCGAGCGTGTCGTCGCTCATGCCGCCGACCCGCTCCAGCGCCGAGCGGCGGAACGCGCCGACGGCGCCGGGGATGGTGGGCATGCACCGCAGGACGTCGTACATCCGGCGGTCGAGGTTGAAGCCCATCACGTACTCGATGTGCTGCCAGGCGCCGATCAGCTTGTCCTTGTTGCCGACCTTGGCGTTGCCGGCGACGGCGCCGACGCGCGGGTCACCGAAGGGTTGCACGAGTTCGCGCACGGTGGTGGGTTCGAAGACGGTGTCGCCGTCCATCATCACGATGATGTCGTGACGGGCGTTGGCGACGCCGCGGTTGAGCGCCGCGGGCTTGCCCGCGTTGAGCTGCCGCACCACCCGCACGTTCGGCAGGCCGAGGTTCTCCACGATGCGCGCGGTGCCGTCGCTGGAGCCGTCGTCGATCACGACGACCTCGATCGGATGGTCGCTCGCCATCAGCGAACGCACCGTGTTCTCGATGCACTTGGCCTCGTTGTAGGCGGGCACGAGCACCGACACCGGCTCGGTGACCGGCGGCCCCCAGGCGAAGCCGCGGCGGCGCACCTTGCGGGCGTGCAGCGCGGACAGCACCAGCATCAGCAGGAACCGGGCGATGACCAGGAAGCCGATGACCGCCAGGCCGACCACCAGCACTCCGGTGATGGAGTCGCTGGCCTGGACGAGGAACACCCAGGCCTTGCCCTTCCACAGGTCGGCGCCGGTGACCCGGGTGTGCGCGCTGGGCGCCTCCAGGGCCTCGGTGAGGTTGTCGAACGTGTAGCCCTTGTCGCGCAGGTCGGGCAGCATCCGGTCGAGTGCCTGGACGGTCTGGTGCCGGTCGCCGCCGGAGTCGTGCATCAGGACGATGCCGCCCTTGCCGTCCTCGGGCGTGGAGCGGCGGATGATCTCCTCCACGCCGGGCTTGCGCCAGTCCTCGCTGTCGTGGGTGTTGACCACGGTGATGTAGCCGCGTTCGCCTATGTACTGCGTGACCGGCCAGGAGTTGTTGTCCATGGCCCCGGCCTGCGAGGAGTACGGCGGCCGGAACAGGGAGGTGCGGATGCCGGCCGCGCCCGTGATGGAGAGCTGGGTCTGGGACAGCTCGAAGTCGATGCGGCGGTCCGACTGGAGGGCGAGGTCGGGGTGGTTGAAGGTGTGCAGGCCCACCTCGTGGCCCTCGTCGACCATGCGCTGGACGAGGTCCGGGTAGCGGGAGGTCATGGTGCCGGTGACGAAGAAGACGGCGTGCGCGTCGTGCTTCCGGAGGACGTCGAGCACCCGGGGCGTCCACTCCGGGTCGGGCCCGTCGTCGAAGGTGAGCACGATGTGGCCGTCGGGCACCTGGAGGGTCTTGGCCTGCGCGCCCCGGGTGTCTATCACCGGGCCGCCCTCCAGGATCTCCTCCGGCACCCGGTCGGCTGCGGCCGGCGACTGGATGCGGTGGTCGGCGAGGATCTCGCTGTGCACGAAACCGCGCAGCAGCAGCATCGCCATCAGGGCGACGAGGAACAGCAGCGGCAGCAGCAGGCGCAGGGGCAGGCGGCGTCGCCGGGAACCGCCTCGGGCCGCGGCTGCGGGTCCCGGGCGGCGGGTGCGGATGGCCATCAGAGAACGTGCTCCGGGGACGGTGCGGCGGGAGGGGCGGAGGGGTCCTGCGGGGCGGCGGGACCGTCGGCGGCCACGACGGGCTGGCCGGCGGGGCCGTCGGCGACGTTGTCGGCGCCGGTGCCGTCACCGCCGCCGGCGCTCCCCGGTTCCGTCGTCACG
>NZ_JAAGMD010000389.1 GCF_010548465.1 Streptomyces sp. SID14436 | reverse complement strand
CCCGCCCCACGCCCCCGGCCCCCGGCACGCCTCCGTCGCGCCGCCGCCGGACACCACGGGCCATGTGCCGCTGCCGCCCGGCGGCCCCGTCGCCGTCCCCGCCGCACCGCAGACCGCCGCCCCCGACCCGTCGGGCACGGCCATCGCGGTCCTGCTCATAGGCCCCGCCGGGGCGGGCAAGACCAGCGTCGCCAAGTACTGGGCGGACCACCGCCGGATGCCGACCGCGCACATCAGCCTCGACGACGTGCGCGAATGGGTCCGCTCCGGCTTCGCCGACCCGCAGACCGGCTGGAACGACAACTCCGAGGCGCAGTACCGCCTCGCCCGCCGCACCTGCGGCTTCGCCGCCCGCAACTTCCTCGCCAACGGCATCTCCTGCATCCTCGACGACGCCGTGTTCCCCGACCGTCCCGTCGTCGGCCTCGGCGGCTGGAAGCGCCACGTGGGCCCCGGCCTGCTGCCGGTCGTCCTGCTGCCGGGCCTGGACATCGTCCTGGAGCGCAACGCGGAACGCAGCGGCAACCGGCGCCTCAGCGACGAGGAGGTCGCCCGCATCCACGGCCGCATGGCCGGCTGGTACGGCTCGGGACTGCCCATCATCGACAACTCCCAGCTCGGCATCCCGGAGACCGCCAAGCTGCTGGACGACGTCCTCGCCCGGTCGCTCGCCAGCCCCCCGGCCTGGTGACGCGGCGGCCGTAGGGAGGGTGTCGGCGGCCCCTTCACCCGGTCGCCGCGGGCGGCGTGCGTCCCACCTGGAGGCATGCCGCCGCGGCCCCCGCTCGGCCCCTCTCGACCGGCGGCATCCGGCCACCGCTCATAGGCTCGGGTCATGTCAGAGGTGTACGCGGCCCGCAGGGCCCGGCTCAGGGAATGCTGCAACGCCGGGGGCAGCGCGGCGGCGCTCGTCTCCCGGCCCGCCAACGTGCGCTACCTGGCGGGTGCCGCGCCGGAGGGCGCCGTGCTCCTGCTGGGCCCGGCCGAGGACCTCCTGGTCTGCGGCAGCCCGCCCGACGACCGGGTCCCGCACGCCCGGCCCGACGAGGCGCTGCGCCGGCACGTGGTGTCCGGCGGCGCCGGTGATCCCGCGGTCGCCGCCACCGGCCTCGCCGCCGCCGGGGGCGCCGACTCCCTCGCGGTCGAGGAGCACCACCTCACCGTCGCCCGGCACCGCGCCCTGCGGTCCGTCGCTCCGGGCCTGCGCCTGGCCGACGTCGGCGGCGCCGTCGAGCAGCTGCGCGTGATCAAGGACGAGGAGGAGATCTCCTGCCTGCGCATCGGCGCCGAGATCACCGACCAGGCCCTCGGCGAGCTGCTGGAGTCCATCCTCGTCGGCCGCACCGAACGGCACCTCGCCCTGGAGCTGGAGCGCCGCCTCGTCGACCACGGAGCCGACGGCCCGGCCTTCCCCACCTCGGTCGCCACCGGCCCGAACGCCGGCCGGCGCGGACACCGGCCCACCGACCGCCGGGTGGAGGAGGGCGACTTCCTCTCCGTCTGCCTCGGCGCCGCCTACCGCGGATACCGCTGCGAGATCGGCCGTACGTTCGTCATCGGCACCGCTCCGGCGGCCTGGCAGATCGAGCTGTACGACCTCGTTTTCGCCGCCCAGCGGGCCGGCCGGGAGTCCCTCGTACCCGGCGCCGCCTGCCGCGATGTCGACCACGCCGCCCGGCAGGTACTGGACTCGGCCGGGTACGCTCAGGCCCTTCCGGCGCTCACCGGTCACGGCGTCGGACTCGAAATCGACGAGGACCCTCAGTTGGGCCCGGCGGCCATGGGTAAACTGGACGCTTGCGTGCCGGTCACCGTCGAACCGGGGGTCCACCTCCCCGGGCGGGGCGGTGTCCGGATCGATGACACGCTCGTCGTACGCCCCGAGGCGGACGGCGGACCCGAGCTACTCACCATCACGACCAAGGAGCTGCTCGCGCTGTAGCCGCGCCGAGTGCCTGCCCCGGGTCGTCTCACGTCAGTCCAGGAGATTCCGCAACGTGGCTTCCACGAACGACCTCAAGAACGGCATGGTGCTCAAGCTGGAAGGCGGCCAGCTCTGGTCCGTCGTCGAGTTCCAGCACGTCAAGCCCGGCAAGGGCCCGGCCTTCGTCCGCACCAAGCTGAAGAACGTGCTGTCCGGCAAGACCGTCGACAAGACCTTCAACGCCGGCGTCAAGGTCGATACGGCCACCGTCGACAAGCGCGACATGCAGTTCTCCTACATGGACGGCGACTACTTCGTCTTCATGGACATGGAGACCTACGACCAGCTGCACATCGACCGGAAGCTGGTCGGCGACGCCGCCCACTTCCTCGTCGAGGGCTTCGAGGCCACGGTGGCCACGCACGAGGGCGAGGTGCTCTTCGTCGAGCTGCCCGCCGCCGTCGAGCTGACCGTCCAGGACACCGAGCCGGGCGTGCAGGGCGACCGCTCCACCGGCGGCACCAAGCCCGCCACGCTGGAGACCGGCCACCAGATCCAGGTCCCGCTCTTCATCGTCACCGGCGAGAAGATCAAGGTCGACACCCGTACCAGCGACTACCTCGGCCGGGTGAACGGCTAACCGTGGCTGCCCGCAACACGGCCCGCAAGCGCGCCTTCCAGATCCTCTTCGAGGGCGACCAGCGCGGTGCCGACGTCCTGACGGTCCTCGCGGACTGGATCCGGCACTCCCGGACCGACACCCGGCAGCCGCCGGTGAGCGAGTACACGATGCAGCTGGTCGAGGGCTACGCGGAGCACGCGCAGCGCATCGACGAGCTCATCGCCCAGTACTCCGTCGGCTGGACGCTCGACCGGATGCCCGTCGTCGACCGCAGCATCCTGCGCCTCGGTGCCTACGAGCTGCTGTGGGTCGACGAGACGCCGGACGCCGTCGTGCTCGACGAAATGGTGCAGCTGGCCAAGGAGTTCTCCACCGAAGAGTCGCCGTCGTTCATCAACGGTCTGCTCGGCCGGCTGAAGGAGCTCAAGCCCTCGCTGCGCCGGGAGTAGGAACGGCGCGGAGCAGGAACGCCGGGACCAGGCGCACGCCCCGTGACGCACGCGGGGCGCCCGCCCGCCCAGCCACCGACGGCCCGCGGCCCGCAAGAGCCGCGGGCCGTTCGCATGCCCGCGCCCCGGCCGGGTGCGTTGGTGCGTCCGGGTGACGTTCCGCGCCTGCCCACCCGCCCACCGGGGCGGCGCGGGCACCGTCCCCGCACACGGAAACCGCCGGGGTGGCGGGAACCTGCGACAGGTTCCCGCCACCCCGGCGGTACGTTTCTGCTCGACCCGCGGTGCGGTCAGCTCTCCTCGTGCGTGGCGACCGCGCGCCGCGCGTCCGCGTCCAGCACGCCCCAGCTGATCAGCTGCTCCGTGAGGACCGAGGGCGACTGGTCGTAGATGACGGCGAGGGTGCGCAGGTCGTCCTGGCGGATCGAGAGCACCTTGCCGTTGTAGTCGCCGCGCTGGGACTGGATCGTCGCCGCGTAGCGCTGCAGGGGACCCGCCTTCTCGGCCGGCACCGTGGCCAGCCGCTCCAGGTCCAGGACCAGCTTGGGCGGCGGCTCGGCGGCGCCGCCCGGGGTCGTGCCGGGCAGCAGCTCCTGCACCGGCACGCCGTAGAAGTCCGCCAGCTCCGCGAGGCGCTGCACGGTCACGGCGCGGTCACCGCGCTCGTAGGACCCGACCACGACCGCCTTCCAGCGTCCCTGGGACTTCTCCTCGACACCGTGGAGGGAAAGGCCCTGCTGGGTGCGGATCGCCCGGAGCTTGGCCCCGAGCTGTTTGGCGTATTCGCTGGACATATAGCTCCCCGGCACTGTGTCTACGCGTCCGGCCTGGTTTCCAAGCCGCGCGGCTGGTAACTCACTGTGAGGTTACGCAGCGTTACTCTCGCCCGTCAAGCCGAATGGTCCACCCCGACTCTTCCGTGGTAACCAAGATCGGCTGCTCCGATCGGGTGATTCGGGGGGTGATCGGGGGGCGCGTCGGCCCCCGGCCGCCACCTGGTAGCGTAGGGGCCGCACATCCGACGTCCTTTAAGGTCCGTCCCGTGAGGCGGAGAAGGAGGTCCGTTTCCCATGGACGAACAGCAGGACACACAGTCCGGTGCGCGGCCCGTTCTCGAAGGCCCCGACATCGCGCGGGTACTGACCCGCATCGCCCACGAGATCGTCGAACGCGCCAAGGGCGCCGACGACGTGGTGCTCCTCGGCATCCCGACGCGGGGCGTCTTCCTCGCCCAGCGCCTCGCCGCCAAGCTGGAGCAGATCACCGAGCGCAAGGTCCCGGTCGGCTCGCTCGACATCACCATGTACCGCGACGACCTGCGCATGCACCCCCCGCGTGCCCTGGCCCGCACCGAGATCCCCGGTGACGGCATCGACGGCCGCCTGGTCGTCCTCGTCGACGACGTGCTCTTCTCCGGCCGGACCATCCGCGCCGCCCTCGACGCGCTGAACGACATCGGGCGCCCGCGCGCGGTGCAGCTCGCCGTCCTCGTCGACCGCGGCCACCGCGAACTGCCCATCCGCGCCGACTACGTCGGCAAGAACCTCCCCACGTCGCTGCGGGAGACGGTCAAGGTCCTGGTCGTCGAGGAGGACGGTCGCGACACCGTGCTGCTCGGCGCCAAGCAGACCACCCAGTAGCGCTTCGGCACGCCCGTCGGCGGGCGTGCGGGTGCACGCCGCCCGCCCGCGCCCCCGGCTGCCCGGATCGCCTGACTTTCCCGCTTTTTCCGCATGAACTGTCTTACGGAGCCTGACAGATGCAGCGTCATCTCATCTCGGCCGCCGACCTCTCCCGCGACGACGCCGTCCTGATCCTCGACACCGCCGAGGAGATGGCCCGGGTCGCCGACCGGCCGATCAAGAAACTCCCCACCCTGCGCGGCCGCACCGTCGTCAATCTCTTCTTCGAGGACTCCACCCGGACCCGGATCTCCTTCGAGGCCGCCGAGAAGCGGCTGTCCGCGGACGTCATCAACTTCACCGCCAAAGGATCCAGCCTCTCCAAGGGCGAGTCCCTGAAGGACACCGCCCAGACCCTGGAGGCCATGGGCGTCGACGCCGTCGTCATCCGGCACAGCGCCTCCGGCGCCCCCTACCGGCTGGCCACCTCCGGATGGATCGACGCCACCGTCGTCAACGCCGGCGACGGCACCCACCAGCACCCCACCCAGGCCCTGCTGGACGCCTTCACCATGCGCCGCCGCCTGGTCGGCCGCGACGCCGGACTCGGCAAGGACCTCGAAGGACGCCGCATCACCCTGGTCGGCGACATCCTGCACAGCAGGGTCGCCCGCTCCAACGTCGACCTGCTGCACACCCTCGGCGCCGAGGTCACCCTCGTCGCCCCGCCCACCCTGCTGCCGGTCGGCGTCGGGACCTGGCCCTGCGAGGTCTCCTACGACCTCGACTCCACGCTCACCAAGTCCGACGCGGTGATGCTGCTGCGTGTGCAGCGCGAGCGGATGAACGACGCGTTCTTCCCCACCGAGCGTGAGTACTCCCGCCGCTACGGCCTCGACGGCGACCGCATGCGCAAGATGCCCGACCACGCCATCGTGATGCACCCCGGCCCGATGGTCCGCGGCATGGAGATCACCGCCGAGGTCGCCGACTCCGACCGCTGCACCGTCGTGGAGCAGGTCGCCAACGGCGTCTCCATCCGGATGGCCGTCCTCTACCTGCTGCTCGGCGGCAACGAGCCCGCCCTCACCCACGCCCGCGCGACCGAGGAGAAGTAAGACCATGAGCAAGACCCTGATCCGCGGTGCGAAGGTGCTCGGCGGCACAGCCCAGGACGTCCTGATCGACGCCGGCACCGTCGCCGAGGTCGGCACCGGCCTGTCCGCCGAGGGCGCCGAGGTCGTCGAGGCCGACGGCAAGGTGCTGCTGCCCGGCCTCGTCGACCTGCACACCCACCTGCGCGAGCCCGGCCGCGAGGACTCCGAGACCGTCCTCACCGGCACCCGGGCCGCGGCGAGCGGCGGCTACACCGCCGTGTTCGCCATGGCCAACACCTTCCCCGTCGCCGACACCGCCGGCGTCGTCGAGCAGGTCTGGCGGCTCGGCAAGGAGCACGGCTACTGCGACGTGCGGCCCGTCGGCGCCGTCACCGTCGGCCTGGAGGGGCAGAAGCTGGCCGAGCTGGGCGCGATGCACGAGTCCGCGGCCGGCGTCACCGTCTTCTCCGACGACGGCAAGTGCGTCCACGACGCCGTGATCATGCGCCGGGCCCTGGAGTACGTGAAGGCGTTCGACGGCGTCGTCGCCCAGCACGCCCAGGAGCCGCGCCTGACCGAGGGCGCCGAGATGAACGAGGGCGTCGTCTCCGCCGAACTCGGGCTCGGCGGCTGGCCGGCCGTCGCCGAGGAGTCGATCATCGCCCGGGACGTGCTGCTCGCCGACCACGTCGGCTCCCGCGTCCACATCTGCCACCTGTCGACCGCCGGCTCCGTCGAGATCGTCCGCTGGGCCAAGGCCCGCGGCATCCGGGTCACCGCCGAGGTCACCCCGCACCACCTGCTCCTCACCGACGAGCTGGTGCGCACCTACAACCCGGTCTACAAGGTCAACCCGCCGCTGCGCACCGAGCGGGACGTGCTCGCCCTGCGCGAGGCGCTGGCCGACGGCACCATCGACATCGTCGCCACCGACCACGCCCCGCACCCGCACGAGGACAAGGACTGCGAGTGGGCCGCCGCCGCCATGGGCATGGTCGGCCTGGAGACCGCGCTGTCCGTGGTGCAGGAGACCATGGTCGACACCGGCCTGCTGGACTGGGCCGGCGTCGCCGAGCGGATGTCCTTCGCGCCCGCCCGGATCGGGCGGGCCGCCGGCCACGGCCGTCCCGTCTCGGCTGGTGAGCCCGCCAACCTCACCCTCGTCGACACGGCATACCGTGGATCCGTGGACCCCGCGGGCTTCGCCTCGCGCAGCCGCAACACCCCCTACGAGGGCCGCGAGCTGCCGGGCCGTGTCACCCACACCTGGCTCCGGGGCAAGGCCACCCTCGTCGACGGGAAGCTCACGTGACACCTGTACTCCTGCTGGCCGCCGAGAAGGAATCGGCGGAAGTGACCGACTGGGCCGCCCGCATCGGCTGGGTGGTCGGCCTCGCCCTCTTCGTCGTCTTCGTCTACTGGCTGATGCGCGAGGGCTGGAAGTGGCGCGGCACGCTCCAGGGCGACCTGCCCGAGCTGCCGACCGCGCCGGACGACCCCGGCCCCGCCCGGCTGACGATGAGCGGCCGCTACCACGGCTCCACCACCGCCGGCCAGTGGCTCGACCGCATCGTGGCCCGCGGCCTGGGCACCCGCAGCCGGGCGGAGCTCACGCTCACCGACGCGGGAGTGGACGTCGTCCGCCCCGGGGCCGGCGACTTCTTCGTCCCGGCCGCCGCCCTGCGCGGCGCCCGCCTCGACAAGGGCATCGCCGGCAAGGTCCTCACCGAGGGCGGCCTGCTCGTGGTGACCTGGGCCCACGGCGAACGGCTCATCGACTCCGGCTTCCGCTCCGACCGCGCGGCCGAGCACACCGAGTGGGCCGACGCCCTCAACCACATGATCTCCACCACGGAAGGCGCACGATGACAACCTCCACCAGGGGGACCGCGAGGGTTCCCGCCGTACTCGTCCTGGAGGACGGCCGGGTCTTCCGCGGCCGCGCCTACGGGGCGGTGGGGGAGACCTTCGGCGAAGCGGTGTTCTCCACCGGCATGACCGGCTACCAGGAGACCCTCACCGACCCGTCCTACCACCGCCAGGTCGTCGTGATGACCGCCCCGCACGTCGGCAACACCGGCGTCAACGACGACGACCCCGAGTCGAAGCGCATCTGGGTCGCCGGCTACGTGGTGCGCGACCCCGCCCGGGTGCCCTCCAACTGGCGCTCCCGCCGCACCCTCGACGACGAACTGGCCGCCCAGGGCATCGTCGGCATCAGCGGCATCGACACCCGCGCCCTGACCCGGCACCTGCGCGAGCGGGGCGCCATGCGCGTCGGCATCTTCAGCGGCGACGCCGTGCGCGAGGACGCCGCGCTGCTCGCCCAGGTCCGGGAGGTGCCCGCGATGGAGGGCGCCGACCTGGCCGGCGAGGTCGCCACCACCGAGCCGTACGTGGTCCCCGCGGAGGGCGAGAAGAAGTTCACCGTCGCCGCGATCGACCTCGGCATCAAGGGCATGACCGCCCAGCGCATGACCCAGCGCGGCATCGAGGTGCACATCCTGCCCCCGACCGCCACCGTCGACGACGTCTACGCCGTCGAGCCCGACGGGGTGTTCTTCTCCAACGGCCCCGGCGACCCCGCCACCGCCGACCACGCGGTCGCCGTCATGCGGGGCGTGCTGGAGCGCGGCACCCCGCTGTTCGGGATCTGCTTCGGCAACCAGATCCTCGGCCGCGCCCTCGGCTTCGGCACCTACAAGCTGAAGTACGGCCACCGCGGCATCAACCAGCCGGTGCAGGACCGCGCGACCGGCAAGGTCGAGGTCACCTCGCACAACCACGGCTTCGCCGTCGACGCCCCCCTCGACACGGTCTCCGACACCCCGTTCGGCCGCGCCGAGGTGTCCCACGTGTGCCTCAACGACAACGTGGTGGAAGGACTGCGGCTGCTCGACCGGCCCGCCTTCAGCGTCCAGTACCACCCCGAAGCGGCGGCGGGCCCGCACGACGCCGCGTACCTGTTCGACCGCTTCGTCTCCCTGATGGAGGGCCAGCGTGCCTAAGCGCTCCGATATCCGGTCCGTCCTGGTCATCGGCTCCGGCCCGATCGTCATCGGACAGGCCGCCGAGTTCGACTACTCCGGCACCCAGGCGTGCCGCGTCCTCAAGGCCGAGGGCCTGCGCGTCGTCCTGGTCAACTCCAACCCGGCGACGATCATGACCGACCCGGAGATCGCCGACGCCACCTACGTCGAGCCGATCACCCCGGACTTCGTCGAGAAGATCATCGCCAAGGAGCGGCCCGACGCCCTGCTGCCCACCCTGGGCGGCCAGACGGCCCTCAACACGGCCATCGCCCTGCACGACAACGGCGTCCTGGAGAAGTACGGCGTCGAACTGATCGGCGCCAACGTGGAGGCGATCCACAAGGGCGAGGACCGCGACCGGTTCAAGGAGGTCGTCGAGGCGGTCCGCCGCAAGATCGGGCAGGGCGAGTCCGCCCGCTCCTACATCTGCCACTCCATGGACGACGTCCTCAAGGGCGTCGAGGAACTCGGCGGCTACCCGGTCGTGGTCCGCCCCTCCTTCACCATGGGCGGCGCCGGATCCGGCTTCGCCCACGACGAGGACGAGCTGCGCCGCATCGCCGGCCAGGGCCTGACCCTCTCGCCGACCACCGAGGTGCTCCTGGAGGAGTCCATCCTCGGCTGGAAGGAGTACGAGCTGGAGCTGATGCGCGACAAGCACGACAACGTCGTGGTCGTCTGCTCCATCGAGAACTTCGACCCCATGGGCGTGCACACCGGCGACTCCATCACCGTCGCGCCCGCGATGACGCTCACCGACCGCGAGTACCAGACCCTGCGGGACATCGGCATCGCGGTCATCCGCGAGGTCGGTGTCGACACCGGCGGCTGCAACATCCAGTTCGCGGTGAACCCCGAGGACGGGCGGATCATCGTCATCGAGATGAACCCCCGGGTCTCCCGCTCCTCCGCGCTCGCCTCCAAGGCGACCGGCTTCCCCATCGCCAAGATCGCCGCGAAGCTGGCCGTCGGCTACACCCTCGACGAGATCCCCAACGACATCACGCGCGAGACCCCGGCCTCCTTCGAGCCGACCCTCGACTACGTCGTCGTCAAGGCCCCCCGGTTCGCCTTCGAGAAGTTCCCCAGCGCCGACTCCACCCTCACCACCACCATGAAGTCGGTCGGCGAGGCCATGGCCATCGGCCGCAACTTCACCGAGGCGTTCCAGAAGGCGCTGCGCTCGCTGGAGAAGAAGGGCAGCCAGTTCACCTTCGTCGGCGAGCCCGGCGACAAGGCCGAGCTGCTGCGCGAGGCGGTCCGCCCCACCGACGGCCGGATCAACGCGGTCATGGGGGCCATCCGCGCGGGCGCCACGCCCGAGGAGGTCTTCGAGGCCACGAAGATCGACCCGTGGTTCGTCGACCAGCTGTTCCTCATCAAGGAGATCGCCGACGAGCTGGCCGCGGCCCCCGAGCTGACCCACGACCTGCTCGCCGAGGCCAAGCGGCACGGCTTCTCCGACCAGCAGATCGGCGAGATCCGCGGACTGCGCGAGGACGTCGTCCGCGAGGTCCGCCAGATCCTCGGCATCCGCCCGGTCTACAAGACGGTCGACACCTGCGCCGCCGAGTTCGCCGCGAAGACCCCGTACTTCTACTCCTCCTACGACGAGGAGAGCGAGGTCGCGCCTCGCGAGAAGCCCGCCGTCATCATCCTGGGCTCCGGCCCCAACCGCATCGGCCAGGGCATCGAGTTCGACTACTCCTGCGTCCACGCCTCCTTCGCGCTGTCCGACGCCGGGTACGAGACCGTGATGGTCAACTGCAACCCGGAGACCGTCTCCACCGACTACGACACCTCCGACCGGCTCTACTTCGAGCCGCTCACCCTGGAGGACGTCCTGGAGATCGTCCACGCCGAGCAGCAGGCGGGCCCGGTCGCGGGCGTCGTCGTCCAGCTCGGCGGGCAGACCCCGCTGGGCCTCGCCCAGGCGCTCAAGGACAACGGCGTGCCCATCGTCGGCACCCCGCCGGAGGCCATCCACGCCGCCGAGGACCGCGGCGCCTTCGGCCGGGTCCTGAAGGAGGCCGGCCTGCCCGCCCCCAAGCACGGCACCGCCACCGCCTTCGCCGAGGCCAAGGCCATCGCCGACGAGATCGGCTACCCCGTGCTGGTCCGCCCGTCCTACGTGCTCGGCGGACGCGGCATGGAGATCGTCTACGACGAGGCCCGGCTGGAGTCCTACATCGCCGAGTCCACGGAGATCAGCCCCTCCCGGCCGGTGCTGGTCGACCGCTTCCTCGACGACGCCATAGAGATCGACGTGGACGCGCTGTACGACGGCGAGGAGCTCTACCTCGGCGGCGTCATGGAGCACATCGAGGAGGCCGGCATCCACTCCGGCGACTCGGCGTGCGCCCTGCCCCCGATCACCCTCGGCGGCTTCGACATCAAGCGGCTGCGCGCCTCCACCGAGGGCATCGCCCGCGGGGTCGGCGTGCGCGGTCTGATCAACATCCAGTTCGCCCTCTCCGGCGACATCCTGTACGTCCTGGAGGCCAACCCGCGCGCCTCGCGCACCGTCCCCTTCACCTCGAAGGCGACCGCGGTGCCGCTGGCCAAGGCCGCCGCGCGGATCTCGCTGGGCGCCACCATCGCCGAACTGCGCGCCGAGGGCCTGCTCCCGGCCTCCGGCGACGGCGGCGAGCTGCCGCTGGACGCGCCGATCTCCGTCAAGGAGGCCGTGCTGCCCTGGGCCCGCTTCCGGGACATCCACGGCCGCGGCGTCGACACCGTCCTCGGCCCGGAGATGCGCTCCACCGGCGAGGTCATGGGCATCGACTCCGTCTTCGGCACGGCCTACGCCAAGTCGCAGGCGGGCGCCTACGGGCCGCTGCCCACCAAGGGCCGGGCCTTCATCTCGGTCGCCAACCGCGACAAGCGGTCGATGATCTTCCCGGCGCGCGAGCTGGTCGCCCACGGCTTCGAACTGCTCGCCACCTCCGGCACCGCCGAGGTCCTCAAGCGCAACGGCATCAACGCCACGGTGGTGCGCAAGCAGTCCGAGGGCACCGGGCCGAACGGCGAGAAGACCATCGTGCAGCTCATCCACGACGGCGAGGTCGACCTCATCGTCAACACCCCCTACGGCACCGGCGGCCGCCTCGACGGCTACGACATCCGTACGGCGGCGGTGGCCCGCTCCGTGCCCTGCCTGACCACCGTGCAGGCGCTCGCCGCCGCCGTGCAGGGCATCGACGCCCTGCACCGGGGCGAGGTGGGCGTCCGATCGCTCCAGGAACACGCGGACCATCTGACCGCGGCCCGCGACTAGCAGCGAGCAGGGGGACACCGTCGACGAGGTGTCCCCCTCCTCATGAGGACACTGGGACACATTCGACGATGTACGACCTCTTCTTCCGCCTGTTCTTCCAGCGGATGGACCCGGAGCGGGCGCACCACCTCGCCTTCCGCTGGATCCGCCGGGTGGCGAGCGTGCCGGTGCTGCGCACCTTCGTCGCCGCCGTCCTGGCCCCCCGCCACCGGGAACTGCGCACCGAGGCTCTCGGGCTGCGCCTGCACAGCCCCCTGGGGCTCGCGGCCGGGTTCGACAAGAACGCCGTCGGCATCGACGGCATGGCCATGCTCGGCTTCGACCACGTCGAGATCGGCACGGTGACCGGGCAGCCGCAGTCCGGCAACCCCCGGCAGCGGCTGTTCCGGCTGGTGCCCGACCGGGCCCTGATCAACCGCATGGGCTTCAACAACGAGGGCTCGCTGGCCGTCGCCGCCCGCCTCGCCTCCCGCACGCCCGTCTTCCGCACGGTCGTCGGGGTCAACATCGGCAAGACCAAGGTGGTCCCCGAGGCGGAGGCGGTCGCCGACTACGTGACGTCGGCGGAGCGCCTGGCGCCGCACGCCGACTACCTCGTGGTCAACGTCTCCTCACCGAACACGCCCGGACTGCGCGACCTGCAGGCCGTCGGTCACCTGCGCCCGCTGCTGACCGCCGTGCGCGAGGCCGCCGACCGGTCGGTCCCCGCGCGCCGCGTCCCGCTGCTGGTCAAGATCGCGCCGGACCTCGCCGACGACGACGTCGACGCGGTCGCCGACCTGGCAGTGGAGCTCGGCCTGGACGGGATCATCGCCACCAACACCACCATCGCCCGCGACGGGCTCGGCCTGCGCTCCGACGAGACGCTCGTGCAGGAGACCGGCGGCCTGTCCGGCGCCCCGCTCAAGGAGCGCTCCCTCCAGGTGCTGCGACGGCTGTACGCGCGTGTGGGCGACCGGATCACCCTCGTGGGCGTCGGCGGCATCGAGACCGCCGAGGACGCCTGGCAGCGCATCCTGGCCGGCGCCACCCTGGTCCAGGGCTACAGCGCGCTCGTCTACCGGGGCCCCTTCTGGTGCCGGGACCTGCACAAGGGGCTGGCCGCCCGGCTGCGCACCAGCCCGTACCCCACGCTCGCCGACGCGGTGGGCGCCGACGTGAGGAGCACGGCATGAGCGGACTCGACCCCTTCGGCCTGCGGCTGCGCCGGGCGATGGACGCGCGCGGCCCGCTGTGCGTCGGCATCGACCCGCACGCCTCCCTGCTGGCCCAGTGGGGCCTGGGCGACGACGTCGCCGGCCTGGAGCGGTTCAGCCGCACCGTCGTCGAGGCGGTCGCGGACCGGGTCGCCGTGCTGAAGCCGCAGAGCGCGTTCTTCGAGCGCTTCGGGTCCCGGGGCGTGGCCGTGCTGGAACGGACGGTGCGGGAGGCCCGGGAGGCCGGCGCGCTGGTGGTGATGGACGCCAAGCGCGGCGACATCGGCTCCACCATGGCCGCCTACGCCGAGTCGTTCCTGCACAAGGACGCCCCGCTGTTCTCCGACGCGCTCACCGTCTCCCCGTACCTGGGCTACGGCTCGCTCGCCCCGGCCGTCGCGCTGGCCCGGGAGAGCGGCACCGGGCTGTTCGTACTGGCGCTGACGTCCAATGCGGAGGGGCACGAGGTGCAGCACGCGGTGCGCGCCGACGGACGCACCGTCGCGGCCACCGTGCTGGGGCACCTCGCGGCCGAGAACGCGGGCGAGGAGCCGCTGGGCTCCTTCGGCGCGGTGGTCGGCGCCACGCTCGGCGATCTCGCGGAGTACGACCTGGACATCGGCGGACCGCTGCTCGCGCCCGGCATCGGCGCGCAGGGGGCCACGGCCGCCGACCTGCCGGCGGTGTTCGGCAGCGCGGTGCGCAACGTCGTGCCGAACGTCAGCCGGGGAGTGTTGCGCCACGGTGCCGACGTCGTCGCTCTGCGTGACGCCGCGGACCGGTTCGCGGAGGAGATCAGGACCGCGGTGGCCTCGGCGTGAGCGCCCGACGAGGGGTTCTCGGGAGGCCGGTGGCCTGGATGCACCCGCGAATCGCGTGCAATATGTCCTTTATGTCGGCTCTTGCAAAGGCTGACCTGGACTTTTCCGCTGTTCTCGCTGACTCTGGCCGAGTTGGCCGCTAGTCTCCGACGCAGAGTGAACGGGCTAGCGTGTTGCTCGTGGCTCCCCAGGTGTGGGGCGACTAGGTTCCTCACCGGTCCGTATCCGACAGTTCGACATCCGAGGTGACGTAGGCGTGGCTCTTCCGCCCCTTACCCCTGAACAGCGCGCAGCCGCGCTCGAAAAGGCCGCCGCGGCTCGCCGGGAGCGGGCCGAGGTCAAGAATCGACTCAAGCACTCCGGCGCCTCCCTCCACGAGGTCATCAAGCAGGGCCAGGAGAACGACGTCATCGGCAAGATGAAGGTCTCCGCCCTGCTCGAGTCCCTGCCCGGCGTCGGCAAAGTCCGCGCCAAGCAGATCATGGAGCGTCTGGGCATCTCCGAGAGCCGCCGCGTGCGGGGTCTCGGATCCAACCAGATCGCGTCCCTGGAGCGGGAGTTCGGCAGCACCGGCTCCTGAGTCCCGGGCGCTGAGGGATTCCTGGAATAATCGCCGTATGGCAGCAACACCCCGGGGGACGTCCCCCGAACCCCCGGACGCACGTCCGCGGCTGACCGTGCTCTCCGGCCCCTCCGGGGTCGGCAAGAGCACGGTCGTCGCCCATATGCGCAAGAAGCACCCCGAGGTCTGGCTCTCGGTGTCGGCGACGACCCGCAAGCCCCGCCCCGGCGAACAGCACGGCGTCCAGTACTACTTCGTCACCGACGAGGAGATGGACAAGCTGATCGCCAACGGCGACCTGCTGGAGTGGGCCGAATTCGCCGGTAACCGCTACGGCACGCCCCGCGGGGCCGTGCTGGAGCGCCTGGAGGCGGGCGTGCCCGTCCTGCTGGAGATCGACCTCCAGGGCGCCCGGCAGATCCGCGAGACCATGGCCGAGGCCCAGCTGGTGTTCCTGGCCCCTCCCTCGTGGGAGGAGCTGGTGCGCCGGCTCACGGGCCGGGGCACCGAGTCGCCCGAGGTGATCGAGCGCCGTCTGCTGGCCGCGAAGACGGAACTGGCGGCGGAGCCGGAGTTCGATACGACCCTGGTCAACACCTCCGTCGAGGACGTGGCCCGCGAGCTGCTAGCCTTGATGAACGTCGAGTGATCCTGAGCGATCGTTCAGTGATCGTCCGAACAGCATCTTTCCCATCCATCGGAAGGTAGAGCGTGTCCTCTTCCATCTCCGCGCCCGAGGGCATCATCAACCCGCCGATCGACGAGCTCCTCGAGGCCACGGACTCGAAGTACAGCCTCGTGATCTACGCGGCCAAGCGGGCCCGCCAGATCAACGCGTACTACTCGCAGCTCGGTGAGGGTCTCCTCGAGTACGTCGGTCCCCTCGTCGACACGCACGTCCACGAGAAGCCGCTCTCGATCGCGCTGCGCGAGATCAACGCGGGACTGCTGACCTCCGAGGCCGTCGAGGGCCCCGGTCAGTAAGCAAGCACCAGGTGCAGCGTCCAGCTGACCTCACTGCAGACCCGGCAGGCCGCCTGCCGGGTCTGTGGTGTGTCATGGGGTCGTACGTTTTCCGGATCGGGGAGTGACGGTGGACAAGCCGAAGGTCGTCCTGGGCGTCAGCGGCGGCATCGCCGCCTACAAGGCGTGCGAGCTGCTGCGGCGGCTGACGGAGTCGGGACACGACGTCCGCGTCGTGCCCACCGCCTCCGCGCTGCACTTCGTCGGCGCCGCCACCTGGTCCGCCCTGTCCGGGAACCCGGTGTCCACCGAGGTGTGGGACGACGTCCACGAGGTGCCGCACGTCCGCATCGGCCAGCAGGCCGACCTGGTCGTCGTCGCCCCCGCCACGGCCGACACGCTCGCCCGGGCCGCCCACGGCCTGGCCGACGACCTGCTCACCAACACCCTGCTCACCGCCCGCTGCCCGGTGGTCTTCGCCCCCGCCATGCACACCGAGATGTGGGAGCACCCCGCCACCCAGGACAACGTGGCGACCCTCCGCGCGCGCGGCGCCGTCGTCGTCGAGCCGGCCGTCGGCCGCCTCACCGGCGTCGACACCGGCAAGGGGCGGCTGCCCGACCCCGCGGAGATCTTCGAGGTCTGCCGCCGGGTCCTCGCCCGCGGCACCGCCGGACCCGACCTCGCCGGACGCCACGTCGTCGTCAGCGCCGGAGGCACCCGCGAGCCGCTGGACCCCGTCCGCTTCCTCGGCAACCGCTCCTCCGGCAAGCAGGGCTACGCCCTCGCCCGCACCGCCGCCGCCCGGGGCGCCCGGGTCACCCTGGTCGCCGCCAACGCCGCCCTGCCGGACCCGGCCGGGGTCGACGTCGTGCCCGTCGGCACGGCCCTGGAACTGCGCGAGGCGGTGATCCGGGCGGCCGCCGACGCCGACGCCGTGGTCATGGCGGCCGCCGTCGCCGACTTCCGCCCGGCCGCCTACGCCGCCGGGAAGATCAAGAAGAAGGACGGCCAGGAGCCCGAGCCGGTCGCCCTGGTCCGCAACCCCGACGTACTGGCGGAGATCGCCGCCGGCCGGGCCCGGCCCGGACAGGTGATCGTCGGCTTCGCCGCCGAGACCGACGACGTCCTCGCCAACGGCCGCGCCAAGCTCAAGCGCAAGGGCTGCGACCTGCTCGTCGTCAACGAGGTGGGCGAGCGCCGCACCTTCGGGTCGGAGGAGAACGAGGCCGTGGTGCTGGGCGCCGACGGCAGCGAGACACCCGTCCCGCACGGTCCCAAGGAAGCCCTGGCCGACACGGTCTGGGACCTGGTCGCCGGCCGGCTCGCCTGAGGACGCGCGGGCGGGCCCGACGTCACCCGAAACGCTCCGTGCGCGGGCGTGGCGCCTCTGGTCAATGACCCCCGGCTGCGGGCAGAATGCCCGTGCCGCAGGTCACAGCGCTCCCGAGAGGCGAGACAGGGAGGCCCGCGGCGGAGCGCGACCGATAAACTGTCCGACGGACGGCGCCGGGTGCAGCCCCCGCCGTCCGCCAATGATCAGCCAGCAGCCGCTGCAACCCCAGGGAGCATTGTGTCCCGTCGTCTGTTCACCTCGGAGTCCGTGACCGAGGGTCACCCCGACAAGATCGCTGACCAGATCAGCGACACCATCCTCGACGCCCTCCTGCGTGAGGACCCCACCTCGCGCGTCGCCGTCGAGACCCTGATCACGACCGGTCTGGTGCATGTGGCCGGTGAGGTCACGACCAAGACGTACGCGGACATCGCGACGCTGGTCCGCAACAAGATCCTCGAGATCGGCTACGACTCGTCGAAGAAGGGCTTCGACGGTGCCTCCTGCGGTGTCTCGGTGTCCATCGGCGCGCAGTCCCCGGACATCGCGCAGGGCGTCGACACGGCCTACGAGACCCGCGTCGAGGGCGACGACGACGAACTGGACCGGCAGGGCGCCGGCGACCAGGGCCTGATGTTCGGCTACGCGACGGACGAGACGCCGACGCTGATGCCGCTGCCCGTCTTCCTCGCCCACCGCCTGTCCAAGCGCCTGTCCGACGTGCGCAAGAACGGCACGATCCCCTACCTCCGCCCCGACGGCAAGACCCAGGTCACCATCGAGTACGACGGCGACAAGGCGGTCCGGCTGGACACCGTCGTGGTCTCCTCCCAGCACGCCAGCGACATCGACCTGGAGTCGCTGCTGGCCCCCGACATCCGCGAGTTCGTCGTGGAGCCGGAGCTGAAGGCGCTGCTCGACGAGGGCATCAAGCTGGACACCGAGAACTACCGTCTGCTGGTCAACCCCACCGGACGCTTCGAGATCGGCGGTCCGATGGGCGACGCCGGCCTCACCGGCCGGAAGATCATCATCGACACCTACGGCGGCATGGCCCGCCACGGCGGCGGCGCCTTCTCCGGCAAGGACCCGTCCAAGGTGGACCGCTCGGCCGCGTACGCGATGCGCTGGGTCGCGAAGAACGTGGTGGCGGCCGGTCTGGCCTCGCGCTGCGAGGTCCAGGTGGCGTACGCCATCGGCAAGGCGGAGCCGGTCGGCCTGTTCGTGGAGACCTTCGGCACCGCCAAGGTCGACACCGACCGGATCGAGCGGGCCATCGACGAGGTCTTCGACCTGCGTCCGGCCGCGATCATCCGCGACCTGAACCTGCTCCGCCCGATCTACTCCCAGACCGCCGCCTACGGCCACTTCGGCCGTGAGCTGCCCGACTTCACCTGGGAGCGCACCGACCGCGTCGACGAGCTGCGCAAGGCCGCCGGGCTGTAGTCCGGCCCTCCAGTCCTCCAGGGCCCGGCACCCCGCCGACGGGGTGCCGGGCCCCGCGCGTCGCCGCCGGAGCCCTCGCGGGGCGGCCCGCGGGCGCCCGGCTGTCGGTGCCGTTTGGTAAGAATGCAAGCGTGAGCAGCGAGAACGGACAGGCGGACGGCGATGCGCGGGACGCACCGCCGGAGCAGCTCGCGCTCATCCGGGAGACCGTCCGCGCGGCGCGCGTCCCCCGGGCCAAGCCGCGGACCTGGCGGGGCGCCGCCCTGGCCGGCGAGCTGCCGGTCGCCCGCGTCCTCGTCGACAAGGGCGTCCTCCACCTCGACCGCTACTTCGACTACGCCGTGCCCGAGGAACTCGACGCCGACGCCCAGCCGGGTGTCCGGGTCCGCGTGCGGTTCGGCGCCGGACGGCACCGGGTGCGCGACGGGCGGCGCGAGGGCGGCGGGCTGATCGACGGGTTCCTCGTCGAGCGGCGCGCCGAGTCCGACTACTCCGGGCCCCTCGCCGCGCTCGCCCAGGTCGTCTCGCCCGAACCGGTGCTCAGCGAGGAACTGCTCTCTCTCGCCCGCGCCGTCGCCGACCGCTACGCGGGCAGCGTCGCCGACGTCCTCCAGCTCGCGGTGCCCCCGCGCAACGCCCGCGCCGAGAAGCGCCCCTCGCCCGACCCGCTGCCGCCCCCCGAGGCGCCCGAGCCGGGCTCCTGGGCGCGCTACGAGCAGGGGCCGGGGTTCCTGCGGGCGCTGGCCGCCGGAGGCGCCCCACGGGCCGTGTGGAACGCGCTGCC
>NZ_JAAGMD010000368.1 GCF_010548465.1 Streptomyces sp. SID14436 | reverse complement strand
CGCCCGCGCCCCGAGCCGACGGCACACCGCCCCTCACCCACGGCAGGCCACACCGCGGCCCCGTCACACCGCCCGGCTCAGCCGTCACACCACCCCCGGACCGCCGCCACACCGCGCCCGGCGGCCCCGGGAACGCCTCGCACCCGCCCGGACCGGGGAGGACACCGGCCCGCCGACCCTGCCGGACGCCTCACGAGACCGCCGCCGGCCCTGCGGACGCCTCACGAGACCACCCTGCCGTCCGAGCCGGGCCCCGCCCGCGCCCCGAGCCGACGGCACACCGCCCCTCACCCACGGCAGGCCACACCGCGGCCCCGTCACACCGCCCGGCTCAGCCGTCACACCACCCCGGACCACCGCCACACCACCCCGGACCGCCGCCACACCACCCCGCACACCGGTAGCGATCGCCCCGTTCCGCCCAGCCCTCACCGACGCCCGGCGGTAAGAGGCTGTCCGGCGTCCTCCGGCCCGCCGCGCGCCGCGCGCCAGTCCTGTGGGCTGACACCGTAGGCCCGCTTGAAGGCCGCCGAGAGCGCGAACGCGCTGCCGTAGCCGACCCGGCGGGCGATCGCGCCGATCGTGTCGTCGGTGTCGCGGAGCCGGTCCGCGGCCACGGCGAGGCGCCATCCGGTGAGGTAGGTCATCGGGGGTTCGCCGACGCGTGCGGTGAAGTGGCGGGACAGGGAGGCGCGGGAGACCCCGGCCCTGGCCGCCAGGTCCGCGACCGTCCAGGGGCGGGCGGGCTCGTTCTGGAGCAGGCGCAGCACCGGGCCGACGACCGGGTCCGCGAGGGCCGCGTACCAGGCGGGGGGCGCCGCCTCGGGGCGGGCGAACCAGGCCCGCAGGGCGGCGATGACCAGCAGGTCGAGCAGCCGGTCGAGGACGACCTCCTGGCCCGGCCGGTCGCGGACGATCTCCTGGGCGAGGAGCGGGGTGAGGGGGCAGTCCCAGGCGTCGGCGGTCAGGGACAGCAGCGGGGGGAGCGCGTCGAGGAGCCGGCCGCCGATCTCGCCGCGCCGTCCGTAGGTGCCGATGAGCATGACCGTGGCGCCGTCGGTCCGGTCGCCCCAGGTGCGCACGCCGAGGTCCATGACGCCGTTGAGGGGGCGTCCGTCGGGGTGGTGGCACTCGCCGCCGGGCAGGATCAGCGCCTGCGGTGGCGTGCCGGGGTCGTCGCCGCAGGTGTACGGGTCGGGGCCGCGGGCGACGGCGAGGTCGCCGGGGCCGAGGCGCAGCCGGTCCCCGTCGTCCGGGACGATCCACGCCTCGCCCCGCACCACCAGCATCACGGTCAGCGGGGCGCGGTCCTCGATCCGGACCGACCAGGGCGGGTCGAAGCAGGCGCGGATCATGAACGCCCCACGGGCGCGCGGGCCCTCCAGCAGGCCGGTGAGAACGTCCATGGCGTCAGCGTAGACGCGGGCGCGGCGGCCGGGGAGACGCGACGGCACCCCGGCTTCACCGCGCTCCGGCCGTCACTTCTCCTCGTCGGCCGGGTGGCTCCCGTGCTTGTGGGGGTGGGTGGACTTCGCGTGGGTGCGCAGCCGGGCGGAGACATCCTCCGGGGGGAGGAAGCGGGACCAGCGCTCGGGGAACTCGGAGGGCATGTCGGGGTCCGCCTCGCCGTCCTCGTCGACGGCGGCCGTGGTGCGGGCGACGTACTCGGCGACCTGCGCCTGGCGCATCCGCTCGTTGGCCTCGCGGGCGGCGGCCGTGGCGGCGGCCGGCCAGACGCGGTCGATGGCGGCGTTGACCGCGGCCCCCACCAGCACGGCGAACGCGGACACACCGATCCACAGCAGGACGGCGACGGGCGCGGCGAGGGAGCCGTAGATGGTGGGCCCCTCCACGGTGTTGGTCAGGTAGAGGCGCAGCAGGAAGCTGCCCAGGACCCACATGGCGAGGGCGACGAGCGCGCCGGGCACGTCCTCGATCCAGGGCGAACGCACGGGCACGGAGACGTGGTAGAGCGTGGTGAGGAAGGCGACCGACAGCAGGATGACGACCGGCCAGTACAGGACCTGCACGACCGTGGTCGACCAGGGCACGACGCGGACGACCGCGTCCGGCCCGGCCACCATCAGGGGCAGGGCGACGGAGCCGATCAGCAGGGCGACGAGGAACAGCAGGAAGGCCAGCAGGCGCGTCTTGACGATGCCCCGGACGCCGTCCAGGCCGTACATGACGGTGATGGTGTCGATGAAGACGTTCACCGCGCGGGAGCCGGACCACAGGGCGAACAGGAAGCCGATGGAGATGACGTCGGGGCGGCCTCCTTTCATCACGTCGTCCAGGATGGGCTGGGCGATCTGCTGCACACCGCGGTCGGACAGCACCGTGCGGGAGGCGTCGAGGAGGTTGCTGCGCAGGCTCTCGATGGTGTCGGCGCCGGTCCAGGTGTCGACGTAGCCGAGCAGGCCGATCATGCTGAGCAGCAGCGGGGGCACCGACAGCAGCGTGAAGAACGCGGCCTCGGCGGCCAGGCCCAGGATGCGGTACTCCATGCACGAGTTGACCGTGTCCTTGAGCAGCAGCCAGGCGGTCCTGCGTTTGGATACGTTCCGGTACAGGGCCCTGGCCCTGTGGAGGCGGCCGGACGGCTCGTCGGTTGTGTCTCTTGCTGGCTGCACGTGCTAACGGTATCCGTCGTGCCTGGTCGCACTCACCCACAGGCGGATTCGTCCGGCAGCGGGCGGTTCCGGCGGGCCGCCCGCCGGTGCGGGGTGAGGCGCCGGGGGTTGGGGGTAGGTTCGCTGACATGGCAGGCACCACGCACACCGTGACCAACCAGGCTCCGCCCCTCGTGCAGTACGACGTGTTCGGCGGCGACCGGGCCCTGGTGGAGGCGGTCGCCCGGCATCTGGATCCGCGGCTGCGCCAGGAGGCCGAGTCGGAGCTGACCGGGCTGGGCCGCACGTCGGGTTCGGCGCAGGTGCAGGAGTGGGGGGCGCTGGCGAACGAGCACCCGCCGCGGCTGCGCACCCACGACCGCTACGGCCACCGGATCGACGAGGTGGACTTCCATCCGTCCTGGCACCGGCTGCTCGGCAAGGGCGTGTCGGCGGGCCTGACGTCGGCCTGGCGGCGGCCCGGCGGGCACGTGCGGCGGGCGGCGGCGTTCGTCGTGTGGACGCAGGTGGAGGCGGGGAACTGCTGCCCGCTGTCGATGACGCACGCGGCGGTGCCGGCGCTGCGCGCCGACCCGGCCCTGGCCGCGGTGTGGGAGCCGCGCCTGACGTCGGAGGTCTACGACCGCGGGCTGCGGCCGGCCGGGCAGAAGGCCGGGGTGCTGTTCGGGATGGGCATGACGGAGAAGCAGGGCGGCAGCGACGTGCGGGCGAACGCGACCGCGGCCCGCCCGCTCGCCGAGGACGGCACGTATGCGCTGACGGGGCACAAGTGGTTCTGCTCGGCGCCGATGTCCGACGCGTTCCTGGTGCTGGCGCAGGCGCCCGGCGGGCTGACCTGCTTCCTGGTGCCGCGGGTCCTGGACGACGGCACCCGCAACACGTTCCTGATCCAGCGGCTGAAGGACAAGCTGGGCAACCGCTCGAACGCGTCCGCGGAGGTCGAGTTCGCCGGGACGTGGGCGCGCCGGGTCGGCGAGGAGGGCCGGGGGGTGCGCACCATCATCGGGATGGTGGCGGCGACCCGGCTGGACTGCGTCCTGGGCTCGGCGGGGCTCATGCGGCAGGCGGTGGCGCAGGCGGTGCACCACTGCGCGCACCGGGAGGCGTTCGGCGGGAAACTGATCGACAAGCCGCTGATGCGCAACGTGCTCGCGGACCTGGCGCTGGAGTCGGAGGCGTCGACCACGCTGGCGCTGCGGCTGGCCGCCGCGTACGACGACGGCGGGGAGCAGGAGCGGGCGCTGCTGCGGATCGCGGTGCCCGCGGCGAAGTTCTGGGTGACGAAGCGCTGCGCGCCGCTGGTGGTGGAGGCGGCGGAGTGCCTGGGCGGCAACGGGTACGTGGAGGAGTCCGGGATGCCGCGGCTGGTGCGGGAGTCGCCGCTGAACTCGGTCTGGGAGGGCGCGGGCAACGTCCAGGCGCTGGACGTGCTGCGGGCGCTGCGCCGGGAGCCGGGCGTGCTGGACGCCTACCTGCGGGAGGTGGGCCTGGCGCGGGGCGCCGATCACCGGCTGGACGGGGCCGTCAAGGGGCTGCTGACCGAACTGGCCGACCTGGACGGCGTGGAGGGCCGGGCGCGGCGGCTGGTGGAGCGGCTGGCGCTGGTGCTCCAGGGGTCGCTGCTGGTGCGGTACGCGCCGCCGGAGGTGGCGGACGCGTTCTGCGCGGGACGGCTGGGCGGCGACGGCGGCGCGGTGTTCGGCACGCTGCCGCACACCCTGGACCTGGCGTCCCTGGTGGACCGGGCCCGGCCGGTGCACTGATGCCTCCCGGGCGCGCCGGGCGCCCGGGAACGCCGACGCGGGGGTGGTGCTGCGCCGACACGGCACCACCCCCGCCGCACGGGCCCTCAGGAAGAGCCGTGGACGCCGCTCGGAACGGCGTCGCTCAAGCTTCGATCAGAGCGCGGCGCGCCACCAGGGTTGCAGGGGGTTGCAACTTGCTGCTGAGTGTGACGATAGTGCGCGCTTTCCCCGGGGCCCGACGGCACTATGAGACAAACAGTCGATACGCATTCCGGGGGTCCGGCCGACCGGCCGGGCGGAGCCACTCCCCCGTGTTCTTCTCAGGAGGACCAGTGGCGCTCTCGCCGATGGACATGACGCACCTGGCCGCCGTCGACGCGACGCGCGCGGCCCGGGTGCTCGACGAGGTCCGCTCGGCCACGCTGGCCGGGCAGCGCGCGCCGGTCGCGCCGCGCCCGGTGATCGGCGAGTCGTGGGAGCGGATGCTGCGCAGCGGCGTCGACCCCGAGCACGACGTGCGGGCGTGCCTGCTGTCGCGGGAGGAGGTGCAGCGCCGGCGGGAGACGTCGCCGCTGCGGCACGTGCTGCCGGTGCTGCGGGAGGGGCTGCTGTCGGTCGCCGACGTCGCCCGGCACATCATGGTCGTCGCCGACGCGGACGGCCGGGTGCTGTGGCGGGAGGGCAGCGCGCCGGTGCTGCGCCGGGCCGACGTGCTGGGTCTGGAAGTGGGCGCGGACTGGCGGGAGAACGTCGTCGGCACGAACGGCGTGGGCACGCCGGCCGTCACCCGCCGGCCGGTGCAGGTGTTCGCCTCCGAGCACTTCGTGCGGTCGCACGCGACGTGGACGTGTTCCGGCGCCCCGGTGACCGACCCGCGGGACGGCCGGCTGATCGGGGTGGTCGACGTGAGCGGACCGCTCGACACCATGCACCCGGCGACGCTGGCGTGGGTCGACTCGGTCGCGAAGCTGGCCGAGGCCCGGCTGCGGGACCTGCACCAGCAGTCCCTGGAGCGGCTGCGCGCGGTGGCCGCCCCGGTGCTGGCCCGCATCGACGGGCGGGCCCTCGTCGTCGACCGGCACGGATGGACGGCGGCGGTGACGGGGATGCCGTACGTGCAGCGGCTGGCGCTGCCGAAGTCGCTGTCGGCCGGGCTGCGGTGGCTGCCCGCCCTGGGCCGGTCGACGCTGGAGCCGCTGGCGGGCGGCTGGCTGGTGCGGCCGGCGGACGGGCCGGCGCCCCTGCCGGGACGACGGGTCGAGCTGGACCTGCGGGAACCGCGCCGCCGGTCGGTCGTGGTGTCCGGCGGCGCGGGCACCTGGACACGGGAACTGAGCCCCCGGCACGCCGAGTTGCTGTACCTGCTGGCCGTGCACCGGGAGGGGCGCAGCGCGGCGGGACTGGCCGGGGACCTGTTCGGCGACCCCGGCCGCACCGTCACGGTCCGGGCGGAGATGTCCCGGGTACGGCGGTATCTCGGGGGGCTGCTGGAGCACCGCCCGTACCGGTTCGGCGAGGACGTCGAGGTGGAGGTGCTGCTGCCGGACGACCCGCACGGCCTGTTCCCGGCCACCGGGGCGCACGACGCCGTGGGCCCGGAGCCGGTGGGCCACCGGCCGGCTCCGGCCGCGGACCCTTGAGGCCCGAGGGCTGCGGTCCGGGGGCTCCCCCGCGTCCCGTGCGGCGGCCGGGCGGCAGGGCGACGGGTGCCGTCGCGGCGGGTTCCGCCCAGGTCACCGGCGTCCCGGCGGCCGGCGCGGCCGGGTAGAGTGGCGTGGAAGGACGCCGCCGGGACGACCCGGCGGTGCGGTCACGAGCAGGGACGACCCGGCAGAACGTGTAGACATCCGTGCCCACACCCTCCCTCCTGCGCACCGTCCTCACCCCCACCGCGGTGTTCCGGCTCGCCCTCGGCTGGGGCGCCTTCCTCGCCACGGTGCTCGCCGCACCCGTCCTGTCCGGGCCCCTGACGGCTCCGGTCCTGTGGACGGTGCTCGCGGGGATCGTCGCGGTGATCGTCGTCTGCGCCTTCGGGGTGGTCGGCCAGGCCGAGCACCTGGCGCGCCGGCTCGGCGACCCCTACGGCACGCTGGTGCTGACCCTCTCCATCGTGCTGATCGAGGTCGTCCTCATCGCCGCCGTGATGCTGGGCCCGGGCGAGCACGCCACCATCGCCCGCGACTCCGTCATGGCCGTGTCCATGATCATCCTGAACCTCGTCGTCGGCACCGCGCTGCTCGTCGGGGGCCTGCGGCACGCGGACCTCCGCCCCAACCGCACCGGCGTCTCGGCCTACCTGGCGCTGCTCGTGGTCCTGCTGGCCGTCGCGTTCGCCTTCCCCGGCCTGATCGGCAGCGGGGGCGCCTACCGGCCGGGACAGGCGGTCGCGCTGGCCGCGCTCACCGTCGTCCTGTACGGGTTCTTCCTCGTCCGGCAGACGGGCGCCCAGCGCGCCGACTTCCAGGAGGTGCGGCCCTCCCCCGCGGCGGCCGCACCGCAGCCGCGGGACCCCGGCGCGGAGCCGGGGCCCGCCGGGGCGGCGGCCCGGCACCGGCCGGAGGTCGTCGCCCGCACGCTGCTGCTCGTGGCCACGGTGCTCCCGATCGTGCTGCTCTCCCACGACATGGCGGCCCTGCTCGACGACGGGTTCGCGCGGGCGGGGGCGCCGGTGGCCCTGTCGGGTGTCGTCATCGCGATGATCGTCTTCCTGCCCGAGACGATCACCACGGTGCGGGCCGCCCTGGGCGGGGAGATCCAGCGGGTGAGCAACCTGTGCCACGGCGCCCTGGTGTCCACGGTCGGACTGACCGTGCCCGCCGTGCTGACGATCGGCCTGGTCACGGGGCAGCGGGTGGTCCTCGCCGAGAGCCCCGCCCACCTCGTGCTGCTCGGGACGAGCCTGCTGCTGACCGCCGTGACGTTCGGCGGCCGGCGGGTGACCGCCCTGCACGGATCGGCGCACCTGCTGGTGTTCGTCCTCTACGGACTCGCCGTCTTCTCCTGACGCACGCGCCCGCCGTCACGGCGAACCGAAAGGGACCCATGGGCACCTCGATGGTCACGGATTCCGCATATTTGCCGGGTCTTCGCCCCCGGCCGGGCACCGCTGTCGTAGCATCGCCTTTCGGGCCACCCCACCCTGCTCCGTGTCAACGCAAGGATCACGGGACGCAGTTGGCTCGCCTCGGGAGGACGGTATGAAGCATCGCGGCAGACACCGCCGTCGCCGGCGGGGCAGAGCACTGCGGGCGGCGCTGGCCGGGACGGCCCTGGCGCTGACCGCCGCCGCCACCCTGATCAGCACGTCGCAGGCCACCGTCGCCGACGACCCCGGGGCCCTGGAGCCGGTCACCTCGTCCGCCGCGACGGCGCCATTGCGGCTGACCGAGCGCAGCGTGCCGCAGGACTGGCTGAAGCGGCTGTCCACGGAGATGGGCCGGCCCGTCGCCATGGACGCCGTGCTGGCCGACGCCGACGGGGTGCTGCGGGAGGCGGACTCCTGTCCGGCGGACGACCGTCGGGCACTGCCCGTCGAACCCGAGGCGACCCGCGCGTACTGCTGGGACGGCGCCGACACCGGCGGCTGGGAGGCCGGCGCGGTCACCACCTCCGGGGACGCCGACGACGACGGCCGCTGGGGCCCGCACCGCATCATCCTGTCCGGCTGGAGCCGGTCCGGCCCGGTGACCGGAGGCCCCAGGGACGCCTCCGCCGCCCGCGACACGGCCGGTACGGCGGACGGCCGGCCCGGACTGGCGCGCGTCGCGTTCGTGGACCGGGACGCCGAGGGCGGCCCCACGTACACCTGGGTGCTGCTGGCCGTGCCGGTCGAGGAGGGTGCCGACTACCGGGCGCTGGCCTCGTCGGTGTCCGGGATGGTCTGGTACCAGGACAAGCTGCTGGTGACCGCCGACCGGGGGGACGGCAGCGCCCTCTACGTGTACGACATCGACCGCGTCCAGCGGGCCACCGTCGCCGGCCCGGCGGTCGGCCGGGTGGCCGACGGATGGTCCGCGGCCGGCGCCCGGTACGTACTGCCCGCGGTGGCCGCCTACCGGACCGCGAGCCCGGGCGCCCCCCAGCCGGGCGGGATCTCGCTGGACCGCAGCACCACGCCGGACAGCCTGGTGGCGCACGAGGCGACCGAGGAGGGGGACGACGGGCCGACCCGGCTGTGGCGGTATGCGTTCAGCGTGGACCCGATGCGGGCGGGCCTGCTCGCGACGGACCCGGGGGCGACGGCCGAGGCGGTCGCGGCCTACGAGACCAAGCTGACCGACGTGCGCAGCGTGCTGTCCCACCGCTCGGGCTGGTACCTGGGCCGGATGACGGGGACACCGGACGAGCGCGGCACCCTGTGGCGGCAGGACGCCGAGGGCGCGCGGCCCACCCGGTGCGGGGCGGACGAGACGCACCGCTGCTGGAGCGGCGACGCGGCGTCGCTGTCGTACTGGGAGGAGACCGGCGAGATCTGGTCGCAGTCCGGGCGGATGCTGTTCGCGCTGCCGCTGGACTCGGTGGACCGCTCCCTGGACTGATCCCCGGACCGGTCCCCGGCCGGTCCGCCGTCTCCGGGCACGGTCGGTTCCGGGCGGAACACGTCGCGGGACCGGTCCGTTCCGGCCGGCGGGAGACGTTCGACAGCGGACCGCCGGGGATGGTTCCCTTTCGGACATGACGACCATCACCGTGACCACCTGGTCCCTGGAGCAGACGACGCCGGCCGACCTCCGGCCGGCCACCGTCCCGGAGGGGGACGTGCGGATCGTCCGCTCCGAGGTGCCCTCGCCGGAGTTCAGCCGTTTCCTGTACGCGTCCGTCGGCGGCGACATCCGCTGGACCGACCGGCTGGGCTGGACGTACGCGCAGTGGACGGAGCACCTGGACCGGCCGGGTGTGGAGACCTGGGTCGCCTACGACCGCGGGACGCCCGCCGGATACGTGGAACTCCAGCCGCACGACGACGGCGTGGTGGAGATCGTCTACTTCGGCCTGATCCCCGCCTTCCGCGGGCGGCGCATCGGCGGCCACCTGCTGTCGTACGGCGTGGCGCGGGCGTGGGACCTGGCGGAGCGGTGGCCGGCGCTGAAGCCGACCCGGCGGGTGTGGCTGCACACCTGCAGCAAGGACGGCGAACACGCCATGGACAACTACCTGCGGCGCGGTTTCCGGCTGTTCGACACGAAGGTCGAACAGGAGCCGGAGGTGGCGACGCCCGGCCCGTGGCCGGGGGCCTACCCCGCCTGACCGGCCCGGACAAGACCGTCCGCGCCAAACGTGACCAAGGACACCCTTGTCTCGCACAGCGAGACAAGGGTGTCCGCATTTTGGATGAAGCTGGACTGGCTCCGGAGCGCCGTGCCAGGCTTCCGCCATGCCTGGAACTGGAATCGCCTTGGTGAGTCGGCGGCACGTCGACCTCGGCCGCATGTCCAGCGCCATCTGTCCGATGCGCTGACGCCCCCTCGGTGGCCCCTCGGCCACGGGCTCCAGCACCACCGGTTCTTCCTCCCCCGCTTCCGCCCGCGCAATGACGCGCAGGTCTGCCGCGCTCACATATGCGCAGGTCACAGCCTTCCCGCCTGCCGCCGCCCTGCCCCGCGCCGACCGCGCGGACCGCCGACACCATCCACCGCTGTCCCGAAGGACGTATCACCCATGGCCGCCACCCCGCCGAAGTCTGCCGCCGCGTCTTCCCGCCGCAAGGTGAGCCGTCACCGCGGCGAGGGCCAGTGGGCGGCGGGTCACCACACCCCGTTGAACGGCAACGAGCAGCTCAAGAAGGACGACGACGGTCTCAACGTACGGACACGTATTGAGACGATCTACTCCAAGCGCGGCTTCCAGTCCATCGACCCCAACGACCTGCGCGGGCGCTTCCGTTGGTGGGGCCTGTACACCCAGCGCCGCCCCGGCATCGACGGCGGCCGCACCGGACTGCTGGAGCCCGAGGAGCTCGAGGACGAGTACTTCATGCTGCGGGTCCGCATCACCGGCGGGCGGCTCACCACCGAACAGCTGCGGGTGATCGGTGAGTTGTCCGAGACGTACGCCCGGGGCACCGCGGACATCACCGACCGGCAGAACGTCCAGTTCCACTGGGTGCGCATCGAGGACGTGCCCACCATCTGGGAACGCCTGGAGGCGGTGGGCCTGTCCACCACCGAGGCGTGCGGCGACTGCCCGCGCGGCATGCTCGGCTCCCCGGTGGCCGGCGTCGCCGAGGACGAGATCATCGACGGCACGGCCGCCCTGGACGAGATCGTCCGCCGCTACATCGGCGACCCGCGCTTCTCCAACCTGCCGCGTAAGTACAAGACGGCCGTCTCCGGCTCGCCGCTGCTGGACGTGGCGCACGAGATCAACGACATCTCCTTCGTCGGCGTGGTCCACCCCGAGCACGGGCCCGGCTTCGACCTGTGGGTCGGCGGCGGACTGTCCACCAACCCCAAGTTCGGTGTGCGGCTGGGCGCCTGGGTGCCCGAGCAGGACGTGCCCGACGTGTGGGAGGCCGTCACCACGATCTTCCGCGACCACGGCTACCGCCGGCTGCGCAACCGGGCCCGGCTGAAGTTCCTGGTCGCCGACTGGGGACCGGAGAAGTTCCGCCAGGTCCTGGAGGACGACTACCTGGGCCGCAAGCTGATCGACGGCCCGGCCCCCGAGATGCCCGCCCGGCAGTGGCGCGACCACATCGGGGTGCACCGCCAGAAGGACGGCCGCTTCTACGTGGGCTTCGCCCCGCGGGTGGGCCGGATGGACGGCTCGCTGCTCACCAAGGTCGCCGCCCTGGCCGAGGAGCACGGCTCCGGCCGGGTCTCCACCACCGTCGAGCAGAAGATGATCGTCCTCGACGTGCCGCAGGACCGGGTCGACTCGCTCGTCGACGGCCTGGAGGCGCTCGATCTGCGGGTCACCCCCTCGCCCTTCCGGCGCGGCACCATGGCCTGCACCGGCATCGAGTTCTGCAAGCTGGCCATCGTGGAGACCAAGGAGCGCGGCAGCGAGCTCATCGACGAACTCGAGCGCCGCCTGCCGGACTTCGACGAGCCGCTCACCATCAACATCAACGGCTGCCCGAACGCCTGCGCGCGCATCCAGACCGCCGACATCGGCCTCAAGGGCCAGCTCGTCACGGACGACCAGGGCCGCCAGGTCGGCGGCTACCAGGTGCACCTCGGCGGCGCCCTCGGCCTGGAGCCGTCCTTCGGCCGCAAGGTGCGCGGACTGAAGGTCACCTCCGACGAACTGCCGGACTACATCGAGCGGGTCCTGAAGCGTTTCCAGGCCGAGCGCGAGGACGGCGAGCGGTTCGCGGTCTGGGCGGCGCGCGCCTCCGAGGAGGCCCTGTCGTGAGCGGCCGGGCGGCCCCGTTCTACTGCCCGTACTGCGGCGACGAGGACCTGCGTCCCGGCGAGGCGCACGGGGCGTGGGAGTGCGGCGCCTGCAACCGGGGCTTCCGGCTGACGTTCCTCGGGCTGCTCGCCCGCGGCCTCGGACAGCCCGACACGGGAGGGGACCGGACATGACGGCAAGTCAGCGCGAGTACACCGCCGAGGAGTTGAAAGAGTTCGCGGAGCGGGCGGGCCGCGAGCTGGAGGACGCGCCGGCGCTGGAGATCCTGCGGTGGGCGGCCGGCACGTTCGGCAGCCGCTTCTGCGTGACCTCCTCCATGGAGGACGCGGTCGTCGCCCACCTCGCCTCCCGGGCGATGCCCGGCGTGGACGTGGTGTTCCTCGACACCGGCTACCACTTCGAGGAGACCATCGGCACCCGGGACGCCGTCGACGCCGTGATGGACGTCAACGTCATCACGCTCACCCCGCGGCAGACGGTGGCCGAGCAGGACGCCGAGTACGGCCCGAAGCTGCACGACCGCGACCCCGACCTGTGCTGCCGGCTGCGCAAAGTGCTGCCGCTGGAACAGGGTCTGAAGGCTTATCAGGCGTGGGCGACCGGGCTGCGCCGCGAGGAGTCGCCGACCCGGGCGCACACCCCGGTGGCCGGCTGGGACGAGAAGCGGCAGAAGGTCAAGATCTCGCCGATCGCCCGCTGGACCCAGGACGACGTGGACGCCTACGTCGCCGAACACGGGGTGCTCACCAACCCGCTGCTCACCGACGGCTACGCCTCCGTGGGCTGCGCGCCCTGCACCCGCCGGGTGCTGGAGGGCGAGGACGCCCGCGCCGGACGCTGGGCGGGCCGCTCCAAGACCGAGTGCGGGCTGCACGGCTGACCATGACGATCCTTCAGGAGACCAACGTGAGAACCGGAGCCACCGTCTGGCTCACGGGTCTGCCGAGCGCCGGCAAGACCACCATCGCCCACGAACTCGCCGGGCTGCTGCGCGCGGCCGGACGGCGCGTGGAGGTGCTCGACGGCGACGAGATCCGCGAGTTCCTCTCCGCGGGCCTCGGCTTCAGCCGCGAGGACCGGCACACCAACGTGCAGCGCATCGGTTTCGTCGCCGACCTGCTCGCCCGCAACGGCGTCATCGCCCTCGTCCCCGTCATCGCGCCCTACGCCGACAGCCGGGAAGCGGTACGCAAGCGCCACGCCGCGCACGGCACCCCGTACGTCGAGGTGCACGTGGCGACCCCGGTCGAGGTGTGCTCCGTACGGGACGTGAAGGGGCTGTACGCCAAGCAGGCCGCGGGCGAACTCACCGGGCTGACCGGGGTGGACGACCCGTACGAGGAGCCCGAGGCACCCGACCTGCGCATCGAGTCGCAGCACCAGACCGTCCAGGAGTCCGCCGCGGCGGTGCACACCCTGCTGAGCGAAAGGGGACTGGCATGACGACCGTCGCAACGGTCACGGAGGGCACGGAAGGCACCGCCGGCCCGTACGCCCTCTCCCACCTCGACGCCCTCGAGTCCGAGGCGGTGCACATCTTCCGCGAGGTGGCCGGCGAGTTCGAGAACCCGGTGATCCTCTTCTCCGGCGGCAAGGACTCCATCCTCATGCTGCACCTGGCGCTCAAGGCGTTCACGCCCGCGCCGGTGCCGTTCGCGCTGCTGCACGTGGACACCGGGCACAACTTCCCCGAGGTCCTGGACTACCGCGACCGCACGGTCGCCCGGCACGGGCTGCGGCTGCACGTCGCCTCCGTGCAGGACTACATCGACCGCGGTGTGCTCAAGGAACGCCCCGACGGCACCCGCAACCCGCTGCAGACGCTGCCGCTCACCGAGAAGATCGCCGCCGAGCGGTTCGACGCCGTGTTCGGCGGCGGGCGCCGCGACGAGGAGAAGGCCCGGGCCAAGGAGCGGGTGTTCTCGCTGCGCGACGAGTTCTCCCAGTGGGACCCGCGCCGCCAGCGCCCCGAGCTGTGGAACCTGTACAACGGCCGGCACGCGCCCGGCGAGCACGTGCGGGTGTTCCCGCTGTCCAACTGGACCGAGCTGGACGTGTGGCAGTACATCGCCCGGGAGGGCATCGAGCTGCCGGAGATCTACTTCGCCCACGAGCGCGAGGTGTTCCGGCGGGCCGGGATGTGGCTGACGGCCGGCGAATGGGGCGGCCCGAAGGACGACGAGCCGGTGGAGAAGCGGACGGTGCGCTACCGGACGGTGGGCGACATGTCCTGCACCGGGGCCGTCGACTCCGACGCCGACACCATCGAGAAGGTGATCACGGAGATCGCCGCCTCCCGGCTCACCGAGCGCGGCGCCACCCGCGCCGACGACAAGCTCTCCGAGGCCGCGATGGAAGACCGCAAGCGCGAGGGGTACTTCTAGACATGAGCACGATCACGAGCGAGGCGCTCGCGGAGACCACCCTGCTGCGGTTCGCCACCGCCGGTTCCGTCGACGACGGCAAGTCCACCCTGGTGGGCCGGCTGCTGCACGACTCCAAGTCGGTCCTCACCGACCAGCTGGAGGCCGTGGAGCGGGCGTCGGCGAGCCGCGGGCAGGAGGCGCCCGACCTGGCGCTGCTCACCGACGGCCTGCGGGCCGAGCGGGAACAGGGCATCACCATCGACGTGGCCTACCGCTACTTCGCCACGCCCCGGCGCCGGTTCATCCTCGCCGACACGCCGGGCCACGTGCAGTACACCCGGAACATGGTCACCGGCGCGTCCACCGCCGAGCTGACGGTGATCCTGGTCGACGCCCGCAACGGCGTGGTCGAGCAGACCCGGCGGCACGCCGCGATCGCCGCGCTGCTGCGGGTGCCCCACGTGGTGCTCGCCGTGAACAAGATGGACCTGGTCGGCTACCGGGAGTCGGTGTTCGCCGCCATCGCCGAGGAGTTCACCGCCTACGCGACCGAGCTGGGCGTGCCCGAGGTGACCGCGGTGCCCATCTCGGCGCTGGTGGGCGACAACGTGGTGGAGCCGTCCGCGCACATGGACTGGTACGGCGGCCCCACCGTGCTGGAGCACCTGGAGACCGTGCCGGTCAGCCACGACCTGACGCGGTGCCACGCCCGGCTGCCCGTGCAGTACGTGATCCGCCCGCAGAGCGCCGAGCACCCCGACTACCGGGGCTACGCCGGCCAGATCGCCGCCGGCACCTTCCGGGTGGGCGACGCGGTGACGGTGCTGCCGTCCGGACGGACCACCACGATCACCGGGATCGACCTGCTCGGGGAACCCGTCGAGGCGGCGTGGACGCCGCAGTCGGTGACGCTGCTGCTGGCCGACGACATCGACATCTCGCGCGGCGACCTGCTGGTGCCGTCCCAGGACGCGCCCGCCACCACGCAGGACCTCGAGGCCACCGTGTGCCACGTCGCCGACCAGCCGCTCACCGTCGGCCACCGGGTGCTGCTCAAGCACGGCACCCGCACCGTCAAGGCGATCGTCAAAGACATCCCGTCGCGGCTCACCCTCGACGACCTGTCCCTGCACCCGCACCCCGGGACGCTGGCCGCCAACGACATCGGCCGGGTGAAGATCCGCACCGCGGAGCCGCTGCCCGCGGACTCCTACTCGGACTCGCGGCGCACCGGTTCCTTCATCCTCATCGATCCCGGGGACGGCACCACGCTGACCGCGGGCATGGTCGGCGAGTCCTTCGCCGCCCCCGAGCCCGTCACCGACCCGGCCGAGGACGACGGGTGGGACTTCTGACCATGAACTCCTCGGATCTCCTTGCCCCGTCCGCCGAGGAACGCGGACGGGCCGGCGGCGGAACTCCGGGCCGGAGGTGCCCCCGGACGGAGTTCGGGGGCGGGCAGGGCGGGGTCGCCCGATGTGCGCGATGACGTACGCGCACCGCCCGCGCGCCCACCGCCCCCACCGCCCCCGCCGTCACCGGCGAAAACCTGCCGACCACCCGGCCGCGACCTGAGCCTCGCGCGACCGCCGGGCTCCCGAGAGGAACACCTCCCGTGCCTGCCACATCCGTCCCGCGCCGCGCGCTGACCGTGCTGGCCGTGCTCCCCCTGCTCGCCCTGGCCGCCTGCGGCTACGGCTCGCAGGCCAAGGACCGCGTCACTGTCGAGATCGCGGCCGGGGCGAAGAAGACCGACGGCCTGGACTCGGTCCGGATCGGCTACTTCGGGAACCTGACCCACGGCACCGCGCTGGTGGGCAACCGCAAGGGCTTCTTCCAGAAGGAACTGGGCGCGACCCGGGCGCAGTACGCCGTGTTCAACGCGGGCCCCTCCCAGATCGAGGCGCTCAACTCCGGCTCCGTCGACATCGGCTGGATCGGCCCCTCCCCCGCGATCAACGGATACGTCAAGGCCGGCGGCAAGAACCTGCGGATCATCGGCGGTTCGGCGTCCGGCGGGGTGAAGCTGGTGGTCGACCCGGACCGGATCCGCTCCCTGGAGGACGTCGAGGGCAAGCGGATCGCGACCCCGCAGCTCGGCAACACGCAGGACGTCGCCTTCCTCCACTGGGCGGCCGGGCGCGGCTGGAAGGTCGACCCGCTGAGCGGGAAGGGCGACGTGACCGTCGTCCGCAGCGACAACAAGGTCACCCCGGACGCCTTCCGGGCGGGCAGCGTCGACGGTGCCTGGGTGCCGGAGCCGACCGCGTCGAAACTGGTCGCCGACGGCGGCGAGGTCCTGCTCGACGAGGCGTCGCTGTGGCCGGACGAGAAGTTCGTCATCACGAACATCGTCGTGCGGCAGGAGTTCCTGAAGAAGCACCCGAAGGCCGTCGAGGCGGTCCTGCGGGCGTCGGTCGCGGCCAACCGGTGGATCAACGCCCACCCGCAGGAGGCGAAGACGGTCGCGAACGAGCAGCTGGCCGCCGACTCCGGCAAGGCGCTGCCGGCCGAGGTCCTCGACCCGGCGTGGGAGTCGGTCCGCTTCACCGACGACCCCCTCGCGTCCACCCTGTCCGCCCAGGCCGGGCACGCCGTCGACGCGGGCCTGCTGAAGGACCCCGGCCTGGACGGCATCTACGACCTCGGGCCCCTCAACAAGGTGCTGGCCGCCGCGGGCGAACCCACCGTCGACGACGCCGGTCTCGGCGCCCCGTGACCCGGACCCCGACCATTCCCAGGAGGTGACGACCATGGCCACGATCCTCGCCAAGGCCGCCGAAGGCACCGACACTTCGACGCACTCCGCCCGGATCGAGCACGTCTCGAAGTCGTTCGCGAACCCGGCAGGACAGCAGCTCGTACTGGACGACATCAGCCTCGATGTCGCGCCGGGCGAATTCGTCACCCTGCTGGGGGCGTCGGGCTGCGGCAAGTCCACCCTGCTCAACCTCGTCGCGGGACTGGACCGGCCGAGCGCCGGCACCATCACCACCGACGGGCGGCCGGCGCTGATGTTCCAGGAGCACGCGCTGTTCCCCTGGCTCACCGCGGGCAAGAACATCGAACTCGCCCTGAAGCTGCGGGGCGTGCCGAAGTCCGAGCGCCGCGAACGGGCCGAGGAACTGCTCGGACTGGTCCGGTTGAAGGGCGCCCACGGCAAGCGCGTGCACGAGCTGTCCGGCGGGATGCGCCAGCGGGTCGCGATGGCGCGGGCGCTCGCCCAGGAGAGCCGGCTGCTGCTGATGGACGAGCCGTTCGCCGCGCTGGACGCCATCACCCGGGACGTGCTGCACGACGAGCTGACCCGGATCTGGCGCACGGCCAACGCCGACGGCTCCGCCGCGGGACGGCTGTCGGTCCTGTTCGTCACGCACAACGTGCGCGAGGCGGTGCGGCTCGCGCAGCGGGTGGTCCTGCTGTCCTCCCGGCCGGGGCGGATCGCCCGCCAGTGGACGGTGGACATACCCCACCCGCGCCGCATCGAGGACACCGCCGTCGCGGAGCTGTCCGTCGAGATCACCGAAGAACTCCGTGGGGAGATCCGCCGTCATGGCCAGCACTGACACGACCGCCAAGGACGGGGGCGACCTCGCCGGCCTGGAGGCCGGGCTCGACGCGCTGGAGACGGTGCAGACCGGCCGCAAGCCCTTCCGGCAGACCTTCGTGGAGAAGATCCTGCCGCCCGTGCTCGCCGTGGCGCTGGTGCTGGCGGTGTGGCAGGCCCTGGTCTCGTTCCGGATCGTCGACGACCCGACCAAGCTGCCGTCGCCGGGCGCGGTGTGGCAGGTGGTGGAGCAGTCGTGGCTGGAGGGCGAACTCCTCGGCTACATCTGGACCAGCGTCTCGCGCGGCCTGCTCGGCTTCTTCTTCGCGCTGCTCATCGGCACCCCGCTGGGGCTGCTGGTGGCGCGGGTGAAGTTCGTGCGCGCCGCCATCGGCCCCATCCTGTCCGGGCTGCAGTCGCTGCCGTCGGTGGCGTGGGTGCCGCCGGCCGTGATCTGGCTCGGCCTGAACAACCAGATGATGTACGCGGTGATCCTGCTCGGCGCGGTCCCCTCGATCGCCAACGGGCTGGTCTCCGGCGTGGACCAGGTGTCCCCGCTGTTCCTGCGGGCCGGACGCACCCTGGGCGCGACCGGGCTCAAGGGCACCTGGCACATCGTCCTGCCGGCGGCGCTGCCCGGCTACGTGGCGGGCCTGAAGCAGGGCTGGGCGTTCTCCTGGCGCTCGCTGATGGCCGCCGAGATCATCGCCTCGTTCCCCGACCTGGGCGTGGGCCTGGGCCAGTTGCTGGAGAACGGCCGCAACGCCAGCGACATGGCCATGGTGTTCGAGGCCATCCTGCTGATCCTGACCGTGGGCATCGCCATCGACCTGCTGATCTTCAGTCCGCTGGAGCGGTGGGTGCTGCGCAGCCGCGGTCTGCTGGTGAAGGGCTGAGGCACGTCATGCACCGACCCGTCCTGCTGGTCATCGCGCACGGCAGCCGCGATCCGCGGCACGCCGCGACCGTGCACGCCCTGGTGCGCCGGGCGCGGTCCCTGCGGCCGGGGCTGCGGGTGGAGACCGCCTTCCTGGAGTTCAACCTGCCCTCGGTGCCGGGCGCGCTGCGGGCCCTGGAGGCGGAGGGCGTGCGCGACGTGGTCGCGCTGCCGCTGCTGCTGACCCGCGCCTTCCACGCCAAGGCGGACATCCCCGCGGCCCTGGCGGACGCCCCGGCCCGGCTGCGGATCCACCGGGCCGACGTGCTCGGCCCGTCCCCGCTGCTGCTGCGGGCCCTGGAGCGGCGGCTGCACGAGGCGGGCGTCCGGCCCGCCGACCGGTCCTCGACCGGGGTCGTCCTGGCCTCGGCGGGATCCACCGACCCGGAGGCGATCGCAGTGATCGCAGACATCGCGCGGGAGTGGCGGCACACCGGTTGGTGCGCCGTGCGGCCTGCGTTCGCCTCCGCCTCCCTCCCCCGCACCGAGGACGCGGTGCGGGAACTGCGCGACCTCGGCTGCGCGCGGGTCGCCGTCGCCCCGTACGTGCTGGCCCCCGGCTTCCTGCCGGACCGCATCGCGCGGGGCGCGGCCGGTGCGGACGTGCTGGCCGACGTTTTGGGCCCGGCGCCGGAGGTGGCCCGGGTGCTGCTGGAGCGCTACGACGCGGCCCGGCTGCCGCTGCGGCCGGCCCTGGGGGCCTGATCCGGGGGTGTCTCCCCGGGACGGGCGCCGTCAGTCGAAGGACAGGCCGCCGGTGCGGGTGCGCTTCAGCTCGAAGACGTCGGGGTGCACGGCCAGCCGGCGGAAGGCGTCGAAGAGTTCCGCGGCGGCCGGGCCCCGGGGCACGGCCCGCAGCACGGGCCCGAACCACACCGTGCCGTCGACGTGCAGGGTCGGCGTGCCCACGTAGCCGCCCGAGTCCGGTTCGGCGCCCGCCCAGTGGCTGCGCCGGACCGCGTCGTCGTGGGCCGGGTCGTGGGCGGCGGCCGCCAGGTCGGCGGGCAGCCCGAGTTCGGCGAGGGACTCGGTGACCACGGCGTCGAAGTCCTGCTCGCCGCGCTCGTGGATCCGGGTGCCGAAGGCGGTGTACAGGTCGCGCAGCACCTTGTGGCCGTGCCGTTCGGCCGCGGCCACCGCCACCCGGACCGGCCCGACGGAGCGGTCCACCAGGTCGCGGTACCAGTCGGGCAGGTCGTTGCCCTCGTTGTGCAGGTACAGGCTCATCACCCGGAAGCGCAGGTCGAGGGGGCGTTCCCGCTCGACCTCCAGCAGCCAGCGGGAGGTGATCCAGGCGAAGGGGCAGGCGGGGTCGAAGAAGCAGTCGACGCGGGTGGCGGCGGTCGTGGTGGGTGTCATGCCGTCGACCGTAAGCACCGGGCGGCGCGACCTCCCGGGCCATTCCGGGGTGCCTTTTCCGGTCCACTTCACGCGACCGTTTCACGCGACCGTTTCACGTGACCGCTGCAGGTGACCGCTTCACGTCACCGCGGCGCGCCCGCCGGCGCCGGACGCCGGCGGGTCAGTCCGCGGCGGGGGTGAACAGCGTCCCCTGGTGGAAGTACAGGCGCCAGCCCTGCTCCGTGTGCCGCCACAGGGAACTGCGGTGGGCGCGGCGGCCGTTGTGGTCGGTGTCGAAGGTGAGGTGGACGGTGCCGGGGGCGATCTCGACCGCCTTCATGCCGGACACCGTGGCGGCCGGGGCGGCGGAGGCGACCTCCTCGGTGAGCGCGTCGATGATCGCGGCCCGGTCCCAGACCTTCCCGGACGCCCCGAACTCGAAGAAGTCGGGGTGCAGCAGCGCGTCGATCCGCTCGGGCGAGCAGCGCACCTCGGGGTCCAGCAGCTTCAGTTCGCCCTCGATGGCGGCGCTGACGGCGCTGTCCTGCTCAGGCACGGGTGAGCTCCACGAGTTTGACGACGGTGTTCCAGTTGCGGGTGGTGGCGACGACGCCCTCGGTGACGCGGGGCCGGGCGAGCTGCTCCGCCAGCTTGGAGCGGCCGAGCCCGTCGGGGACGTACAGGTACAGCACCCGGTCGCCGAGGCGGAACTCCTCGGGGAGGCGGGCCTCGGCGTCGATCCCGGCGAAGCGCTCGGGGCCGACGGGTGCGGAGAAGAACGTCGCGTGCAGCTGCCGGCCCTCCAGTTCGGCGGCCGGGAACGGGCAGGCGTCGGCGATCGCCCGCAGATAGGCGTGGTCGCGGACGATCACGTCGACGGCGAACCCGAAGTGCTTCTCGACCGCCCGGGCCAGTTCGGCGGCCAGGGACTCCTCGTCGCCGTGCGCGGAGGCGAAGACCGCCTGGCCGCTCTGCAGGTAGGTGCGGACCCCGGTGTGGCCGAGGCCCTCCAGCAGGGTGCGCAGTTCGGCCATCGGGACCTTCCGGCCGCCGCCCACGTTGATCCCGCGCAGCAGTGCCGCGTACGTCGTCGCCATGCCCCCACGATAGAGCGGCCGTCGTGCCCCGTGGGGGTGGGCACGACGGCCGGGTCCGCGCGCGGCGGATGCGCGAAAGCCTCGCCGAACCCCGAGGTCCGGTTCAACCGGTACACGCGCCTGTGACTTATTCAACAACATTGCGGAAGGGTGCCGGTGCCCCGACCCGCCGCCGGAAGGACCGGCGGTCAGGGGCCCGCGGCAGGCGAGAGCCTCGAGACGCTGCGCGACGAGGTGCGGCTTGCGACGCTGGGGAAGGTCGACGGGGTCGAGGCGCCGATCACCGGGCAGGCGAAGGAGAGCCCCGATGAAGCAGATGGAGGTCGGCCTGGCGGCGGTGCTCATCGACGCCACGGTCATCCGGGGGGTGCTGCTGCCGTCGGTGATGGCGCTGCTGGGCGAGCGGAACTGGTACCTGCCGAAGTGGCTGCACCGCCTGCCGGACCTCACCCACGACGAGGCCCCGGAGGCGGTCGCGCGGCCGGTGGCGCACAGCGCCGAGGACAAGCGGGTGGGGGTCTGACCCCCGGCGCGCACGAGGCGGGGCCCGGCACCACGCGTGCCGGGCCCCGCCCGTTCGCTGCCTTCTAGCTCCTGGCCCGGAGCTCCGCCTCGATGAGGTCGGCCGCGCGGCGGGTGCCTCCCTCCTCGGCCGTCTCCGCGCGGATCCGCTCCAGCCGGCGGGCGACCTCCGGGTCCCCGGTGAGGTCGAGGGCCGCCGCCCGCAGCGCGTCGGCCGTGGCGTCCTCCGTGGCCAGTTGCCGGGCGACGCCGAGCGCCTCGAGCAGGCCGGCGTTGCCGAACTGGTCCACGGCCTGCGGTACGGCGATCATCGGGGTGGCCGTGGCCAGCCCTTCCTGGCTGCCGCCCGCGCCGGCGTGGGTGACGAACAGGTCGGCCTCCTTCAGCACCGCGAGCTGCGGCACCCAGGAGCGCACCTCGACGCCGTCGGGCACCTCCCCCAGCTCGGCCGGGTCGACGTGGCGGCCGATCTGCAGCACCAGGTGCCAGCCGGGCAGGTCGCCGAACGCCTTCAGGCACTCCCGGTAGAAGCCGGGCTGCTTGGTGTAGGAGGAACCGAGGGAGACCAGGACCACCTTCTCCGCCCCGGCGGGCCGCTGCCACTCCCCCTCCGCGGTGCGGTCGCCCTGGCAGGCCCCGACGAAGGAGTACGCCTTCTCGTCGACGCGGTCGGCGTGGGGCTGCAGGGCCCTGGGGATGAGGACGAGGGAACGGGGAGGGCGGCCGATGAAGGAGTCGGAGTGCTCGGTGATCCCGTTCTCCTCCAGCCAGGACTGGAAGCGGGCGTAGTAGGCGCGGCCGCGCTCGGTCTTCTTCGGTTCCTCCCACATGGGCCCGGCGACCTCCTCCTCGTAGCCCTCCCAGGCGACGAGGCACGGTGAGAGGGAGACCGAGGGGACACCCCAGCGGTGGGCGAGGACGCGGGCCGGGTAGGCGGCGATGTCGTGCAGCACGAGGTCGGGGGTGTCCCCCTCGTAGGCGGCGGTCAGCTGCGGGAGCGCCTGGATCGCGTCGTCGAGGAAGGGCTCCACGTTGTCCAGCAGCGTGGTGCCCCAGTCCTCGGGGTCGGCGTCGGGGCCGGGCAGGGTGCTGTTCCACGGCTTGGGTTCGGCGCCGGTCTCGGCGACCTTGTCGGCGAACAGGGGCGGGATCGCGTAGGTCACCCGGTGACCACGCGCCACCAGCTCGCGGATCACCTCGAGGCTCGGGTTGACGTGCCCGTGGGCGGCGATGGAGAACATGGCGATGTGGGCGGGTGAAGTCATGACCGCGACGCTATACGAGACGAGACGTCTCGTGCAACCTATTTCGGCGGGGGCACCGCGTACACCGCACGACCTGTGCGAATGCGACACTGGCCGACGGCCGGACGGCCGCACGCACACGACACGGAGGCGGATGGTGGACGAGGCACGCGCGCGGGAGGTGCTCGCCGCGGCACAGGTGCTCCCGGACTCGGGGCGGGACGCACGACTGCTGGCCCTGGGCGAGAACGCGGTGTTCGGCGCCGGTGACCTCGTCGTCAAGGTGGGCCGCGACGCCGAACTGCTGGAGCGGGCGCGCCGGGGCCTCGAGATCGCACGGTGGCTGGCCGAGGAGGGCGTGCCGGCGGTGCGCCCGGCCGAGCCCCGGGCCGAGCTGGTGGACGGCCACCCGGTGACGGTGTGGCACCGGCTGCCGGACCCGGTGCGGCCCGCCGAGCCGCGGGACGTGGCGGCACTGCTGCGGCTCGTGC
>NZ_JAAGMD010000341.1 GCF_010548465.1 Streptomyces sp. SID14436 | reverse complement strand
CCAGCCGGGTATCGGGCCGGAGGCGGTGGCCCGGGTGCTGGCCGCGCACCGCGCCGGCCGGTCGCTGGCCGCGGCCTCCTACGACGGTGTGCGCGGCCATCCGGTGCTGTTCGGCGCCGCGCACTGGGCGGGCGTCGCCGCGAGCGCGACCGGCGACCAGGGGGCGCGCGCCTACCTGCGGCGGCACGCCGGCGACGTCGCCCTGGTCGAGTGCGGGGACGTGGCGGAGGCGTACGACATCGACACCGAGGCGGATCTGGCGCACCTTGAGTGAGCGGGATGGCACGGAGAGCCATGCCCCGCCCCGCCGGACGGGCCGGACGTCAACAAAACATTGAACTTCCACCATGAGGAAACTACTATCCACTGCTCAGAAGCGTCCGGCGCGTTGTGCGGGCGTTTCCCGCCCCACCCGGGTCGCCCGGCACCCGGTGCCACGCTCGCGAAGGAAGTGACAGCACATGTCCGCACCAGCGCCGTCCCCGCTGGCCGTCGTCGACGCCCCGGAGCTGCCCCGGCAGGAGGAGGTCCTCACCGAGGCCGCGCTCGCCTTCGTGGCCGAGCTGCACCGGCGGTTCACCCCCCGGCGTGACGAACTCCTGGCCCGCCGCGCGGAGCGCCGCGCCGAGATCGCCCGCACCGCCACCCTGGACTTCCTGCCGGAGACGGCCCACATCCGCGCGGACGACTCCTGGCGGGTCGCCCCGGCCCCCGAGGCCCTGAACGACCGCCGGGTGGAGATCACCGGGCCCACCGACCGCAAGATGACCATCAACGCGCTCAACTCCGGTGCGCGGGTCTGGCTCGCCGACTTCGAGGACGCGTCCGCCCCCACGTGGGAGAACGTGATCACCGGCCAGCTGAACCTGACCGCGGCCTTCACCCGGACCATCGACTTCACCGACCCGGTCTCCGGCAAGTCCTACGCGCTGCGCCCGGCGGAGGAGCTGGCGACGGTCGTCGTGCGCCCGCGCGGCTGGCACCTGGACGAGCGCCACCTCACCGACGCGGACGGCACCCCGGTGCCGGGCGCGCTGGTGGACTTCGGCCTGTACTTCTTCCACAACGCCCGGCGGCTGCTCGACCTCGGCAAGGGGCCGTACTTCTACCTGCCGAAGACCGAGTCGCACCTGGAGGCCCGCCTGTGGAACGAGGTGTTCGTCTTCGCCCAGGACCACCTCGGCATCCCGCAGGGCACGGTCCGCGCCACCGTCCTCATCGAGACCATCACGGCCGCCTACGAGATGGACGAGATCCTCTACGAACTGCGCGACCACGCCTCCGGGCTGAACGCCGGCCGCTGGGACTACCTGTTCTCCATCATCAAGAACTTCCGTGACGCGGGCCCCCGGTTCGTGCTGCCGGACCGCAACGCGGTGACCATGACCGCCCCGTTCATGCGCGCCTACACCGAACTGCTGGTGCGCACCTGCCACCGGCGCGGCGCGCACGCGATCGGCGGCATGGCCGCGTTCATCCCGTCCCGCCGGGACCCGGAGGTCAACAAGGTGGCCTTCGAGAAGGTGCGGGCCGACAAGGACCGGGAGGCCGGCGACGGCTTCGACGGCTCCTGGGTCGCCCACCCCGACCTGGTGCCCATCGCCCTGGAGTCCTTCGACCGGGTGCTCGGCGACCGGCCGCACCAGAAGGACCGGCTGCGCGAGGACGTCGACGTGCGCGCCGAGGACCTCATCGCCGTCGACTCCCTGGAGGCGCGGCCCACGTACGCCGGGCTCGTCAACGCCGTCCAGGTCGGCATCCGCTACATCGAGGCGTGGCTGCGCGGGCTCGGCGCGGTGGCCATCTTCAACCTGATGGAGGACGCGGCGACCGCGGAGATCTCCCGCTCCCAGATCTGGCAGTGGATCAACGCGGGCGTCGTCCTCGACAACGGTGAACGGGTCACCGCCGAACTGGTCCGCAAGGTCGCCGCCGACGAGCTGGCGGACATCCGGACCGAGGCGGGCGAGGAGGCCTTCGCCGCGGGCTCCTGGCAGCAGGCCCACGACCTGCTGCTGCGGGTCGCCCTCGACGAGGACTACACCGAGTTCCTCACCCTGCCCGCCTACCAGCAGCTCAGGGGCTGACCGGCCTCACCGCAGGTGCGCCGACCAGTCCTGCCGGGCCGCCGGCTTGCCGTGCAGGTCGGGCACCTGCTTGAGCCAGTCCGGGCGGCCCCGGCGGGTGCGGTCGGCGCGCCGGGCGTTCTCCGCGGCGAGCTCCTCGGCGTCGGGGAAGTCGGTGGGCAGCCACTCCGCGGAGGCCCGGGCCCGCGCGAGGAGGTGGCCGACGTAGGCGTCCCGGGCCGCGTCCGGGGTGGCGAAGCCGGGCTCGTCGGCCAGCCAGGCGTCGGGCACCCGGGCCACGACGGAACGCAGCAGCTCCTCGGTCACCCGGTGCGCGAGCTCGGCGTCGGCGGCCCGGACGTCGGGGCCGTAGGAGCCCAGGGCGTGGTGCCGGAAGTCGTAGCGCCGGCGCGGGTCGAGCCCCTCCCAGCGGTGGTGGAAGACCAGCGCGGCACCGTGGTCGATGAGCCACAGGCGCGGCGGCACGGTGCCCAGGGTCGGCCAGATCATCAGGTTGGAGCTGTGCACGGTGCGGTCGACGTTCACGGTGAGCGCGTCGAGCCAGACGATCCGGCCGGCCTCCAGCGGATCGACCGGGAAGACCTCCGCCACCTCGGGGGTGAGGTCCCGCGCGCCCGGCAGGAAGTCCATGCCGAGATTGACCCCGGCGCTGGCCGCGTGCAGCTCCCGCACCTCCTGGTGCGGCTCGCCGGCGGCGATCGCCGGGTCGAAGTGCACCAGCACCAGCTCCGGGAACCGCAGCCCGAGGGCCCGCGCCAGCTCCCCGACGATCACCTCGGCGACCAGCGCCTTGCGGCCCTGCGCGGACGCGGTGAACTTCACGACGTACGTCCCGAGGTCGTCGGCCTCGACGACCCCCGGCACGGAACCTCCCTCCCGCAGGTGCGTGAGGTAGCGGGTGGCGGTGACCTCTCTCAACACGTGCGAAGGTCCCGCCGCGTGTCTTCCTTGCATTCCACGACTACCTCCGAGGTGCTTCAGTCCGGGCAATCAGCCACGATCACCCCCGGGGAGAATCCGGGACGTCGCTTCCGGCCTCCGGCATGAAGTGAGCATAGTGACCAGGCGTGACAGCCGGAAAGGAATGCCCGCGCCACCTGCCGGGCACGAGCGGCAGCCGGGGGCGATGGCCGCGCCCGGCCCCCGCACGGGCCGGGCGCGGGGCGCGCGTCACCACGCGGGGACACGCACCTCCTCGGCGGGCAGGGCGGCATCGTGCTGCTCGACGCCTCGGGCGAGGACGTAGTAGAGCACCCCGGAGACCAGGAGTCCGACGACGAACGCGAGGTCGGCGCCGCCGAGGGCCTGCGTCACCGGACCCGTGTAGAAGCTGAGGGTGACGAAGGGGATCATGGACACGAAGCCGCCGAAGTAGGCGGTCAGCCCGCGCCAGGCCCAGTGGCCGTAGGAGCCGTGCGGGTCGATGATGTCGCCGATGGCGTAACGGCCGCGCCGGACCACGTAGAAGTCCACGAGGTTGACGGCGGTCCACGGCACCAGCAGGTAGCACATGACGGCGATGAAGGTGTGGAAGCTGTCCATGTAGGCGGCGGGCATGCTCAGGGTGATGCCCAGTCCCACCGCGCCCACCGCGCACACGCCGACGACGCGGAGCCGCAGGGTGGGGTTCACGCGCCTGATGCCGTCCAGGACCGTGGTGGCGCTGAGCATCGCTCCGTAGGCGTTGACGCCGGAGGTGCCGATCAGCGCCGGCAGGGTGGCCAGGACCGCCACCGCGCCGAAGCCGGGGAAGACGGTGTCACCGACCAGGTACAACTGGCGCAGCGCGTCCGGCGCCGGGACATGGGAGGCGAAGATCGCGCCGAGGCTGCCGAGCCAGGCGGCGCCGGTGAATCCGCCGAGGAACGTCCAGCCGATCAGCTTGCCGTCCGGGATGTTCTCGGGGAGGTAGCGGGAGTAGTCGGAGACGTAGATGCCGTAGCTGATCTGGTAGCCGCCCGCCGCGGCGAACTGGGCGAGGAAGGCGGCGCCGGAGAATCCGGTGGCGACGGGAGCCACGTCGCCCATCGGGTAGTGCAGGACGGCCGCGACGGTGACGACCGCGAAGATCGTCATGGTGAGGTAGCTGAAGTAGCGCTGCACGGTGTGCAGGAGGTCGTGCCCGACGACGGCGATCACGACCGCCACCACCGCGAGGACGACGTACCAGATCTTCTGGCCGGGCAGGAACATCGACAGCGCGTCGCCGGCCAGCACCATCTGGAAGACGTTGTAGCCGATGTAGATGAAGACGGCCATGGCCAACGGGAAGATCGCTCCGCGCGAGCCGAACTGGGCGCGCGACTGGATCATCTGGGGGAGGCCGAGGCGGGGGCCCTGGTTGGCGTGCAGAGCCATGAAGAGCGTGCCGAAGGCCATGCCGGAGATGACGGCGATCAGCGACCAGCCCATGCCCAGCCCCATGGACGGGCCGAGGAAGCCGATCAGCATGGACGGCAGCATGAAGCCGCCGGTCAGCCAGAACGGGCCCTGGTGCCAGGCCTTGCCGTGGCGTTCAGTGGAGGGGACGTGGTCGATCGACCGCCTTTCCACACCGTCCATCAAGGCACCCGAGGGGTTGTGTGCCATTACGGTTTCCTCCTGCTGTGTGCATGATGCTCAAGGGGTCCTTGGTTCTGTGGGGGTGGGTGGTGCTCGGCGGGAGGGGCGCCGCGAGCGGTGCGGCGCCCTGTCCGTACGGGTGGGTCAGCCGGCCCGGCGCAGGCTCGGGCGGACGGACTCGGCGCCCTGGTGTGCGGCGACGTTGACCCGCGCCTGCCAGCGCTTGGACCGTCCGGCCGCCCAGACCAGGGCGGAGCGGACGTCGGCGACGGGGCGCGGCCAGCGGGTGCCGACGCGGCCGTACAGCCGGGAGAAGCGCTGGGTCGCGTCCGTGACCGGACGCTGGCGCGCCTCCCAGGCGAGCAGCCCGCTGGGCACGTCGGTTTGGCCCTGAAGCATCAGGGCGAGTCCGTAGCCGTTGGTCATGGCCAGGCAGGCGGCCTGTCCGAGGTTGGGCGACATGGCGCTGGCGGCGTCGCCGACGAGGGCGACGTGCCCGTTGACCCAGCGGTGGCAGCGGACGTCGGAGAACGAGGCCCAGCGGGAGACGTCCGGGATGCGGTCGAAGATGCTCCGCAGGTGGGGGAACGACTCGGTCCAGGACTCCTTGTTGAACGGCCGCTCGCGCCCGGGGAGGTCGCTGGAGGGGCAGCAGGTGTAGATGTAGACCTGGTCGGGGGTGACGGGGACGACGCCCACGCGCCGGCCGCCGTTCCAGTACTCCAGGGCGTTGTCGACGGGGTCGTGCGGCAGCCTGGGGATGAGGCTGCGCATGCAGCCGTCCTCCAGGTCGCGGACGACGAGGTTCAGGCCGACGGAGTTGCGCACGGGCGAGCCGACGCCGTCCGCGCCGACGACGAGGTCGGCCTTGAGGACCTTGCCGTTCTCCAGGATCAGCTCCCCGTCGGGGTTGGCGCCCGCGACCAGCGAGTCGGTGACGATCTCGACCCCGGCCTCGGTGGCCGCGTTGGCGAGCGCCCGGTGCAGGTCGGGCCGCAGCACGGTGAACAGGCGGGTGTCGCCGCCCTTCATCCAGTCGTCCTGGAGCCGGCGTTGCCGCTCGTCGTAGAGCCGCCAGCTGTCGATGCGTTCGGCGCGGTGGACGGCTTCGTCGAAGGCGCCGATCTCCTCGAGGACGCGCAGGGCGTTCTCCCACATGAAGATGCCGGCGCCGATCTCGCGCAGCTCACGGCCGCGCTCGTGCAGGCGCACGCTCCAGCCGCGCTGGGCCAGGGCGGTTGCCGTGGTCAGGCCGGCGAGGCCGCCGCCGGCGATTTCGGCGTGACGGGTGGGCGATGACATGGGGCCTCCATGCAGAGGTGACGGGTGCGGATGTCCGGACGCGGTGTCCGGCACGGCGATGCCGTGGGAGATCACCGGGCGAGCGGTGGCGGAAAGGCCGCACACTTCGCGGTGCTCGAACAGAATCAGTCATCGGATGCACTGTCAAGGGTCGATTTCGTTATGCGAAACGACTCTGCGGGTCGAATCAGTCATTGACATGCAGCAGAGCGCGCGATTACGTTCCGGCTTCAACCACAGCCCCGTCGGGCGGACCATCGAGGAGGCGTACATGAGCGAGGGCACCGCGGAACTCGTCCTGATCTCGGACAAGGTGATCCGGATGGCCGAGGGCGAGCAGATGGGCCCCGGCTTCGTCGCCGTACGGGACGGGGTCGTCGTCGCCACCGGCCCCAAGGCCGACGCCGGCGCCCACATCGGCCCCGGCACCCGGGTGCACGACGTCGGCGGGCGCCCCCTCATGCCGGGCTTCGTCGACGTCCACGCCCACATGGAGGTCGCCGCCCGTACGCACTACCAGACCGTCGACTGCCGGGCGCCGCGCTGCGGCTCCGTCGCCGACGTCCTCGCCACACTCCGCGCCCACCTCGGCGAAGCGGTCGGCGGCTGGCTGGTCGGCCAGGCCAACCTCTTCTTCGACCAGAAGCTCGCCGACAAGCGCCTGCCGACCCGCGCCGAACTCGACTCGGTCAGCACGGAGGTGGCCATCGCCGTACGCGCCGGCGGCCACATCACCGTCCTCAACAGCCGCGGCCTGGAGCTGGCCGGCATCGACCGCGACTACCGCGAGGCCGACTACAGCATCACCGGACTGCCCACGGTCCTGCGGGACGAGACCGGGGAACCCACCGGCGTCGTCAAGGAGATGGACAACCTCCTGCCGCTCCCCCGGCTCTCCGGAGACGCGCTGCACCGCGCCATCGGGCGCGGCGTGCGCGAGCTGTTCACGGCCCACGGAGTGACCACCATCGGTGAGATCTCCGAGTCGGTGGACGGACTGCGGGCCATGGACCGCCTGCACCAGGACGGCGAGCTGGGCGCCCGGCTGCGGGTCTACCTCTGGGCCCCCGGCACGGTCTCCCTGGAGGAGGCGTGCGCCCACCGCGAGTGGCTGGACCTCAAGACCCCCGAGGAGCTGCTGCGCGTCCACGGCGTCAAGATGTTCGCCGACGGCGGCTACTCCGCCGCCGGCGCCGCCGTCAAACAGCCCTACGTCAACGACGGCCACGCCGGCCACCACCACTGCGGCGAGGTGGCCCTGAGCCCCGGTCAGATCGCTGAGGCGCTGCGCCGTACCGCGGAGGCGGGCCTCCAGCTCGCCGTCCACGCCAACGGCGACCGCGCACAGGAAGAGGTCTGCGAGGCCGTCGCCGCCGCGGGCGGCGCCCCCGCCGGGGTCCCCGCTCCCCGCGTCGAGCACGCCGGCAACTTCCTTCCGGACCCGGCGGCGACCGCGCTGTGGCGCAAGGCGGGCATCATCCCCGTCCCGCAGCCGGTCTTCCTCTACACCTTCGGCGACTTCTTCCCCGCCTACCTCGGCGACTACGGCCGGCTCGGCCGCTTCCCGTTCCGGCGCCTGCTGGACGAGGGCTGGCCGATCACCGGCAGCTCGGACGTCTGGATCGGCTCCGAGGAGCGCGCGACGAACCCGTTCTTCAGCATCTGGTGCACCCTGCGCCGCCAGTCGTTTCTGGGTGAGATCCTCGACTCCGACCAGGAGGTCACCCTCGCCGAGGCCCTGCGCATGCACACCATCAACGCAGCCCGGACCCTCGGCGAGGGCGACCGCTACGGCTCGCTGGAGGCGGGCAAGCACGCGGACGTCGTCGTCCTGGACCGCGACCCCTTCGCCTGCCCGGTGGACGAACTGCCCGACGTCCGCGTCGACGAGGTGTATCTCGCCGGGCGCCTCGTCCACGAGGCCGCACCGATACGATGACTGCCATGCGCGGCCCCTCCCACCTCGTCTCCGGCTTTCTCGACGGCTCGCTGCCGCTGCCCGGCCAGGACGAGGTGGACGCGCGGCTCACGGAACTCGACCGCCGGCTGATCCGCCTCCTCCAGGCCGACGGACGCCGGTCCTTCGCCGGCATGGCGCGCGAGCTGGACGTGCCGGAGAAGACGGTCCGCCGCAAGGTCAACCAGCTCCTCGACGACAACGTCATCCAGATCACGGCGGTCGCCGACCCCGCCCTCCTCGGCTTCCCGGTGATGGCCCTGGTCGGCCTCTGCTTCGACGGCACACAGGCCGTCAAACCGCTGATGAACTCCCTCGCGGAGCTGCCCGCCGTCGACTACGCCGTGATCACCACGGGCCGTTACGACGCGCTGGTGGAGGTGCTGTGCCGTGACACGGCGGAGCTGCTGACCGTCGTCCACGACACCCTGGCCAGGACACCGGGCGTCGGATCGGCCGAGGTCTTCCCCTACCTCCAGCTCCACTACCAGGAACCGGCCTGGGACGTCGCCCAGGACAAGGCGGCGCCGGAGCGGACGGAGGACGGCGACAGCCCGCAGACCGCGTCGCTCGACGCCACCGACCGGCAGATCATCGGGGAACTCAGCCTGGACGGCCGGCTCCCCTTCCAGGGCATCGCGGAGACGGTGGGCATCTCCGAGTCCCAGGTCCGCAAGCGCGTCACCCGCATGATCGGCGACCGCGTCCTGCGCATCACCGCCATCGCCAACCCGCGCAGCCTCGGCTTCGGGATGCAGGTCTGGGTGGCCGTCCGCTGCCGCCCGGGCCAGGGCATCGAAGCCCTCGCCCAGCTCCTCACCAAGATCCCGTCCATCACCTATGTCGTGGCCTGCGCCGGCCGCTTCGACATCTTCGCCGAGGCCGTCTGCCGTGACGCCCAGGACGTCATGCGACTGATCGACTCCGAGATCAGAACCCTGCCGGGCGTGGAGCGGACCGAACTGCTCATGTGCCTGGACCTGTACTACCGGGCCGTGCGTCCGGCGGAACGGCGGACGTGAGGCGGGGCCACCGCGCCCCGTCCCCTTCGCGCCGCGGGCGGTGCCGCTGGCGCCGTGTGCCAGCGGTATGACAGCGGGAGGCATGCCGAACGGTCAGCGGGGGCCGCTGCAATGGGTGACGTAAGCACGCCACGGCGGCCCCGGCGACGGTGGTCCGCCCCGACCCCACCGGGAGACGTCATGGACAAGAACCTGAGCACCCTCGCCGACGAGATCCTCGAGCTCGAGGCCGAGACCTTCGAGATCTCCGACTACTCGGACGCCAGCGAGGTCGTGCTGGCCGGCTGCACCAGCACCAGCTCCACCTCGACGTCCAGCTCCACCTGCAGCACCACCTCCTGCTCCGCCTGAGTCCAGCGGTGCGGTGACACCCGGTTCGCGCCGTCTCCGATGGAGGCGGGGGCGGGCCGGGTGTCCGGCGTGCCCGGACGCGGGCCGCCCGCGGAAGCGGAGGCGGCTGCCCGGGGCCGGCGGAGTGCGCTTCCCGGGTCCGGCGGCGCGGCGGTGAACGTCCCGGTACGGGGCGGCGAACACCCGGTCCGGGACGCGTCCGCTTTTCACACGCCGGGGGCGTCCCCGGCACCCCCGGACGGGCCGCCCGTCAGGGTCGCCCACCTGTAAATATGGTGGTGCCACACGAAGTTGACGTTTCGTCAGTGGCCGGAACTCGTCCACAAGTGATTGTGTGACCACCCCTTGACCCCCGTTCTACGCCGGTAGACACTCACGACTGCCACAAGAACGAAGGCGTATACACGCAACCACTTCACAACTGCTCCTCCTCTCCCCTGCCCGGGGCGGAAACCGGAGCACGAGTGAGCCACCGCTCCCCGGTGGGTCGGGCACGGTGGCAGGACCACCGCAGCCCGGCGGGGTGCGGATGCCGGCCGGATGCGGCAGAGGTTCGAGGGTCAACGGGGGAAGGCTGTGCGTTTTCAGTTGCTCGGCCCGCTGAGTGTGACGGACGGGTGTGACGTGGTGGTCCTGCCACCGGCGAAACCGACGTCCCTGCTCGCGGCGCTGCTGCTGCGGCCCGGCGAGGTGGTCCCCACGGACCGGCTCCTGGAAGCGGTCTGGGGGGGGAAGCAGCCGGCCACCGCGAAGTCCGCGCTGCAGAGCTGCGTGCTCCGGCTGCGCCGCCTGCTCGCCCGGTACGGCATCGCGGAACGGCTGGTGGTCGCGGTCGCCGGCGGCTACCGCCTGTCGGCCGACGCCGAGAGCCTGGACCTGCTGCACTTCCGCCGTCTGGCGGCCGAGGCGGCCGGCGCCGGGGAGTCCGAACTGCCCATGCTGCGCACGGCCCTCGGGCTGTGGCGCGGCCCGCTCCTCGCCAACGTGCCCTCGGAGCTGCTGCACCGGGACGAGGTGCCCCGGCTGGCCGAGCAGCGGCTGCGCGTCCTGGAACGCGTCTGCGAGATCCAGCTGGCGCAGGGCCGGTGCAGCGAGGTCCTGGTGGACCTCTGGGAGGCCACCGGCGCCCATCCCCAGCACGAGGGGCTGTCCGCGCAGCTGATGCGGGCCCTGTACGGGTCGGGCCGGCAGAACGAGGCGCTGGCCGAGTACCGCCGGATCCGCGGCCGGCTCCGCGACGAGCTGGGGGTCGATCCCGGCCCGCAGCTCCAGGGCCTGGAGCTGGCCATCCTGCGCGGTGAGGAACTCCGCGGTCTCCCCCGCGGACAGGCGGCCGCCGAGCCGGCGCCCGCACCGCCCGCACCGGCCCCACCGGTCGTTCCGACGGGGCGTGGGACGGGGGACGGCGGCCCGGGCGGAATCGTTTCGTCCGACGGCGCCGCGGACCCGGCCCACGCGGGACACGCAGGACAAGCGGCCCACGCGGGGCACACGGCCCCGCTCACCGCCCCCGCCCGCCCGGCACTCGCCGCACCGGACACCACGGGCACGGACGCCGTCCTCGCCGGCAGCGGCCCGGCCGGCGCGTC
>NZ_JAAGMD010000322.1 GCF_010548465.1 Streptomyces sp. SID14436 | reverse complement strand
CGGGCTCGGGGGCGCATGCGCGGGCCGCCGGGCTCGGGGGCGCATGCGTCGGCCGCTGGGCCCGGGGGCGCATGCGCGGCCGTCGGGCCCGGTCGGCCGGAGCAGGACTCCGCGGTGACTCCCCCTCGTCCCCCCTCGTCCCGTCCCGGTCAGCCCGCGGCGGCCCGTTGCGCCGAGGACGCCCTTCGTGCGGCCGGGCGGTCCATGTGGGCCACCACCGTGGCGTAGAAACGGTGCACGGCGTCGTCGACGCTGCGGATGAAGCCGGTCTCGGCGTTGCCGCGGCTGCTGCCCATGCCCTTGAAGAGCGACAGCCGGAAGCCGGTGATCGGTGCGCCGTTCCTCGGGAGCAGGTCCGCCGGCTCCGGGCGCAGCCGTTCCAGCGTGCCCCGGGGGCCGCCCGTCTCCCCCTCCACGAGGGTCTCGATGTGCAGGTCGGCGGGGGCTTCCGCGAGGCGCCGGATGAGCCGCTTCGCCCTCGTGAGGGGATAGCCCTCCTCGGGCGCCTCGAACTCGATGGACGTGCGGAGTTTGCCGGTCCGCAGGTCGGCGGTGACCGCGAGCACGCCGGGTGTGTCCTCGATGCGCAGTTCGGCCTGGAGCCTGCCCTCCAGGCACAGCTGATCGGCGAGATGGTTCCGGCGGGCCTCCGGGTCGGCTCCGCGCTTCGAGCGCTGCACCGGCAGCACCTTCTGTCCCAGCTCGCCGCCGAGCCGGAGACAGACCTGGCGGATGAGCCGCTCCCAGCTCTCCACCACCTCCAGGGCACGCGGATCTCCCTGGCACAGGGTCTCGTCGTCGATCCCCTTGCGCACCGGCACCCAGGACGAGCCCATGTTCTGGAAGCCGTGGCAGCCGGAGTTCTCGTGCTGGAGGTAGTGCAGCAGCTCCTGGAGCAGCCAGGCGTGTGCGGCGTTGCCCACGCCCTCGTGCCGGATCAGCATGTGGGCCTGGTGCGCCACTTCGGCCCACGACAGGTGCCGCAGCGCGACCTTGTGCTTGCGCCGCCGGTCGATCCGGACGTCGACCAGCGGACTGCCTTCCAGGGCCACGTCGTTCGACAGGGTGATCACCGCCTCGTAGCCCCGGCGGGCGGCGATGTCCATGTACGCCTGCACCTGGTCGGGCTTGAGCGCGTTGCCGTTGGTCTTCGTCTCGACCAGCGCGGTCCACAGCTTTCCGGCCCGCTCGACCCTGATCACCCCGTCGGGGCGCCGGGGACTGTCGCCGTGCGGCAGGGAGACCTCGGTGAAGGTCTCCATCCGGCCCGCGGGTGCACCGAACCCGGCGGTGAGCCGCCGCCCGAACTCCGGGATCTGCGTCATGACCGACAACAGCACCGACGTGGCGCGCGTTTCACGGTCCCGGTCGCTCTTGAGCGCGGAGACAGGAAAGAGCCGGGCCTCCCGCCACGACTCGTTGTCCGCCAGGGATTTCCTGGCCACCTTGGGCAGGGTGACCTTCTTCTTGGCGGTACGGGGCCGTGCGGGCGGCTGCGGCGCCGCCGCCGTGCTCCCGCCGGGCTTGCGCGGTGCGGGGACGGCCTCCAGCACCGGCGGCGCGGGGCGGTCGACGGCGGGGGCAGGGGCGGGAGTTGGCGCCGTCCGGTGGGCGGCCGGCTCCTCCGGCGCGACGCCCGCCGCGCCGTCCAGGGCCTCCTGCTCGGCGGCTGCGTCGTCGTCGACATCGACCCCGAAGTCCGTGGCCAGGCCGGCCAGTCCGGTGTCGTAGCCCTGCCCGACGGCCCGGAACTTCCAGTCGCCGCCGCGCCGGTAGAGCTCGCCGAAGATGAAGGCACTCACCGAGCCGGTGTCCCCGATCGCGAACCGGAGCAGCTCCTCACCCGAGCCGTCGGCCAGCGTCAGGAGCAGATCGTCCAGGTCCCCGAAGTGGGCGCCGTCGTACCGGCTCGCCGCCACCACGATCCGGGCGATCTCGTCCGGCACCGCCCTCAGGTCGAAGCTGATGCGGTCCTTGTTGCCGTTGCCGGTGGGCGTCTTGCCGAGCAGCTGCACGCTTCCGTCCGCGGCGACCGGATGGTTGTAGAAGTAGAAGTCGGCGTCGCTGCGCACCTTGCCGTTCTCGTCGAGCAGCAGCACCGAGACATCCGCATCGCCCTCACCCGTCGGACTGGTCCAGCCCAGACTCACGATGACGGAGTCGACACTGTCGCTGAGGGCGGCCAGCCCCACGTTGGCACCCTTGGTCAGCTCGTACATAACCCCCACCCCGATCGCGCCGGGGGCACATGGCCGTCCCGCCACCCCCCGGCCACCCCTTGTGACCCGCCCCGCACACCCGGTGCACACGGCACCTTAGTACCGAACCGGAACAGTTCGGGGCGGACTTGACGGAATGGGCGGTGGGGTACGGTCGGCCGGCGGAGTGCGGGGGCCGGGTGGCTCTCGCCCCAGGAGCCCGGGGGGGGGGGCGGATGAACGAGCCAGGGACGGTGCGGCGCGGCCTTCGGGTCGGGCTGCTGATGGCGTGCGTACCCGGACTTCCCTGGGCCGCCCTCGCGTTGGCCGTGGCTGCGGTGGAGTGGCTGCGGGGCGGGGACCTGCAACTCGCCGCGCGTGATGTGCGGTACGGGCTGACGCTGGCCGGCGGCAGCGTGTCGGCCGGTCTGCTGATGGGCCTGGTGCTCGCGGGCGGCCTGACGCTCGCCTCCCGCGTGAGCAGCCGCGGCTGGGTGCCGGCCCTCGCGGGGGCCCTGCTCGGTGCGTCGGTCTTCCCGGCCGAGGTCCTGGTGGTCGCGCTCGGGACGGACGTGGCGTACCTGCCGGTCGGGGTGACGCTCCAGGCCTGGCCGGTGCTGACGGTCGTGGCGGCGGCCCACAGCGCCGACGTCGCCGGCCGGACGCGGTCCCGTACCTGGCTGTGGACGCCAGGTCCGGTGGGGCGGCTGCGGTGGGGCGCGCACGGCTGAGGCGGTCGTGCACGCGCCTGCTGTCGAGGACGACCGCCGGGCTGCCGACGAGCGGACCGGGCACGGTGGGCGCACCATGAAGTCAGCAGCACGGAGGAGGGCGGCATGGACGACGGACACCGCGCTCACGAACCGCGATGGGGCCCTCGCGCCGCCCCGCACCACTCCGCGGGAGCGGCGGCCGGACGGCCGGTGCCGCCCCCGGGCCCCGTGCCCGACTCCCGCTACGGTGACGGGAGTCGCCCGCCGCAGGGCAAACGGCGCCGCGTGTTCCTGTGGGTCTTCCTGGCCGTCCAGATCCTGTTCCTCGTATGGGTGATCTGGGGCGCATCGACCGCCAGTGGCACGCCTGAGGCATGCCGGGGCCGGACGGGCGACGACCTGCGCCTGTGCAACGACGCGAGCGACGTCGGCACCACCATCGGCGTGGGCCTCGTCATCGCCCTGTGGGCCGCCGTCGACGTCATCCTCGGCTTCACCTACCTCGTCTACCGGCTCGCGAGCCGACGCACCTGAGGCGTTCCACCACCCCGCGCGATGCCTGCCCGCGTCCCCCTCAGGCCGGTTCCGGGTGGGCCTCCGGGCGTGGTGCGGGGGTGGGGCCCGGCTGGTCCCAGGCCGTGGTGGTGCGGACGTAGCCGTAGACGACCGAAGCCGTCGCCAGGACGAGCAGCGGGCCCGCCAGCCACGGGTGCCGGGCCATCTCCAGCGGCAGGAAGCGGTAGGACAGCAGGAGCGCGACGAGCACCGTGGTGCCGTAGGCGACCAAGTGGACGCCCGAGCGCTGCCAGCCGGTGTCGTGGGCCCGCAGGGCCGCCTCGACGGTGAGCACGAAGACCACACCGGCGATGAGGTCGACGCCGTAGTGGTAGCCGAAGCCCAGCGTCGCGGTGAGCGTGGCGACGAGCCAGAACGTGCCCGCGTGGCGCAGCAGGCGCGGGCCCCTGCGGGTGTGGAGGAAGATCGCGGTGGCCCACGCGGTGTGCAGGCTGGGCATGCAGTTGCGCGGGGTGATCTCGTCGAACGGCATCGGCCGCGGGATGCCGACCGGTGGCAGGGTCTCCGGCCACAGGTGGGCCACCGCGAGGTGGGCGCTGGACGGGATCTGCTCCGCCCAGAGGCTGACGGAGGCCCAGTACCCGGTGCCGGTGCCGTAGGCGAAGAGCGGTCCGACGACCGGGAAGACCATGTAGAAGGCCGGTCCCAGGAGGCCGATCACCAGAAAGCTGCGCACCAGGTGGTGCCGGGGGAAGCGGCGCTGCGTCGCCACACCGCGCAGCTGGTACAGCGCGACGAGGACCGCGGCCACCGCGAGCTGCCCGTAGACGACGTCGAGGACGTTGAAGCCGACCGGTCCGGTGGCCGTGATGATCCGGCCCACGAGCCAGGACGGTTCGCCCAGCGCGTGGTCCGCCGTCGCCACGTACTGGTCCAGGACCGTGGGCCGGCTCTTCGACGTGATGAGCAGCCAGGTGTCGCCGGTCTTCCGGCCCGCCACCAGGAGCAGACCGAGGCCGACGCCCTTGAGCATCAGGACGCGTTCGGCGCCCGTGCGGCGGGTGACGGCGACGACCGCACAGCCGAGGATCACCCACAGCGCCCCGTTGCCGAAGGGGTGCCCGCCGCCCGCTCCGGCGTCCGCCGCCCAGCGGACCAGGAGGAACACGAGGTCGATGCCGACCGCCGCGGCGAGCGCGATCAGCCGCTGCCGCCAGGTGAGGACCACCATCGTCAACGCCATGGCGGCGTACAGCAGACCGCCCGACTTCGGGGGAAGGACCGTCTCGCGCACCTGGTGCGTGAGGGGGCCCGCCACGCCGTAGTGGCGGGCCGTGAACTCCAGGGCGACGAGGAAGCCGAGGGTGACGGCACCGGCGGCGGCCCACAGCGCCGTCCGGCGGGGGCGGCGTCCGGCGGGTGCGGCGGGTGCGGCGGGTCTCCCGCTCTCGGGTGGGTGCGACAGGTCCCGCGGGGGTATGTGGGTCACTTCACGGCTGCTTCGGTAGGGGGTGGTCGTGTCGGGGCGGTGGGTTCGCCCGTCGCCGGTCGGACGGCACCTCGTTGCCGCCCTCTCCTCGCGTCACGGTGGTGACGGGCCGCCCGTCGAATCAAGACGGACGCGGGAGGGGTGGGGTTGCCTCCGGTCGGCGTCGGCGTCGGCGTCGGGGCCAGGGCGTCAGGGCGAGTGGCCGGGCCCGGTCGCCGGACGGCCGGGGGCCACGGACGCGCCGCGGCGCCCAGTGCGGGTCGGGAGCGGCGCCGGGCCGCGCTGTCCTAAACGCCGGCCGCGCACGGTCACGCCGAGGCGGGCCACGCCGGGCGCGCACCGCTGCCACACGGTCACGGCGCCGCCCATCCTTCCGGCCCACCCGGCCCGGCAGACGCGCCCCTCACCGCTCCGCCCACAACCGTCCCCCTCGGTCCGCCCCCGCACGCCACGCGTGCCGTGCCTGTCTCCCGTGCGTGCGGACCGCCCCGTCGGCCGGGGTACCGCGCTCGCACGCTCGCGCTGAGCGAAGCACAGGCATCTGTGCAGGTCAATACCGATTTGAGCACGTGGGGCAGCGGAGGGCCGCACCGCTGCCGGGTGCACCCTCGGGCCGGGAGGGGAGCGGTGACGTCGCCCCACCCGGCCGACCGATTCGTCCGCCCTGCTCGACGGTGTGTCGTGGCCGCCAACTCGCCCTGGGCGAAAGCAGTTGGTCCTTCCGACACCAGGATTTATAGGATCGTCGGAGCAACAGCGGGCCACCGAGGCCGAAGTACGGGGGACGGAGGCACCATGGGCGTGCCCGGCACAGGCGCGGGGCAGGAGGGCGGCCCCGATCTGCGGGTGTCGGCGAAGAGCCTCACCAAGCTGGCCGACGACCTGGACGACATGCAGGACCACCTCGACAAGCAGGTCCGGCGCATGGACGCGATCGTCGACAAGATCGAGGCCGGCTGGCAGGGGCCGGCGGCCTCCGTGTACCGGAACTTCCATCGCGCCGCCACCGAGGACGCGGTCCGCATCCGGGAAGTGATGAAAATGCTGGAGGAAGCCGTACGGCTGAGCCGTGACGGCTTCTCCGAGCAGGACCTCGAAGTGCTGGCCCGCATCAGCAGGATCGAGGTCGACATCGAACGTGAGGTGGACCGCCTCTCGACGCCGAACACCGAGGCACCTCCGTCGGCACCCCGCAGCAGCCTCGACGACCTCTGACCCTTCGCACAAGCTCAGCCGCCGAAACGACCACAGGGGGATCATGTCCAGCGGAGTCGAACCCGACGACCACATATCCGTCTCCTTCGCCACCCTCCAGGAACTGGCCGGCGATCTGGAGGACATCCTCAAGAAGCTGAACAGCAAGCTGGACGGCCTCTACGACCGCGTCGTGCCCGTCGTGCTGTCCTGGGAGGGTGAGACCCGCAACGTCTTCGTCGAGAAGCTGGACGAGTGGGACCGCTCGGCCCAGGACCTCGAGGCGGCGCAGAAGTGGCTGCACGAGGTGGTGACGACCGGCCACGGCAGCTACGCGGCGGCACACGCGGCAGTGCTCCGTGGGTGGGGCGCCGCCTGATGGGCGGGGGACTGCCCACCGACGAGGAGCGCGCCCAGGAGCGAGCCGCCGCCCGGACCCGGTCTCCCAAGTCCAGCGGCGGCTTCGACGTCCAGCCGCAGCACATGTACTACACGGCGCTCGTGGTGCGTGACGGACAGTTCGACTACGACAAGGGAGCCAAGGCACTCGTCGAGGTACTCAACCAGTACAGCCAGTCCGCGGGCACCGGCCGGGGCGCCGACGAGTTCGCGGCCGCCTACGACTCGCTGACCGAGAAGTACGTGGAGCTCTGGGCGAAGAGCGTGGTCAGCGTGGGCGGTGTCGCGGTCGGCCTGACGGACACCACCAACAAGTACGTCCAGGCCGACTGGCAGGCCCGCCGGATGTACGGGCCGCCACCGGTGGAGAAGCAGCCGCCCGCCGTCATCCAGAACGTCCCCCGGTACGGCCCCGTCAACGACATCATGTGGACCGGCACCGGTGAGGACGCGGATTCCTGGGCCATTTCTGGCGTTCTCGGCGAAATACCCGACTTCCTCGCCGACGTCATCCGGCCCGCCATCGAGCACGGGCTGCGGCTCGGCAAAATGCACGAGATCACCCCCGGAGTCAAGGACGACGACTTCAGGTCCATGGCCACCGCCTGGGGGGCGGCCGAGAAGGCCGCCAAGGCCGCGTCGACCAACTTCAACAACGCCATCAAATTCATTACCAACAATAAGGGCAATGATGAATGGCAGGGCGCCATGAAGGCGTTCTGTCAGACGATCTGGGGAACCACCGAATGGGGCCGGACCTACGATGCCCAGGGGAACCGGGCCTCCATAGGCCGGGTCTGGAAGACCGAGCGCAACGTGCAGCCCGCCAAGCGGCGGCCCATCATCGACATCCTCCACGAGACCGCGGCGACGGTGCAGAAGACCCTGGACCACCTGGCGGACGTGGGCAAGACGACGCGGGAGACGACGACCCGGCTCGGCGCGGAGGCCGCCAAGGCGACGGTGCGGGACCTCACCCTGGACCTCGACTTCTTCGAACTGACCCGGCTCGCGTCCACCCTGGCGTTCGGCGAGATCGTCATGACGTTCCGCTCCCACATGGACAAGGCTGCCGCCAACAAGGCGGTCGAGGCCTACCACGAGGCCTTCAGTGCCGCGGCGACGGAACTGAAGAAGCTCCAGCCGGCCCTGGACGAGGCGATCCTCAGCGTGCCGACGTTCCGCGCGGAGGCGGCCCGCGCGGCTGCCTACGGCGCGCGCACCCTCAACGACTTCAAGAAGGAACACAGCTGGCAGCGGCCCGGAGAGAGCCAGATCCCCTACAAGTACTCCATCGACCTGGCCACCGAGGAGGAACTGTACGGTGGACACAGCATCGACAAGCACGTCGGACTGACCGACGACCAGTTGACGCAGCGGTTGCGGGACGAGTCCACCGGAGCGGGCGTGCCCACCATTCCCGCTGCGTCCAGTTTCACGGACCTGGAGTCGGCGCAGAAATACACGCAGCACAATATTCGCGCGAACTCGGCGGAGATCGACGATTGGCTCAAGGGCAACCCGCCGAGCCCCCCGAAACGGGAGTTCTCGGTTCCTTCGGTCGACAACGGCGGCCCGTCGGCCCCGGTCGTCACCGGGCGTACAGCGGCAGTGGTGAACAACCACCCGACGCCGCCCGCGGACGCGTACGGCGTCTCGACCGTCCTCAAATACGAACCCAGCCTGGACCCGCCTTTCGTCGTGCTGACGTCCATGCCGCAATAGGAACCAAGGGGAACGAACCATGGCACAGCCGGACCAGCAGTCGTGGGCCGACGCGATCAGCATGTACGAGCGCAGGTACACCATCGCCAAGGTGACCCGCAGGCTGCATCAGAACTGGGCCCTCGACGTACACACGCTGATGCACGAGGCGACGGAAGACCATCGCGGCTGGCGCGTCAACGATCCTCTCGTCGGCGAGTTCGAGAGGCGCGAGGATCCGTTCTACCCCTTCGCCGACCTGCCGGACGGGCCGGAAAAGGCCGAAGCCTGGCTCTCCCATGTGACGGAAATCCCGCGCTCGTCCGCCAAACGTTTTCTTGTTGCCCTCTCCACGCCCTGGCTCAACGTGGAGAGGACACCTCATTTCGAGCAGCACAGAGCAGATCTGGAGAGAAAGGCCGACGTCATTCTCTCCCGCTTCCCGGAAGGGTCCCGGTTCTACGCGAACACCGGCCGCGACAGCGCGAAACTGGACTACTACCGGCACATTCCCGGGTGCGACACGGTCTCGGTGCACACCTGGGACCTGGGACTGGTACTCGTGTCCGACACGGAAGTCGGTATGGTCTGGTCCTTCGATTCCAAGTGATCTGGCGATTTCCAGCCGCCCTCTCGGAAGGAAACCCCTTGCGCACCCGCACCGCCAGCTACCCCGACCGCGAGACCGCCCAGTGGGCGACCCAGCAGGTGGTCACCAGGAACGAACAGGTCATCCACACCTGGCTGGCGCGGTCCACCCGGCAGCGGCTGACCATCGAGGCGGCGTGGCCGACGCGGGAACAGCCCGTCGGGCGCGTGCAGTTGCAGGCCATGGCCCTGGCCGGACGCGGGGCCGTCGACGTCCGCGCCGCGCGGGTCGTGCTGCGTCGCGAGCCGTCGGCCGCCCACGGGTTCGCCGTCCACGCCAGTTTTCCCGTCTACCTGTGAAGGCGGTCTCCCCACCGTGGCACTGACCCCGCTCGAACACGACCGACGCTACGGCGAGTTGGACCAGGTTCTCCGCGCCTATGCCGGACAGCCGGCCGACGACACCGAGGACGCGCCGGGCCCGGCCCTCACCGCGTACCTGCGCCACACCTGGCACACCCGCCCCTGGGCTCTCGCGGTCGCCGAGGCTCAGCTGCGCGACTACGCCCGCAACCCTCCGGGACGACTGCGGGTCCGCCTCGGGGAGTTCTACGCCCTGCCGGACGTGGGTCTGCCGGACGCGGAGGTCCTCGCATGGCTGACCGTGGTCGCCGACCACATCCGGCGCAGTGTGGAGGAGGGGCTGGTCCCGCCCCCCTCCGCTCCGGCCACGCACTGGGAATGGAACGCCCGCTTCCCGGAACTGGGCCAGTTCCTCGGGGGCTGGTTCTCGCAGGACATGCCGGACGAGTTCGACGACCACGATGCCGCCGTGGACGACTACCGCGCGACCACCGACCCGCAGCTGGTGGCCCGCGCCGTGGGAGAGGTGCGCGAGCTGCTCGCTCTGGAGCTGGGTGAGCCGGACTACGCGCTGGGGCTGGCGGAGCTGGGGATGGAGGTCGACCCACCGGCGCCGTACGCGCCCAGCGGCTGGCTCGCCCTCGTCGCCGGACGGCTCACGTCTCCCGCCACGCCCTGACTCCCCGCGTCAGCGACCCGGAAGGGCGCTAGTCGCCCCCTCCGCCCCCGCCCCCGTCGCCGCCTCCCGAGTCACCGCCGCCGGAGTCGCCGCTGCCGCCGTCGCCGCCGTCCGAGCCCCAGCCGTCGCCGCCGCCGGGTTCGTTGTCCTCGGCGCCGCTGCCGAGGTTGGTGAACCACGGGCGGTCCCAGTCCTCTTCGGCGGCGAGGGGTTCTCCTCCGAGTCCGACGGGTGCCGGGCGGGGCCGCCGGGAACGGAAGCGGGCCGAGCCCGTGGTGTCGCCGATGCCGAAGGACACGGCGAAGAAGTGGGCCATCACGGCGTCCAGCGCGTCCCCGCCGTCGAGGCGCACCGGGGTCAACGGCAGCAGCAGTGAGCCGGGTTCGGGTACGGGGCGGGAGGACGGCGGGCGGGAGAGCAGGGCGACGGGCCGGTCGTCGCACCGCAGGAGCGAGGCCACGGAGTTCTCGCGTGTCAGCACCCAGTGCCGTCCCGGGATCTGCAGCTCCACCCGCCGCTTGCTGCGGCGTTTGCGGTCCTTGAGGACGAGTCGCGCCCGCGTCTCTCCGACGGTCACCCGCAGGCCCTTCGACAGGGATTGGTCGCGGGCGTCGTAGCCGCCCGGTGCCCGCAGGCGTACGGCCGGCGCCTGCGGTCCCCACACGTCGACGCGGACCAGGCCCCGGTCCACGGCGACGGTGACCGGGCCGGCGGGTCCCGGTGCGACCCGCCGTGCGATCCACAGCGGTACGCCCTCCGCGTGAGCCCGCTCAGCGAGCGCGGCCACCTGTGCGGGGCCGCCGCATCGGCCCACCGCGAGCTCCCCGAGCTGCCGGGCGAACACGGCCGCCTGACGCGACTTCACCGGCCTGGTGGTGCCCGTGACGCGCGTGACCGGCACGATGCCGGGCCCGTCCGGCAGCCGGTGCAGGGGGCGTTCCGTCCCGCCGCCGCCGAGCCACTGGCCCCGCTGGAACGCCTCGGCCATGGCCGCGAGGTGCAGTTCCTCGAGCGGGGTCGCCCGGCGGCCCACCCGTAGCCGCTCCTCGGTCAGTTCCACGGTCCGCGCCAGCGGATTCCACGACTGTTCGCCGTACAGCACCCGGCTCATCCACACCCCCGTGTGTCATGCGATGCGTTCCCTCGGGCCGGGCCCACGCCCGCCCCGGCCCCGCCACAGCCCGCCCCGGGACCGCCACAGCCCGCCCCGGGACCGCCGGTGGCGCCCCCGGAGCGGGACTCACCGGTGGGACCGTGCGGGCCGCGTGGGGCCGTCGCGCCGCGCGCCGCCCCTGGCCGGGTCCCCGGCCGGGCGGCGTGCGTCACTTGCTGACGGCGAAGGCCATCAGGGCGTGCTCGTCGCCCTGCTTGACCTTGCCCGTCGTGTTGATCACCTCCAGCTTCCACGACCCGCCGACGCGCACCGCCTTGGCCACCGCGCACGCGTTGTCCTTGGTGAGCAGGCTGGGCCAGATGTCGGCGACCTGCTGGGAGCTGCCGCCGGAGGCGTCGTAGACCTTGAAGCTGATGTTGCGCGCCTTCTGGAAGGAGCTGCCCTTCTTGAAGGCGGCGGCGATGAACACGATCGCCGTGATGTTGCCTGGGATCCGCGCGAACTCGACGGTGACGGTCTCGTCGTCGCCGTCGCCGTGGCCGGTCTGGTTGTCGCCGCTGTGCTGCAGGGAGCCGTTGCCCATGGGGTCCAGGGAGTCCAGGCCGGCCAGGCGGACCGGGTCGCCGCCCTGCATGGCGATGGCGATGAGGTCCAGGTCGGTCCCGGCCTTGCGGCGCAGCTTGCCCATCACCCCGCCGCTGGTGCCGGCGGTGGGGTCCCAGGACACGCCGATGGACAGGTGGGTCACTCCGTCCAGGTCCGCGGGACCGTCTTCCTTGGTGAGCGTGATCACGTAATCCGTCCTTCCGGCTGTGGGGTCCTACACCACGCAGAGTGTGCCTGGTGCCGCTGCGGTTCCCGACCCCGGGTGCCGTCCCCGTGTCCGTGGATCCCCGCGCCGTGACCGGGACGTGATCGTCCGGGTCAGGCGTCGCGCCGCCGCAGCACCAGCGCCGCCCCCGCCGCGGCCACCGCCGTGTAGGCGGTCACCAGCGCCAGGGACGGCCAGGCGCCCAGGCTGCCGACGACCTCCGGACCGGCGTCGGACGTCTGCGTGAGCTTCTCCAGGGCGGCCGTCGGGGTGGCCCCGACGACCCACCGCTGGAGGTCGCCGAGGAGCGGCCCGAACAGCGACGGCAGCAGCAGGAAGCCCACCACGGCGGTCACCGCGCCGGCGGCGTGCCGCACGACGGTGCCGATCGCCAGTCCCAGCACACCCACGACCGCGAACAGCGCCCCGATGCCGAACAGCGCCGGCAGCGGCTCGCCCTGGGCGCGCGAGCCGTCGAGGACGGCGTCCCCCAGCAGGTACGCGACCGTGCACGAGACCAGCCCGACGACGGACAGCACCCCGGCCAGCAGCACGGCCTTGGCGGCCAGCACCCGTCCCCGCCGGGGCACCGCGGCCAGCGTCGTGGCGATCGACCCGCTGCTGTACTCCCCGCACACCGTCAGCGCGCCCACCACGCCCGCGATCATCAGCGCCACCACGCTGAGCGTGAGGCTGCCGCCGAGCACGGTGTCGTCGGGCTGGAGGCTGTCGGTCAGCCCCACGAACACCGCGCCGACCACGGTCACCAGGGCCACGGAGACGGTCGTCCACACCGTGGAGCGCAGTCCGGCGTACTTGGTCCACTCGAAGGCCAGGGCCTCCCGGAAGCCGGGCGGGGAGGCGACCGCGACGGCGGTGGCCTTCGTCGCCGTGTCCCCCTTCCTCCCCGTGGTCCTCTTCCTCCCCGTGGTCCTGCCCGTCACCGTGCCTGCCTTGCTGTCCGTCGTCATGCTCGTTCCCGTGCTCGTCCCGGTGCTCGACTCGGTGCCCGTGTTGGTGTTCATCGCCGCGGCTCCTTCGCGTCGCCGTCCGCGTCGCTGTCCGTGTCGCCGACCGTGTCGCCGTCCGTGTCGCCGGCCGTGTCGCCGTCCGTGTCGGTGTTCGCGCCGGTGTCGGCGCCGGTAGCGGTCGGGGCGCCCGTGCCGGAGCCGCGGTATTCGACCGCCTCGCCCGTCATCTCCGTGTAGATCTCCTCCAACGTCGAGCGGAACGGCGTGAGTTCGTGCACGGCCACACCGTGGTCGCGGGCCAGGTCACCGACCGCCGCCGTGCTCATCCCGGTCACCCGCCAGCCGCCGTGCGCCTCCCCGGGGCCGGAGTGGGGGACGACCGTGGCGCCCCGGGACTCCAGCAGGCCGCGCAACCGGCCGGACTCCGCGTCCGGCGTGCGCACCAGGGACCAGTCGGGCGAGTGCGCCGCGATGAAGTCCCGCATGTCCGTGTCGGCGAGCAGCCGGCCCCGGCCGATCACGACGAGCCGGTCGGCGGTGAGTTCCAGTTCGCTCATCAGGTGGCTGGACAGGAACACCGTGCGGCCCTCGGCGGCCAGTGAGGTCAGCAGGCCGCGGATCCAGCGGATGCCCTCCGTGTCCAGGCCGTTGACCGGTTCGTCGAGGATCAGCACCCCGGGGTCGCCGAGCAGGGCGGCCGCGATGCCGAGCCGCTGGGACATGCCGAGCGACAGCCCCTTGGCCCGCCGGTCCGCCGCCGCCTCCAGGCCGACGATGCCCAGCACCTCGTCGACCCGGCGTGCGGGCAGGCCGTGCGAGCGGGCGAGACCGAGCAGGTGTCCCCGCACCGTACGGCCGCCGTGCACCGCGCGGGCGTCGAGCAGGGCGCCGACCTCGCGCAGCGGCGCGGCGAGACGGTCGTAGCGGCGGCCCGCGACGGTGGCCGAGCCCGCAGTCGGGGCGTCGAGGCCGAGGATCAGGCGCATGGTGGTCGACTTGCCCGCGCCGTTGGGGCCGAGGAAGCCGGTCACCCGGCCGGGGCGGACGGTGAACGACAGCCGGTCCACGGCGGTCCGCTCGCCATGGCGTTTCGTGAGTTCTCGCGCTTCGATCATGTGACCGACGCTACGGAGGACGGACGAACCGGACATCTGCCGCCGGGAGTCGGCCCGTACTCCGCCCGGAGTAGGGATGCAGGCCGTCCCGCTCATCCCCGTTCCGCGGGCATCTCCGCTCCCGCCCCTTCCGGGCGGCTCAGCCCTCGCCCGGGCGCACCAGTCCCGTCTCGTACGCCGTCACCACCAGCTGGGCCCTGTCACGGGCCCCCAGCTTGGCCATCACCCTGCTGACGTGGGTCTTCGCCGTCAGCGGGGACATCAGCAGCCGGCCGCCGATCTCGTCGTTCGACAGGCCGCGCCCGACCAGGGCGAGGACCTCCCGCTCGCGGTCGGTCAACGGGTCGAGCCGCCTGCGGGCCTGCACCTCGGGCGCCTTCAGCCGGGCGAACTCCTCGATCACCCGGCGGGTGACGGCGGGCGCGAGCAGGCTCCGCCCGGCGGACACGGTACGGATCGCGGTGCGCAGGTCGTCGGGGTCGATGTCCTTCAGCAGGAAGCCGGCCGCCCCGGCGCGCAGCGCCTCGAAGACGTACTCGTCGGCCTCGTACCTCGTCAGCACCAGCACCCGTACGGCGTCCAGCGTGCGGTCCGCGCCGATGCGGCGGGTGGCCTCCAGGCCGTCGGCGCGCGGCATGCGGATGTCCATGAGCACCACGTCGGGGCGCGTCGTGCGGGCCAGCTCCACCGCCTGCACGCCGTCCGCCGCCTCGGCGACGACGACCAGGTCGTCGGTCAGGTCGAGCAGGGCGCGGAACCCGGCCCGCACCACCGTCTGGTCGTCCGCCAGCAGGACCCGGATCACGGGGCACCCCCGGTGTCCGGGCCGGCCGCGACACCGCCGTGGGCCCCGGGGCCGCCCTCGGCCCGGGG